>JBKPDV010000301.1:0-8611 GCA_046728075.1 Acidobacteriota bacterium | reverse complement strand
GAAATGACCCCCAGCGAAACCAGGCCGGTGTAAAGGTTCGAGAAGAGAACCGCGCCGATGATGCCGAGAATCAAGACCGCCACGATGAGGCGAAGAACGCGCGTCAGGTTGTACCGGGACACGCGGCTGGAGATCTGCCGCACCCCGAACGTCTCCGCGAGTCTCTCGACCACGAGGACAGAGACGATCAAGAAGAGCGCGAGCGGAACTCGCGGCAGCACACCGAAGGGAGATCCCGGGAGCTTGACCCGGTCCGTCTCGACAAGCCACTCGAAAACCCCCAGGAGCGCAGCCATGGCTGCTGTGGCGATCAGCCAAAGCTTCGGCCGGCGGGACTCCGAGCGACGCTCCTCTTCTCCCGGTGCGCTTTGTTCCAGCGCCTTCTCGACGTTCTCGTGCTCCTTGAGTCGCTGAACCGCGGCCTTTTCGACTTTGTCGGCCTTTTCGGGCTTTTCGACCTTCTCGCTTTTGGCCATCGAGACTCCGTTTCTGCAAGGTCCGTGCGCGGTCTTGCCCGCCCGACCCCTCTTTGTTAGAAGGAGGATCGGGCGGTGGGGTCCGCCATAATCGCTCCCGAGCGAGGGGGCCAATGACTCCTACGACAAGCATTCGGTCGTGGGAGTTTTTTTTGGTGAAGACTCGACGGGCAGGTGAGGTGGGAGATGAATCGGTTCCTCTGGATTTGTCTGGGCGGCGGGATCGGGACGGGCGCGCGTTATCTCCTGTCGGGCTGGCTTCTCGCGGCGTTCGGAACGGCCTTTCCCTATGGCACGCTCGCCGTCAATCTGATCGGCTCTTTCCTCCTCGGCGCGATCATGCACGTCGCTCTGACCACGAATTGGATCGCGCCGATTCTTCGCGTGGCGCTCACGACCGGGGTGATGGGGGGCTTCACGACGTACTCGACCTTCAACTATGAAACGCTCCAATACCTGCGCGAGGAGGCCTGGGGCCTGGCCGCCTGCAACCTCGGCGCAACAGTGGCTGGATGCCTCGCCGCAGGAGTGGCCGGACTCGCGCTCGCCCGATGGTGGCTCGGAGCCTGAGCGGGCAAAGGAGAGATCATGAGGGTTCTCGATGGTGAGCAGGTTCTCGTCCGGATTTTCATCGGCGAATCGGATCGCTGGCACCACCGGCCCTTGACCGACGCGCTCCTGGAACGGCTGCGCAAGGAGGGCTTCGCGGGAGCGACGGTCTTTCAGGGGATCGCCGGGTTTGGCGCGCGTAGCGTTCTCCATACCGCGCATCTGCTTCGCCTCTCCGAGGATCTTCCGATCGTCATCGAGGTCGTCGACTCCGCGGAGCACGTGGACCGGCTGATCCCGATCCTGGATGAAATGGTCACGGAGGGCCTGGTCACGCTGGAGAAGGCGCGCGTCTTGAAGTACGCGGCCGGGAAGCGGCCTCTGTCTCCAGGCTGAGGTGTGTCGGAGTCCCTGCTATCGTCTGGCGATGAGCAAAAGCCGTCGGGCGGCTCTCGCGGGCCTGATCCTGATTCTCCCGGCGGTCGCAGCTCTCGCCCAGGAAGGCGAGGTCTGGCGCTTTGTCGTTGGCGGAGATTCCCGCAATTGCGGCGACGTCGTCATGCCGGCCGTCGCGACCGGTGCCCGGGCGGCCGGAGCTTCCTTCTACTGGCACCTGGGGGATTTCCGGGCGATCTACGACTTCGATCAGGATCTCGTGGCCGCACGCCGGGACGCCTCGAGCCCGCTGACGATCAGCGACTACCTCCGCACGGCCTGGGACGACTTCATCGAGAGCCAGCTCTCTCCCTTTGGGTCGATTCCCGTCTATCTCGCGATCGGTAATCACGAGCTCGTGTCGCCGAAGACTCGAGCCGACTATTTGATTCAGTTCGCCGACTGGCTGAACGCGCCGCCGCTCGTTCGCCAGCGGCTCGCCGATGACCCGAAGGACCACCGGCTGAAGACTTATTACCACTGGATTCAGAACGGAGTCGATTTCGTCACGCTCGACAATGCCAGTCCCGATCAGTTCGACGCGGAGCAGATCGCCTGGTTCGAACGGGTCGTCAAGAAAGACGCTGCCGATCCGGCGGTGCGGGCGATCGTCGTCGGCATGCACGAGGTGCTGCCCGACAGCCGCGCCGCCGGGCATAGCATGAGCGACACGGCTCAGGGCGAGCAGAGCGGCCGCCGCGTCTATGCGGATCTTCTCCAGGCGCAGGCCACCGGAAAGCGCGTGTACCTGCTCTCCAGTCACTCTCATTTCTACATGAAGGACCTCTTCGATACCCCGTATTGGAAGACGCATGGAGGCGTCCTTCCCGGATGGCTCATCGGCACGACGGGCGCAATCCGGTATCCACTACCCGCGGGCGTCACGCAAGGAGAGTCGGCCCGAACGAACGTCTACGGTTACCTGGTGGCGACCGTCGCGCCGGACCGGTCGATCCGCTTCGAGTTCCGCGAAATCCGCCGCGCCGACGTTCCGCCCGAGACCGTGACCCGCTACTCGGCGTCCTTCGTGGATCAGTGCTTCGAGGGAAACCGGCAGCAGTAGCCCGCAGCCGCGCGGCTAACAATATATAGATTGTTACCCGCGCTCCGGCAGGCTCAACGGAACGGCGTGACGCGCGAGCAGCGTTTGCACGGCCCGCCGGCCGAGATCGTCACGGTGTGGGTGATCTGATTCGAGCCGACCGAGTTGGCGGCGATCAACGTGACCGTGTAGACGCCCGGAGCCGCGTACGTGTGGCGGGGATTCCTCGACGTGGAGGTGTTGGCCGCACCGGAGGCCGGATCTCCGAAGTTCCAGGCCCAGGAGGTCGGGGAATTGCCGGAGCTGTCCACGAAGAGAACGGGAGTGCCCGCGAAGAGGCCCGCCGGAGAGGCGGAGAAATCGGCCGCCGGCGCGAGCGAGGGGGCCAGGATGCGAAACATCCCCCGGCCATAAGTGGCGGCCCAGAGATCTCCCGTGGACCGGTGAAACGCGAGCGCGTACACGCCGGCATTGGGCAGACCTTCGTTGAACGTTACCCAGCTCGCCCCGCCATCGACGGACCGGAGTACACCGACGTCGCTTCCGACGAAAAGATCGTTGGGATCCGACGGGTCCAGGACGAGCGCGGTGATCGGAACATCGGGCAGATTGCTCGAGATGTTCGTCCAGGTCATGCCCCCGTCCCTCGTGCGGAACACGTGCCGGGAAGGAGATCCCAGGAACCCGCCGAACGTGACGTAGGCGTTCGTTCCATCGGGCGTGGCGGGGACGACCGCGGTGACGATGGCGTTGGGAAGTCCCTCGTTGCGGGCCGAAAAAGTCACGCCGCCGTCGGAGGAAAAGAAGACGCCTTCCAGCTCGCTGCCCGCCCAGATCGATCCGGACCCATCGCCTGAGACGGCGAGCGCCGTCAGAAAATCGCCCGATGCGGTGAGAAAGGTCGAGGGGGTCCGCGCCGTCCATTTCGTGGCATCGGCCCCAAACGTCGTGTTCGCCCAGATCCGGTTGGTTCCCAGGAAAACCGTGGCGGGCGCTGCGGGAGCCGCGACCATCGGTGGATAAAACGCCATCGGCTCGAGGTTCTCGGAGGTGGTGCAATTCATCAGCGTGTTGCACGGAGTGGTGTCGACGTACCCGTCCGCTCCGTCGTGCGAGTACGTCATCAATGCGAAGTAGTAGCCCGAGAGGACGACGTTGGGGCTGTCGGACTGAATGAGGTTGAATCCGCCGTCCCCGCCCGTCCGGTCGGTCCAGAGTGGAGAGCCGGTGTAGCGCAAGTTGCCGTTGTCCTGAGTACCGCCGATGGCGAAATCGGGATTGGTCGGATGCAGAGCGACTCCGTTGAACTGGGCGAGCGTGAGCGTGGTGTTCAGGCTCTCGAACGTCTGGCCGCCGTCTCGGGAACGGTAGAGGCCGCCGTCCGTGCAGAAGTAGATCGTGTCGGGCGCGGAGGTGGAGACGACACCCAGGTGCTGGTCCGGGTGGACCGGAACTATTTTCCCGGCGCGGTTGTAGGGATCGACGAATTTCGACCAGGTTGAGCCGCCGTCGGTGGATTTGTAGAGGCCGATCGATCCGAAGTACAGGTTGTTGTCCGAGCCTGCCGCCGGCGAGATCCAGTGATCGTAGCTGCACTGGTTGTTGGCAGGGGCCTTGGGACACATCGTTGGATCGGAAGTCTTCTTCGCCCACGTGGCCCCGCCGTCGCCGGAGCGGTAGATGCCGGCGTTGGTGTGCTCGTTGTTAGCGTCGAGCACCGAGGCGTAGAGAATTGTGGCGCCGGCGGAACGGGTCACGCCGATGCGAATGCGTCCGGAGGGATGCAGGAATCCCGCGCCGGGCGTGGAAGGGATCAGCGAAGGAGCCCAGGTCTGCCCGAAATCCGTCGAGACGTAGACGCCGCTCGCCACACACTCGGGGCACCGGCCCGCCGCGAGGTAGACGCGCTGCGCATCTGACGGATCCTGGGCCATGTCGCTGATGCGGTGCGTAAACGTCTGAGTGAAGTGGACCCCGCCGTCGGTCGAGCGGAAGACTCCGCCCGAACGGAAACCGTTGGCGGCGATGTCCTGATAGAGGTAGATCCCGACCAGAACGGTCTGCGGATCGGACGGGCTCACGACGATCCTCGAGAGAACGGCGTTGCCCGGCAAGTCCTGGTCCACGCGGCTCCAGGTCTCGCCGCCATCTCCCGAGCGCAGGAGTCCGGCTCCCAGATAGGTCCCAAGAGACTGGTTGGGAACCGCCTCGCTGCCGGATGTGTCCACCTCGCCCGTCGCGGCGTAGACGATCGAGGGATTTGAAGGAGCAAAGGCGATGTGGCTCGTTGCGAGCGCCGGAGCTCCATCGGAGACGGGCCGCCAATTCGCGCCGGCGTCCGTGGACTTCCAGATGCCGCCGGTGGCCGACGCCATCAGGAGCGTGGATTCGTCGAAAGGATGGATCGCGATCGCGGAAACCCGTCCGGCGACCATTCCCCATCGTTGTGTCGACCCGGCGATGGATTGGGCGGGCTTCGGTCCTACCGCCTGCCACTGGCGCCCCCCGAAGCTTTGAATTCCGGCCGGCGCAGGCCGTCCGGCATTTGCCGGCGCGGGCACCCGCATGGAGGAGTCGACGGGAAGCTGACAGGCCTCTGCCAGGGCGCGCAGGCGGTTTTCGGCGAGGACCTGCCCGCGCTCGTCGCGCCGGATCCGCGCGTTCCAGGCCGCTCGTTCCATGGGCCGATCCGGGGGCAACCCCTCGCCTTCCTGTTCCTCCCCCGATACGGGCTGCTCGCTCGAGAGGGCCGGGACCGAAGGAAAAAGGAAGACGAAAAGCGAAAAAAAGACGAAAAGACGACAAAGGGCTCGCATCACTCTCCCGGACTTTTTGGCGAAGACTATACAAAAACCGCCCGGCAAACTCCCGGATTCCCGCGGCAGCCAGAAACATCCGCCCGAGCTGCCCTCACTCCAGGTCTCCTCCGCGGGCCGATTGGGCAATCAGGACGGGGGTTGTGAGATTCTCGGGCGCCGAAACTATGACCTTCTTCGACGCTCTGCTGCTTGGCACTCTCCAGGGGCTGACCGAGTTTTTGCCGGTCTCTTCAACGGCCCACCTCTACCTGGCTCAAGAGCTTCTTCGAATCCGCAATGACGAGGTCGCCCTTTCCTTCGATGTCGTTCTTCACCTGGGTACGGCTCTTGCCCTGCTTGCGGCGCTCGGGCCTGACATCCTCGCCATCGTCACAGAGCTCGCACTCTGGATTCTGCGCCGCCCGGCGCGTGATCCTCGTTCGCGTGCGCTGCTCCTGCCTCTGGCCGTCGGAACGGTGCCGGGAGTCGTCGCCGGCCTCTTCCTGCTGAAGCACTTCGAATCGGTCCGGACCCTCGCGCTCATCGGCTTCTCGATGCTGATCGCCTGTGCCTACTTCCTTTTCTCGGAACGGCTTGCCGCGCGCCGGGGCGTGCCGGAGAAACCGTTGATCCAGTTGAGCTGGTCCGACGGCGTTTCGATCGGCCTGGCTCAGGCAGCCGCGGGTCTTCTCGCCGGATTCTCCCGCTCGGGATTCACCATCGCGACCGGACTGGATCGCGGCTTGCGCCGGGAGGACGCGGCGCGCTTCTCCTTTCTCCTGGGCCTGCCGCTCATCGCGGGCGCCGGGGCGAAGGCGTTGCTCGATCTTCGGCACCACGCGGGTCCCGCAATCGGCGGGGCGGCTCTCATGGCCGGCTTTCTTTCCGCTGCGATCGTCGGCTACGTCACCGTGCGCTTCCTGCTGCGTTTCTTGAAAACGCACACGCTCAAGCCGTTTGCGATCTACCTGGGCCTTCTCGGGCTCGCCCTGTTGGGCTGGAGCATCGCGCGCGGCCTGCCCCTGCTCGCCAGCAACCGAAACTAGCCAACGGAAGTTGGGCGGTACGGGGCTTCGGTGCCCGATTGCCTCTCATCGCGGTATGACTGCCGTAAACGGCGGAAGTCATGGAGCGGCGCCTCCGGCCGGGACGCAGACCCGAGCCTCCCTGGAAAGAGAAAACCCCGACGGGCGCCAAGCCCGTCGGGGTAAGAGGTCGTGTTTCGAAACTAGAAAGAGAGGCGAACGCCCGCTCGCACGACCCGGGGGCTCTCGACCTGGCTGATCTGGTTGTAGGTGCTGCTGGCAGCGGTGCCAGTGCCCGAGTTGATCTGGCTCAGCCGTTGGAGAACGGTGCCCGAATTGGCCACGTTGAAGACGTCGAGCGAGAGGCTGACCTGGAGCGGCTTGATGTCCAGGACCTTCTCGATCCGCGCGTCGAAGTCGTAAACATCAGGATAGCGCTGGCTATCCAGCTGGCCGGCGAGGATCTTCTGCTGACCGATCCCGTCCCCCGCATTGACGTTGATCCACTGGAGCCGGGGATAGCCCTGGCGGCCGTAGAAGTTGCCGGCGATGTTGAAACCCCACGGCAGCTGGTAGAGGCCGTTGATGTTGAAGTTCCACTTGGAGTTGACGAAGACATTTCCGAAGGCTCCGCTGCCTGTCCCCGACGGTGCGACCATGATCGAGCTGCCGCCCGGGCAGCTTCCGCCATATGTCGCGTTCAAGACGTTGTTCGGGTTCTGACACGAGGTGATGGGAGCACTCTGCTTCCAGTTCTGATAGCCGACGTCGCCGCGGACCATCCACTTGTTGGAGAGGCGCTTCTGAAACGTCAGCTCGCCCCCGTTGTAGGTCGTGTTGTAGTCCGGCCGGTTCTGCAGGATGTAGCCCGCGGTGCGAGGGGCTCCCGTCAGTTTGTAGACCGGGACGCTGAAGACTTGACCGGTGTTGGCTGTCACGGTCACCGTCCTCAAGAACGTCCAATCGGCCGTCGTCAGCCCGGGCATGAAACCGCCCTGAGCAATCGATGCCGATAACGTTTGCGTCGCCGCCGCATCCGTGTACTTGCGGTAGGTGTAGGCCCCCCCGACGACGAATTCCGGCAGGACCTCGACATCGAAACCGAGAATGGCTTCATCCGTCTTCCCAGCCTTGTAGCCGTTGGCGATGAGGTTCGGCGAGCTCGCCGCGGTCGGATGGGCTGGATCGAAGCCGTACGAGTTCTGAATACCTTTTGAAAAATCGATCTGGCTGCGGGTCAACGGGACTCCGCCCGGGTTGTTGACGTAGTAGTAAATCCCCGCGAGAGCCGCCGGGTTGTCTGCACCTATGGGGCTGAATCCGAGTTGGTCGGCAAAACGGGCGTAGCTCGCCTTCAGAAGAACCTTCTTGGTTGTTCCGAGCGCATAGGTCAAACCGACTCGAGGCTGCCAGTTCTTCCACTCGATTTCCGTTGGCCCGTCCGTCGTCGTCAGCGCCGGGAGGATGTCCGGAATGATCGGGTTGGCGGCAACCGTGGCACCGGCGTTATTCCCCTTCTGCACGTCGTACCGCACTCCGGCGTTGACCGTCAGATTGCCGGCCGTGATCACGTCGCCGATGTAGCCGTTGTACCACTGCGCATGTTCTATCCCGAGCTGCGGCCGCGTGAACACGCCGAGGTTCTGGGCGGCGCCGGTCTGGATCACGTAGTTTCCCTCTCCGGGCCAGGTAATCGTCGTGTTCGCCTTACCCGTCCGATAGGAGAAACCGAACTTCAGCTCGTTGCCGACGGATCCGGTGTTGAAGAAGAAGGAGCCGTTTCCGCCCACGTTGTGCAGCGGCCGCTGGATCAGCTCCGCGTAATAACTGTTGTGCCAGACGGCGCCGGTATCCTGATACGTGTTGTTCACCGTCAGACCCGTTCCAATCGGCGACCCCTCCGGGATGAGCTGAAAGCCGCCCCGGAAATAGGAGTAGTTCGCCGTCGCGAACACCTGCGAGGAAAACACCTGCGAGACCTCGACCTTGTCCAGAGCCGACGGGTCGCCGTGGAATCCCCCCTGATCCCAGGAGGTGGGTTGGGGACGCGTTATCCCGGCGTTTCTTCCGAACTTGTCCTTCTCACCCTGTGTGTAGCTGAAGTTGACGGCCGTCGACTCCAGCGGCTGGACGTTGACTTTGGCATTCACGTCGATCAGCGTCGTCTTGTCCGACACGCCGCCAATCTGGATCAAGTCCACCTGGTTGCGCCCATACGCGCCCCAACCCCAGGCGTGGTCTCTCCAGATCGGACCGCCCACCTCCGCGCCGTAGTCCTGAACCTCC
>JBKPDV010000300.1:0-11057 GCA_046728075.1 Acidobacteriota bacterium | reverse complement strand
CCGCTTCCCGCCTACGGGTGATAAACCACCCCCGCATAGAGCCGCGTGCTCGCAAACGAGGGCTCGCGGCTCTCGATGCGGGCGACTCCGGCGTAAAAATCGAAGGAGCCGAGCACGAGGGAGCGCAGCAACGACTCGTCGAAGCGCAGCTCCGCGCCGTAGATCCGGACGGCATCGGGTTTTCCCTCGGTCGAGCTCCACGCGCGGGTGCGTTGGTAGAACAGCGACATCGGAAACTCGTACGGAGAGAGCTCCGTGCGCCAGTCCTCCGCCTTCCGGCCGATCTGGACATGGGCCGGCAGGGCCGGATTCCGAAGCCTGTTCAGGTCGACCCCCTCGGGAAGGATCGAGGAGGGCGCGCCGCCGATCGAGAAGAGATCGAACTGCGTGGGAGAGCCGCTCATCTCGCCTCGGTGCCCCGAGAGCCGCAATTTGATCTTCCCGGCCAACGCGGTCAGGCGCCCGCCGGCGAGCGCCTGCGACCAGCTCGATCCGTCGGTGCGCCCGCTCGACCCGGCGATGTCCCAATCGAGAATCGCCCCGAAGTGGCCGCGGCTCCTCTCGAGCGATCCACCCGTGCGCACCGCCGCGACGTCTCGCCGAAAGGTCTTGTCCGAGTCGAGCGCTTCCACGCGCGTCGAGCCGCCGCCGAGCGAGAGCCGGATTTCCCCTCCGTCGAGAGCCCGCTGCCATTGACCCTCCACGAAGCCGCCGCGCCGATCCTGATCGAACTCGGGCCGGAGCAGGACCTCCTGGGCTCCGGGCCGTTCCAGTGCGGTGAAGAGGGCTGCCCGAATCGCCACCGGCCATCTGCGATACGCGGAGGAGAGGGATCCGCCTCGCGGGCCGGCGACGTTGCCGACCGAGCCCAGGGCGATCCATTGGAAACGGCCGATCACGTCGGAACCTTCGAGACCCGCCTGAAAGGCCGACCCCGAAGGGCCCAGAGACTGCGAGAAAAAGAGCCGCGTGACGTAGCTTTGCGCGATTCGATAGGAATGATGCGGGCCGACGGGCTCTTCGGAAGGCGCGACAGATTTCGTCGGCTCGACGGCGGGGGGCGGAAGAATCGGGAAGCGCTCGGCGGAATCCGCCGGCGGAGGCAGGGCCGCGATTTCGCGGGAACCCAGACGAAGCCTCCGCAGATCGAAGCCTCTTGCGGTCGCGTCGAGGTAGAAGATCTCCTTTCCGTCCGGAGTGGGCGCGGGAGCAAGCGCGCCGCCGGTGACTCGCGTGAGAGCTCGCGGCGGTCCGCCGGCGAGGGAGATCGACTCGATGTTCCAGATTCCCGTTGCGTCGGTCGACACATACAGGCGCGAGCCGTCCGGGCTCCAGCCGGGCGGACCGACCGGCGCGCCGGAGACGGCAAGCTCCCGGAGTCCCTGACCATCCGCGCCCAGGAGGACCAGCCGCCACTTCGATCCAGAGTGGACGAGCGCCGCCAGGTGGCGACCATCCGGCGAGAAGCGCGGGTGGATCCAAACGCGCCAGGGATCTTCGCGCGACAGATCGGGCGGCAGGAGCGAGACTCTTCCCGACTCGAGCTCGATCGACACCAGGTGCGACAGGCCGAAACGGTTGCGGACGCCGATGGCGAATTTTCCGTTCGGCGCCGGGTCGGCCACCGCGACGTCCGCCAACCGCGTCACGCGGCGAACCGACCCGCGGATGGGATCCCAAAGGTAGAGATCGGACCGAAGGACTCCTTCCGCGTCGGGCGAGCGGCGCGAAAACAGAACGCTCTTCCCGTCGGGCATCCAGCGCGGTTCCCGGGTCGCATAGCCATTCAAGGCCGGAAGGCTCCAGCGCGGACGGCGCGGCGGCGCCTCCTCCGGTCGATCGCGGACTTCTTCCGGGTCGCGCAGGACGCGTTCTTCGCGTTCGCGTCGCCGATCCCGCTCCCGCTTTTCCTCCGCGCTCTCTTCGAGGTCCCAGATCACGATCTCTCCCCGCCCTCGGCGGGCCTCGCGCCGCGCCAGGAGCCGCGTGCCGTCCGGGCTGACCTGAGGTGAGATCGTCGTTCCCTTCAGTTTCTGCCAGAGCTCTCCTTCGACCAGACCGGCGCTTCTCAATCGCTTCTCTTCGCCGATCGCGCGCTCGGTCGTCTCGGCGCGAAAACGGTCATAGAGGTCCCGAGGCGAGTCGCCGAAGATTGCTCGGAAGGCGGTCTCGAAGCTGCCTCCTCGGCGCGAGACCAGACGCTTCCAAAGCCGCTGGAGGCTGCCACGCCCCTCCCGCGCCTCGAGCCATTCGAGATACGTCGAGCCGACCAGATACGGCGCGGAGCCACTGATCCAACCCGAGAGGAAGTTCAAATCCTTATAGTCGGGAAGTTTCCCCTCCATGGCGAATCGCCGCATCACCATTGCCCGGAAGCTCCCCTGCGGGCGGCCCGCTCCCGTCAGCGCCCCTTCCACGAGCGTCGCGTAGCCTTCGATCGCCCAACGCGGCGACTTTCGCAGGACAGGCCCGATCGGACGCGGAGAGAAGCGGGCGAGGAGATCCCGTGACTGGCGGCGCGGACGCAGGAGATGAACGATATGCGTCATCTCGTGCGTCAAGACGAGGTCCGGCCAGTCGGCGAACCCGCCGATGGAGGACTCCGATTCGGGCGGTGAGGTCCAGAGCACGATGACGGGCCGGTCCAGAAAGGGAAAAGCCAGGCCGTTGGCGGCGGCGGCCGGGTCTTCGATGAGCACTTCGATCGGCAGCGTGGGGTTGTAGCCCACGTAATCCGTCACCCGCGCGTGGATCGACTCGATGCGAGAAGCGACGTGCCGGGCCCAGGTCTCGAACGGCGCCGGAAAATGAACGCGGAAGTGGCTGGTCTCAACGGTGCGCCAGTCCGCCGCCGGAGACTGGGCCGAGGCGACCGCGGCGCCGAGCAGCCACACCCCCACCAGCCCTCGCCACCGCATCGCGAGCAGACAACTGCACGCGGCTTGCCAAGGATCCGGGTCTACCGGGCCCGAGTCTCTTCTGGAGCGGATGGAGGCGCAGCGGGCGCGCGAGAGAGAGCGGTCCAGCCGGAAGGCAGATCCGACTCGCGCCAGCCTCCCCCCACTGCTTTGACGAGCGTGACGCTGGTCGTCATGCGGCGAGTCTGCAGCTCCACGAGAGACCGCTGGCTCGAGAGAGCCGCCGTCTGGGCGATGACGACCTCGAGGTAACTCGTGATTCCGCCCTGGTACCGGTTCTCAGAGAGCGCGAGCAAGCGCAGCGCCGCCTCCGACGCGGCTCCCTGCTGGGCCGCCTCCTCGGTGAGGAAGGAGAGAGAGGTCAGATTGTCCTCGACCTCCTGGAAAGCGGTCAGGACCTGCTCGCGGTAGACCGCGACGTTGACGTCGTAGGCGGCTTTCGCCAGTTCCACGGCCGCCCTCCTCTTCCCGCCGGAAAAGAGCGTCTCCAGGAGCGAAGCCCCGATCGACCAGAAGCGGTTGGGCAGCGAGATCAGATGCGCGATCTCCGAGCCGGCGTAGCCTCCCGACGCGCTCAGAGAGAGCGTCGGAAAATAGGCCGCCTGAGCGACGCCGATCTGCGCGTTGGCCGCCGCCACACGCCGCTCCGCGGCCGCCACGTCCGGTCGGCGCTCCAGGAGCTGCGACGCGATGACTTCGGGAACGGCGGGCGGCGGCGAGGCCAGGGGCAGGCGTTCGAGCGAGAAGTCCTGCGCCGGTTTTCCGAGCAGCGTCGCGATCGCGTGCTCGAGCTGCGCCCGAGCGAGCTTCAATTCCGTGGCGGCGGCCCGAGTCGTCTCGAGCTGGGTCTCCGCCTGCGCCACGTCGACGCCGGAGACGACCCCCTGGTCGTGCCGGTTGATGGTGAGCTGAAGCGCTTTCCCGTATGCGGCGATCGAACTCTCGAGCAGATCCGTCTCCGCGTCGATCCCGCGTAGCTGAAAGTAGTCCGACGCGAGCTCCGCATGGATCGTCAGCCGCACGGTCTCGAGATCGGCCGCGGCCGCCTGCGCGTTCGCGACTCCCGCCTCGATGCTCCGGCGCACGCGCCCCCACAGGTCGACCTCGTACGAGACGTCTCCGGAGAGCTCGTAAACCGTCCCGGCGATCGGCGCGGCCGCACCGGCCCTCCGGGATCCGCTGGAGCGCGTCACCGCAGCGCCGACGCTGACCGTCGGAAAGAGGTCCCCCCGCAATCCTCGAGCGATCGCGCGCGCGACACGGAACTGCGCCTCGGCCTGCGCGATGTTCTGGTTGGAGACGTCGATCTGGTCCTCGAGGGCGTTCAGCTTCGGATCGGCGAAGATTTCCCACCAGCGCCCGCGAAGGACCTCGTCCTGAGGCTGGGCTGTCTTGAACCCTTCCGGCGGAAGAGCGGGCGCCCGCGACGGCATCGACGCCTCGGGGCGCCGGTACGTGGGCCCGACGGCGCATCCGGCCGCGAGCAGCCCGATCACGACCAGCGGAGCGCCCGCGGGAACGAGCCCCGCGCGATGCCGCGTCATGCGCCGGATTCCGCCGGCGCGTGCCCGCGGAAGTGCCGACGCCGGAACGCCTTCCACCGGAGCTGCAACCTGTCGAGATAGAGGTAGACGACCGGCGTCGTGTAGAGCGTCAACATCTGCGAGAAGAGCAACCCCCCGACGATCGCGATGCCGAGCGGCCGCCGCAGCTCGGCGCCCGTGCCCACGCCGATCGCGAGCGGCAAACCGCCGAGCATGGCCGCCATGGTCGTCATCGTGATGGGGCGGAACCGCAGGATGCATGCCTGAAAAATCGATTCTTCCGGACTCTTCTTCTCCTTGCGCTCCGCCTCGATCGCGAAGTCGATCATGAGGATCGCGTTTTTCTTCACGATGCCGATCAGGAGAATGATGCCGATGAGCGCGATGACGGAGAGGTCGTTGCCTGTCAAAAGCAGAGCGAGCAGCGCACCCACCCCGGCCGAAGGGAGAGTCGAGAGAATCGTCAAGGGGTGGATCAGGCTTTCGTACAGGACGCCGAGCACGATGTAGACCGCGAGCAGCGCCGCCGCGATCAGAATCGGCTCGTTGGCGAGCGAAGCCTGAAAGGCCTGCGCGGTCCCCTGGAAGTTTCCGCGAATCGAGGAGGGCACGTGGATCTCCGCCTCGGCGCGATTGATGGCGTCGACGGCGGTCCCGAGTGCGACGCCGGCCGGCAGGTTGAAGGAGATTGTGACCGACGGAAACTGCCCGGAGTGAGTGACCGCGAGCGGCGCCGTCGACGGCTCATAGTGAGTGAAGGCCGACAGCGGAGCGAGCTCTCCGCTGCGCGCGCGCACATAGATCGATTTCAGGCCGTCCGGGTTCTGCCAGAAGCGCGGGTCCACTTCCATCACCACGTGGTACTGGTTCAACTGCGTATAGGTCGTCGAGACCTGCCTCTGACCAAAGGCGTCGTAGAGCGTGTCGTCGATCATCTGCGGCGTGATGCCCAGGCGCGAGGCCGTCGCGCGGTCGATGACGAGCCGGGCCTCGAGCCCCTTGTTCTGCTGGTCGCTGTTGACGTCGGTCAGCTCGGGCATCCGGCGCAGCCGCTCGAGCACTCTCGGCGCCCACTGGAGCAGCTCCGTGGAGTTGTCCCCCTGCAGCGTGTACTGATACTGCGCGGCGGAAGGCCTTCCTCCCGTGCGCACGTCCTGAACCGGCTGCAGGACCAGCGTCGCCCCGGGCACGTGCGCCAGCTTGCTGCGCAGCCGCGCGATGATCTGATCCGCCGTCGCCTTGCGCTTGTCGCGGGGCTTCAGGGAGATGAACATCCGGCCGGAGTTGATCGTCCCGCCCCCGAGGAAACCGTTCGCGCTCTCGATGTCGGGATCCTTCATGACCGTGGTCACGAACTCGTTCAACTTCTCCCGCATGGCCTGGAAGGACGTGTCCTGGTCGGCCTGGATCGTGCCTGTCAGCCGCCCGGCGTCCTGCTGGGGGAAGAAGCCCTTGGGCACCTTGGCATAGAGGAAGATCGTGGCGGCCATCGTTGCCAGGGTGACCAGCAGCGTAAACCGCTGATGCCTCAGGACCCAGCCAAGCGACCTCTCGTAACCCCCAAGGATCCAGGCGAACCCGCGCTCGCTCGCCCGGTAGAACCGGCCGTGCGACTCTTCCGCCTTCGATTTCAGCAGTCTCGCGCACATCATCGGCGTCGCGGTGAGGGAGATGACGAGCGAGACGGCGATCGCGACGGAAAGCGTGACGGCGAACTCCCGGAAGAGGCGGCCGACGATCCCGCCCATCAGGAGAATCGGGATGAAGACGGCGACCAGCGACAGGGAAATCGACATCACAGTGAACCCGATCTCCTGAGCTCCGCGAAGGGCCGCCTGCATCGGCGTCATCCCCTCTTCCAGATGCCGCGTGATGTTCTCGATGACCACGATCGCGTCGTCCACGACGAAGCCGGTCGCGATGGTCAGCGCCATCAGGGAAAGGTTGTCGATCGAATAGTTGAGCAGATACATGACGCCGAACGTTCCGATCAAGGAGACCGGCACGGCCACGCTCGGGATGAACGTCGAGCGGACGTTCCGGAGGAAAACGAAGACGACGAGGATCACGAGCGCGATCGAAACCAGCAGGGTGATTTCGACGTCCCGGACCGACGCGCGAATCGTCCGGGTGGCGTCGATGACGGTCTGGAGCTTGATCGCCGGGGGAATCGACGCCTGGAGCTGGGGCACGAGCGCCTGGACCCGGTCGACTGTGTCGATGATGTTTGCGCCGGGCTGCCGGAAGATGACGAGCAGCACCGCGGGCTTCCCGTTGGAAAGGCCTCCCGTCCGGATGTCTTCGACCGAGTCCGTCACGCTCGCGACGTCGGAGAGCCGCACCGCAGCGCCCCTGCTGTAACGAATGATGAGGGGCTGGTACTCCGCGGCGTTGAAGAGCTGATCGTTGGTCGAGAGGGCCCAGCTGCGATCGCCGGTCCCGACCGCGCCCTTGGGCCGGTTGACGTTGGCGGCGGCGAGCGTCGCGCGCACGTCTTCGAGGGAGAGGCCGTTGTTGATCAGGATCGTCGGGTTCACGTCCACGCGCACCGCCGGAAGGGCTCCCCCTCCCACGAAGACCTGCCCGACGCCCCGGACCTGGGCCACCTTCTGCTGGAGAACGGACGACGCGATGTCGTACATCTTGGGCCGCTCGACGATCTCGGAAGTCAGCGCGATAAGCATGATCGGCGCGTCGGCGGGATTGACCTTCCGGTACGAGGGATTGCTCGGCAGGTTGGCTGGGAGCTGACCGCGGGCGGCGTTGATCGCCGCCTGGACGTCGCGCGCCGCGGCGTCGATGTTGCGGGAGAGGTCGAATTGGATCGTGATGTTGGTCGACCCAAGCCCGGAGGTCGAGGTCATCTCCGTGATGCCGGCGATCCTCCCGAACTGGCGCTCCAGCGGCGTGGCGACGGAAGAAGCCATCGTCTCGGGGCTGGCTCCGGGCAGCCCGGCCTGGACGCTGATCGTCGGAAACTCCACCTGCGGAAGGGGCGAGACCGGGAGGAACATGTAGCCGATGAGCCCCGCGAGCGCGATGGCCACCGTCAGAAGGCTGGTCGCCACCGGCCGACGGATGAAGGGGGAAGAAAGGCTCATGCGGTCTGAGTCTCGGCCGCGGACCGCGGGGCCGCCCCGGCGCCACTCGGAGCCGGCGCCGGCTCGGGGGGAGTTCCCGTCTCGCTTCTCTTCGCGATGCGGCGCGCCAGTCGATCGAACGCCAGATAGATCACAGGGGTCGTGTAGAGCGTCAACATCTGGGAAAAGATCAGTCCCCCCACGATCGCGATGCCAAGCGGGCGCCGCAGCTCCGCCCCGATTCCCGAGCCCAACGCGAGCGGGATTCCGGCGAGCAGCGCGGCCATCGTCGTCATCAGGATCGGCCGGAAGCGCAGGAGCGCGGCCTGATAGATTGCGTCGGTCGGTTCCTTCCCCTCCTTGCGCTCCGCGTCGAGCGCGAAGTCGATCATCATGATCGCGTTCTTCTCGACGATGCCGATGAGAAGGATGATTCCGATCAGGGCAATCACGGAGAAGTCCGTCTTGCAGATCATCAGAGACAGCAGGGCGCCCACGCCCGCCGACGGAAGCGTTGACAGGATCGTTACGGGATGAATGTAGCTCTCATAGAGGATGCCGAGCAGGATGTAGACGGTGATCACGGCCGCCAGGATCAGGAAGACCTCGTTGGTCAGAGATGCGCGAAAGGCCTGGGCCGTTCCCTGAAAGCTTCCCTGCACGCTCTCGGGAATCTTGAGCTCCTCCTTGGCCTTCTCGATCGCCTTGACTGCCTGGCCGAGCGACGCGCCGGGAGCGAGGTTGAAGGAGACGGTCACGACCGGAAACTGCCCCTGGTGGTTCACGGCAAGTGGCGCGTTGGAGGACTCGATGCGCGCCAGGGCCGAAAGCGGGATCGTGCCCATCGGCGCAGAAGAACTGGTTCCACTGGAAGTGGGCGCGTTGCCGCTGCCGGGAGCAGTCGTTGTTCCAACCGCGGATGACGCGGACCCTCCGGTGCCCGCCGCCGGCGCTGCTCCCGGGCCGGATGCGATGGGAACGACGACGCCGCTCGTCGAAGCGCTCGCCGAGGGACGCAGGTAGATATTGTTCAGGCTCTCGGGACCTCTTCGGAAGTCGGGCTGCGCTTCGAGCACCACGCGGTACTGATTCAACTGAGTGAACATCGTCGAGATCTGCCGCTGGCCGAAGGCGTCATAGAGCGTGTCGTCGAGCATCTGGGGTGTGATCCCCAGCCGCGAGGCCGTCACGCGATCCACCACCAGCCGGGCCTCGAGCCCACCGTTTTGCTGGTCGCTCGCGACGTCGCGAAGCTCGGGGAGGGCCTGCAGCTTGGCCAGGAAACGAGGCACCCAGACCGAGAGCTCCCGCGCGTCCGAATCTTCGAGGCTGTACTGAAACTGAGTCCGGCTGATCCGGTCTTCGACGGTCAGGTCCTGAACCGGCTGCAGAAAGAGAGTGACGCCTTCGACCTTGGCGAGCTCCGGCTGCAGGCGCCGAATGATCTCGGAGGCGTCCGACTTGCGTTCCTTCAGCGGCTTCAGATTGATCTGGATGCGCCCGCTGTTCAGCGTGGTGTTGGTGCCGTCGATCCCGATGAACGAGGAGAGGCTTTCGACACCCGGATCCTGCAGGATCACACGAGCGAGCGCCCGCTGGCGCTCGGCCATAGCCGGAAAGGAAACGGTCTGCGAAGCCTCCGAAATGCCGAGAATCACGCCCGTGTCCTGAACGGGGAAGAACCCCTTGGGGATGACGATGTAGAGCAGGATCGTCGTGACGAGTGTCGCGACCGCGATGGCGAGCGTCTCGGGCTGGTGGCGCAGGACCCAGGTGAGGGTCCGGCCGTAGAAGTCGATGACCTTCTGGAAGGCGCGCTCGGAGATCTTGTAGAAGCGTCCCTGCTCGGACTCCTTCTTATGGCGCAGCAGCTTGGCGCACATCATCGGCGTCAAGGTCAGCGACACCACGCAAGAGATCAGAATCGTCACCGAGAGCGTCACGGCGAACTCGCGGAAGAGGCGGCCGACGACGTCGCCCATGAAGAGCAGCGGGATGAGCACTGCGATCAAGGAGACCGTCAGCGAGAGAATCGTGAAACCGATCTGCTCGGAGCCCTTCAGCGCCGCCTCGAGCGGCGGCATCCCCTCCTCGATGTAGCGGGAGATGTTCTCGATCATCACGATCGCGTCGTCCACGACGAAGCCCGTCGAGATCGTCAAGGCCATGAGCGTCAGGTTGTTCAGGCTGTAGCCGAGCAGATACATGGCGCCGAATGTCCCGACGAGCGAGAGCGGGACGGCGACGCTGGGGATCACGGTGGCCGCGAGCGTGCGCAGGAAAAGGAAGATGACCATGACGACGAGAGCGATCACCAGCATCAGCTCGAACTCGACGTCCTTGACAGAGGCCCGGATCGTGATGGTGCGGTCCGTCAGGATGGCCACCGACACGGCCGAGGGGAGAGACGCGCGCAGCTGCGGGAGCAGCGCCTTGACGCGATCGACAACCGCGATGATGTTGGCCCCCGGCTGCCGCTGGATGTTCAAGATCACCGCCGGCACGTCGTTCATCCAGGCCGCCTGCTTCGTGTTCTCGGTGTCGTCGATGACGTTGGCGACGTCGGAGAGGCGCACGGGCGCGCCGTTGCGGTACGCGATGATCAGCGGGCGGTACTGATCGCTCGAGAGCAGCTGGTCGTTGGCGCCGATCGAGTAGGACTGCCGGCTTCCGTCGAAGGTCCCCTTGGCCTGGTTGACGTTGGACTGGGCGATGGCCGCCCGCACATCTTCCATGGTTAGGCCGTAGGAGGAGAGCACCGTGGGATTGACCTGAACGCGCACCGCGGGCTTCTGGCCGCCGGAAATCGAGACCAGGCCCACCCCGGGCAGCTGCGCGATTTTCTGAGCGAATCGGGTGTCGGCAAAATCCTCCACCTTTGAGAGCGGAAGCGTCTCGGAGGTCAACGCGAGCGTCAGGATCGGCGCATCCGCCGGATTGATCTTGCTGTAGATGGGAGGATTGGGAAGGTCGCGCGGCAGGAAAGTGCCCGCCGCGTTGATCGCCGCCTGGACTTCCTGCTCCGCGACGTCGATGTTCAGGTCCAGAACGAACTGCAGGGTGACGACGGAGCTCCCGTCGGAGCTGGCCGAGGTCATCTGGTTCAACCCGGGCAGCTGGCCGAATTGACGTTCGAGCGGCGACGTGACGGCCGAGGCCATGACATCCGGAGACGCGCCCGGATAAAAAGTCACGATCTGGATTGTCGGGTAGTCCACCTGCGGAAGCGCCGAGACGGGCAGCTGGCGGAATCCGATCGCGCCGGCGATCAAGAGGCCCGCCATCAGGAGCGACGTGGCGATCGGACGCAGGATGAAGGGCTTGGAGGGGCTCAAGAGGGCTTCTTCTGCTTGCTGGGCTTCCCTTTCTCGTTCTTCTGGGCGGGCCGTCCCGGCTCGGGCGGTTTCTGACCGGGCTGCCGCACGGCGACTTTCGAGCCCTCGTGCAGCTTGTCCACGCCGTCGATTACGACCATCTCCCCCGGAGCGACGCCCTTTCGGATCGAAGTCGTGTCT
>JBKPDV010000299.1:0-6583 GCA_046728075.1 Acidobacteriota bacterium | reverse complement strand
CGCCTATGCCGGCAACGAGGCGGCGCGCCGGTACCTCGACGGGGAGCTCGATGCGAAAGGCGCAGCCGACTGGCTCGCGGAGCACGCGTTGATGCCCCCCGCGCGCGCCGAGCAGCGCGTGAGGTTCTTCGATCAGTATCGGAGCTACGTCATCAATTACACGATCGGAAAGGATCTCGTGCGAACGTACGTCGAAGCGCGGGGCGGCACCGCCGATCGGCCCGAGAGGCGATGGGAGGAGTTGAAGCGCCTCCTTTCTTCGCCTCGCCTGCCGAGGGACCTGGACCCGGACCTGGACCCGACGGCTCAGGAACGCGGAGCCTCGGCGGAGAGCGAATCCACGGATTGATGGAAGACGTGGATCCACATGAAACCGGAGATCATGAAGTTCAAGAGCCGGGTGAACGTGAAGGGAACGCCGGCGACAGAGGCTCCTTCCGCGGCCTGGTTGATCGCCGCCCAATAGGGGAGCAGCACGCCGAGAATGAGCAGGAAGATGTTGATCGAGCTCTCCGCGAGCCCAACGAAGCGCGACAGCGAGGGGCGCAGGGCTGTGAGCACGCCCGCCCCGGTGCAGATCGCATAGTAGACGTTCTTCCAGGCGGGCTCCCCCGCCAGCCCTGCCGCACGCACGTTCCATCCGAAGATCCAATCGAGAAGCGCGAAGAGCGGAGTCGCCAGGTAGTAGAGGATCGTGACGACGGTGGGGCGGGGAACGCGAGACAGACGCGTCGCCAGATCCAGCGTCACAGCGCCACTGTAACCGAACGAGTCCGCGATCCGCGCGCCTCCTTCGGCCCAATCGCCGCGGGGGCCGTATGATGCGGAGCACGGCCGAATGCGCCGGAAAAACGTGCTTCCCAGTCTCATCCTTCTCGGCGTCTTCGCGCTGATCGCTGTCCTCCTGATCCCGGCCATCGAGCGCCGGTCGATCTATTTCCCGACCTCCGAATACGAGGCGGCGCCCGAGGACTACGGTCTCTCGGCAGAGACGCTCGAGATTCCGTCCGCCGGCGGCGTCCGGCTCGCCGGCTGGTGGGTTCGGGGGAGCGGACGGACTGCCCTTCTCTATTTTCACGGCAACGGGGGAAACATCAGCCACCGCCTCGATCGCGCCAGGATGCTCGTGGAGAATCTGGGACTGGATGTCCTCCTCGTGGACTACCGGGGTTACGGGAGGAGCTCGGGACGTCCCGGCGAGACCGGCCTGTATGCCGACGGCGAGGCGATCTACAAGGCGGCCCGCAGCCGCGGGTTCTCTCCGGAGCAGATCGTCCTTTTCGGCGAGTCCCTGGGAGGGGCCGTCGCGATCGAGACGGCTCTGCGGAAGCCTGCCAGAGCGCTTCTGCTCGAAGCCCCCTTCCTATCGGTTCCGAAAATGGCGAAGGCGATCTATCCGTTTCTGCCGTCCTTCGCCGTCAAGACGAGGTTCGACAACGAAGCCAAGATCGGACGGGTTGGGATTCCGAAGCTCATCGTGGCCGCGGAGAAAGACGACGTGGTGCCTTTCGATCAGACGCGGCGGCTTTTCGAGATCGCCGAGGAGCCGAAGCAGTTCTTCGTGATCCGGGGGGCGGCTCATAACAATACATATATTGTTGGAGGAAGGGAGTATCTGGAGGTGTGGAGAGGGTTTCTGAAGTAGTCCCCTCACCCCGCCCCTCTCCCAGAGGGAGAGGGAGTTCTTGCTGCGGCACGCTCCGCACGCCGCGACTCAATGAGGCCGCCTCACCCCGACCCTCTCCCGGAGGGAGAGGGAGCAGAGTGGGGCTCGGCGTCTCGCTTCCTTAGGGCCAGGTCCTCCGCCGCGTAGTCGAACTGGGCGGGATCGATCTGGGCCGGCGGGTTGGCCCGTTCCCACGCGATCGTGCGGCGAAGCGCTTCCTCCTCGAAGACCGGCTCCTCGTAGCCGAGCTCTCGCCGCAAACGGGCCGTGTCGTAGTCCAGGCTCTGCTCGAAGCGAAGCGGCATCACGAGATACGGCGGAAGCTCGGCGGCGGGAAGCGTGACCACTCGGCCTTTCCAGCCAGTTGCCGCCGCGATCTGCCGCAAGCGATCGGCGACGGTCGGCGTGCACGGCTCCCCCACGTTGTAGATCCGACCGGCCGACCTCTCGCAATCGACGGCGAGCGCGATCGCGTGCGCGACGTTCTCGACATAACCATGCGTCCATCGCCAGGCGGCCATGCACTCCTCGAGCAGGATCGCGGGCCGGCCGTCGTCGATCCGCTTCAGAGTCGGGAAGAACCGGTGCATGTAATCGCCGGGGCCGTAGACGACCGGCAGCCGCAGGATCGTGGCGGGAAGATCGGGATGGCGAGCGATCTCGCGTTCCGCCAGGATCTTGTCGTACTTTTCCGGGTCGAACGGCCCGCTCGCGCCACCGCGGTAGGGGTAGAGCCTCGAGCGCAGCGGCGATTCTTCCTTCAGAGGCGTCGGTTCGGGCGCGCCCTCCTCGGTCCCGCGAAGGAGGCCGTACGCGCGGTAGACGTCGCCGGAAGAGAGAGCCACGACTCGTCGCGCGATTCCGCGGAAGGTGTCGGCAAGCGATCGGGCGTCTTCCTCGCCGACCAAATGCATCGCGACCACGACGTCGCAGGCGAGGGAGGTCAGCTCCGGCGGGAACCGCGTGACCGGCCGGGCGGCCAGCGGGCTGTGGACGTGCTCGATTCCGTAAGGGAGGGCCGGCTCTTGCTCGCCGCGGTGATAGACGATGACGCGATGCCCCATGCGAAGAAGCTGCGCCGCGACGTGAGGGCCGAGGAAACCGGTTCCACCGACGAGGATTACGCGCAGTTGGCGCAGCTGGTTGGTCGGCATGACCCGGGGAGCATAAAGCTAAGACGGCGGCTGAACTCAATCGGTGGAGAGCGGTGCTGGACGCCGGGACACGGGGACGCGGGGACGCGGGGAGGTCGGCTGAGGTAACCCCGGCTAAGATCCCCCTGTGACGGCTGAAGAAACACGCGCCACGCTCCAGCGTTTCTACGATGCCCTCACGCGTGCGGACGGCGAGACGATGGCCTCGATGTACGCGGAGGACGCCACGTTCGAGGACGAAGTGTTCCGCCTTCGAGGAGCCGACATCGGGAAGATGTGGATCGGGCTGACGAGGCGGGCCAAGAATTTCTCGGTGGCGTACACCATTGCGCGAGCGGATCGAGACAGAGGCATCGTCGAGTGGACAGCGCGATATTTCTTCGGAGGGAAACGGCCGGTCGTCAACGTCATCCTCTCGGAGCTGGAGATCGAAGGCGGGAAGATTGCTCGCCAGGTGGACCGCTTCGATTTTTCGCGCTGGGCAGGGCAGGCGA
Organism: Acidobacteriota bacterium; assembly: GCA_046728075.1. Lineage (GTDB taxonomy): Bacteria > Acidobacteriota > Thermoanaerobaculia > UBA5066 > Gp7-AA6 > JBKPDV01. The sequence continues at coordinate 3,269 of JBKPDV010000299.1, read as the reverse complement.
TCGGTCCTTGGGCGAGGCCGCTGGCGAGATTTGAATGGTTTCGAAGGAGCGTGGCGAAGAAGGCCGCGCGGAGGCTGGGAGTGCCTGCACGGACTTGAGTTTCCCCCTCACCCCGGCCCTCTCCCGGAGGGAGAGGGAGTTCTTGCTGCTGCACGCTCCGCACGCCGCGACTCACTCAGGCGCCTCACGCCGCCGCTCTCCATGAGTTGGGCGCGCACGACGTAGCGCAACGGGCCGCCGGGCACGACCGCGACGAACGGATAACAGGTCACCAGGGTCAGCGTCGGCTCCGCCGTTCGCGCGAGCACCGAGGTATCGCTCTTCTGGGTGACGCGCCGTTCGAAGACTCGATACCGAAGATGGCGGCCGTCTCGAGTTTCGAGCTCGAGCGCGTCGCCGACATCGAGCCGCCGCAGAAACTCAAACTGCGTGTCTCGATGGGCCGAGAGAACGCAGTTGCCGTCGTCCCCTGGCTGCGCGCTCCCGTCCAGGTGTCCGGGACCGAACGCGAGCGTGCGGCCGGAGGCACCCGCGAGCACGATAAAGTTTTCCCGCGAGGAGGGCACGGAGAGCCGCGCGACCGGCCAGGTATCGGCCCAGGGCCAGGGCTTCACCTCCTTTCCGCCCCGGACCGTCCCAGTCCACGCTCGCCGCAAGAGCACCTGCGCCACCCGCGCCTTGCCGTAGATCCACGCGCTCTGACCGAAGAGAAAGAGCGCCGCCACGACAAACGCCGAGGAAGCGAGGCCCAGCGCCTTGCGGGATTTCACGACCGCGCCCCTGACGCCAGAGCCCGCAGCCCGATCGCCACGGCCGCACAAGCGACCCCGATCAGGATGTACAGAGGTCCTGGAGTCGCAGTCTGCGGAATCTCGCCGAACACGTGACCGTAATCCCAGCCAGCCGGCAGATGGACCGGCACCGCCTTCGGCGTGCAGACCGTTCCCTGCGCGACCGTGGGCGTGAGGTCCACCGCGACGAGGCTCGTGAAGTCGGAGACGAGGTGGTGCGCGACCGCTACCTCGATTACGTCCCGCTTGACCTTCTCGCGATCGGCCCCTTCGCCGATGCGGTCCATCAGGGAACCGATCTTTCGGCGGGCCCAGAGCCGATCGGTGCCCCGCTCGTCAGTCGAGAGCGCCAGCGTGACGCGCTCACTCCAGCTCTCGCCGCCGCGCTGTCCGGTCACGGTCGCGCCTCCTCTCGGGTTGGACAGGCGCGCCGCGATCACGACGGGCTCCCCCGCGTACAGGTCGGGGATCTTGGCCGGCCACGCTTCGACGGTCGCGTCGTCCCAATCGATTCGAAGATCCGTCAGGACCGGATTCTCGAGCTTGCGGAAGAGGCCTCCCATTTTCTCCTGGACCTCCGAGACGCTTCCGACATACGTGAACGTGCCGCGGCCGAACTCGGCGGCCTTGGTCATGAAGTGGGAGTTGGGCGCGGACCCGATGCCGACAGTGAAGAGGCGGCTCCTCCCCAGATGCTTTCGGATGTAGCCGAAGAGCTCCTCCTCGTTGCCCACACCGCCGTCCGTCATGAAGACGATCTGGCGAACCTCGGAGCCCGACTCCGCTCCTTCGAATGCCGCGGCCAGCGCGGGAAGCATCTCGGTCCCGCCGCCGGCCTGAAGTTTGCCCACCCACGCCTTCGCTTCCGCGACGGAGTCGGGCAGGGCGCGGCGGCTTTCGGTGTAGAGGCGCTTCATGATGCTGTTGAACTCGATGACGTTGAAACGGTCCTCGGGGGCCAGCCGGTCCAGCGCGAAGAGAAGCGCGCGGCGGGCCTGATCGATCGAGGTGCCGTACATGGAACCCGACGTGTCGATGATGAAGATCGTCTCTCGCGGCAGGCGCGCGGCAGGAACCGAGATGGCGTCCGGCGGCATCACGACCAGGAGCGCGTAGATCTGGCCGTCCCGTGTCTCGCCGAAGAGGACAGGCCGCGGGCGTGATCCCAGGTCGGGCTCCCATTGCAGCTCGAAGTCCCGATCGGCCGCGAGTGTCTGGTCGGCCAGAGACACCGCGTACGATGCCTCCGCGGCGTCGACGCGCAGCGCATGCGTCACGCTCTCGAGCTTGCGCAGCTTCACGCCCGGCAGGAGCTCCACCCGCAATCGAATCGGGTTGACTCGCGTCTCACCGGGGCGCAGGACCGCGGTCGTGATCCTCGCAGCGTCCGGCACCCGGTCCGTGTTGGGCGCCCAACCCATTCCCGGGTTTGCCGCCAGCGCTCCCGAGCCCCCTCCGGTGTCCGCCGACGCGAGGACCGTGCCGCCGGGCGTATAGCGGGGCGCGACCACCATCGGGAAGCGCAGATGAAACTTCCCTGCGTCGAACCGCAGCGTCTCCTGGTACTCGATCTCGATCTCGACTTCTTCGTTTGCCCCGATCGAGGCGACCGAGGCGGTGAAGATGTTGGGACGCTCCTGCTCGAGCAGCGAGGCTTTCTTGCCTTCCGACTTGGCCTGCTCGTAGACCTTCTTGGCCTCCTCGCGCTCGCGGATCTGCCCATCGATGACACGGTCTCCGATGCGAAGTCGCATGTGGTCGACAGCCGAACCTTCCGGAAGCGGGAAAACGTAGACGCCTTCCACACAATCCCCCGCCGCGTTGGCGAACCGCTGCCGCACGCGCGTGCGCGCCACGATCCCTGTCACGCGGATCGTGACGTCCGTCTCGAGCGCCGGCGCCGGAAGAAACACCCCCGCCTTGTCCGTCTTGACGAGCAGGCTCCCCGAGCGGACCTGATCGGTCTTCACGGGCGGGCCGAGATCCGGAAGGGCCTTGGCCTTCCCGTGGGCCGCGAGCCAGAAGAGGATGACGAACCGAAGCAGCCACCGCGTCCGTGCCCTCGCGCCGGAACCCTGAGTCATGACGACACCTCCATGCCTCCAGAAGAACGCGGCGGCCGGCCGGCGGAGAGGTGGCGGCGGGGAATTGCGGAGGACGTTTGTGGCGAAATCGTGGCAACGATCGGCCGAGTTACACTCGTCGCGAGGAAAAACCAACGCCGTGAAGGAGCCTCGCACAGAAGTCGTCGCGGTCGTCGACGACGAGAAGAACATCCGCGAGACGGTCGCCTTCGCGCTCAAGCGCGAGGGCTATCGCGTCAACACCTACGCTGATGGGTCGGAGGCCTGGAACGCGTTTCGCCAGCAGCTTCCCGATCTCGCGGTTCTGGACATCCTCATGCCGCGGATGGACGGGCGGGAGCTCTGCCGGAAGCTGCGCTCCAAGTCCGAGTCGCTTCCGATCATCTTCCTGACC
>JBKPDV010000298.1:0-9274 GCA_046728075.1 Acidobacteriota bacterium | reverse complement strand
TGTGGAGAGGCGGCTGGTGGTGGGGAGCTGGGAGGTTGGGAGTTTCGATTTATCGGCCTACGGATTGACAGGGGAGTACGGGTTGGAGTTGGTCGGTGGAGGGCAGTACGAGGCGGCGGTGACGGTGGTGGGACGGCCGGGGGTGCGGGAGATGGAGCGATGAGCGGCGTGACAGACCGGCGGCGCGGGGTTTCGTTGGTCGTGAGTGTGACGCTGGTGTTGGGGATGAACGTGGCCAGTGTGAACGGCTCGCAGGCGGCCGGGGCGCCCCGCCCCGGGCAGTCGTCGTTGTCGATTGGGCACGATCCGTTGGGATGTGTGACGACGGATATGGCGCCACTCGTGGATGCTCAGGTCGCGCCGCCCCCCCGGTTTGACCGTGGGTACGTGTATTTCCGGGCGGCCGGTACGGAAGATTTTTACTACACGCCGATGAAGGGTGTGCCGCAGAACCTGGAGGGGGTGCTGCCGCGGCCGTTGCCCGAGATCAAGGCGATTGATTACAAGGTCCGAGCGCGGGACGTGGAGTCCTTGAATGCGGAGACGAGAGAGTACACGCCGCCGGTCGTTCCCGGGAATGCGTGCAAGAGCAAGGGGATGGTGGTTGGCAAGGATGGGGCTGGACTGACGATCGGATTGACGCGTGAGGGTCAGAATCCAGTGCCGCCGGGTTTCAACCGCCGGGACATTGCGTTTGTGATTTTGTTTTCCGGCGCGACGGTGGCTGTCGCGCAGGCGTTGCAGGGGACGTCCGGTGCGACGACCGGTACGGCCGCCAAGGCCGGGGGCGCAGGCGGGGGCAAGACGGCGCTGATCGTGGGAGGGGTCGTGGTCGCGGGAGCGGCGGCCGCGATCATTGCCAACAACAACAAGTCGAGCAACACGTCGACTCCGACGGCGGTCCCGACCTCGACGCCGACGGCCACGCCGACGGCGACGCGCACGCCCACGCCGACACCGGTGCTGCAGAGGTTGATCGAGGCGGACGCGGTCTGGAGCGGAGTGGGGGATGTGGACGTGCAGATCGTCAATGCGAGCGGCCAGTCGGTGGGAACCAATCTGCCTGCCGGCTGCGAGTCAGCGGCGCAGAGGAGCGAGCGTGTGCTGCTGCAGGGAACGATTCCCGACGGGACCTACCGGGTGATGCTGACGGGCAAGGGCTGCGGCGCGGGCACCCCGGCCACGATCGCGGTGGCCCTGACGGTCCTCTCCGACTCCGGGCCCAAATGCGCGACGAGCTTTTTGAATGTCCCCGTCGGGGGGACCATCCAGGGCTGCCAGTACACGCTGCCTTAAAACAGTCGGTAGTCGGTAGTCGGTAGGCGAAGCTGCGAGTCGGTCGACTCAGCTCTCGGGGACGGTGCCGCCTCGGATGCCCTCCCGAACGAGCTGGCCTTCGAATTCCGACTTGTTGACCGCCATCGCGTGGGCTTCGCGGAAATCGATCACCTTGTTCTTGACAAGGGTCAACAGCGAATCGTTCATGGTCGTCATTCCTTGCTGCTTGCTGGTCTGGATGATCGAGTAGATCTGAAAGGTCTTCTTCTCACGGATCAGATTGGCGACGGCGCTGTTGCAGACCAGAATCTCATAGGCCGCCACGCGGCCGCCGCTGATCTTCTTGCAGAGTGTCTGCGAGATCACCGCTTTGAGCGATCCGGCGAGCATTGTCCGGATCTGCTCCTGTCTGTCGGCGGGGAACTGATCGATGACTCGATCGACCGTCGAAGGGGCCGTGGTCGTGTGAAGGGTTCCGAAGACGAGGTGTCCCGTCTCGGCCGTCTCGACGGCGATCGCGATGGTCTCGAGGTCCCGCATTTCGCCGACGAGCACGATGTCCGGATCCTCGCGCAGGGCGGCGCGCAGGGCATCCTTGAAGGAATCGGTGTGTGAGTGGACCTCGCGCTGGTGAATGAGGCACTTCTTGTTCTCGTGGACGAATTCGATCGGGTCCTCGATCGTGACGATGTGGTCGGTGCGATTCTGGTTGATATGGTCGATCAACGTCGCGAGCGTCGTCGACTTGCCTGAACCGGTCGGACCGGTGACGAGCACGAGCCCCTTGGTCAGGTAGCACAGCTCGAGAACGCTCTTGGGCAGTCCGATCTGCTCCGGCGAGAGAATTTCGAATGGGATGGCCCGAAAGACTGCCGCCGGGCCCTTGCGGTCGCGGAAGAAATTGACCCGGAATCGCGAGGCGCCGGGAATCGAATGCGCAAAGTCGGTGTCGTTGCGCCGCTCGAACTCTTCGCGGTTGCGCTCGGGGGTGATCTCGTAGAGCCGGGCGAGCAAGTCATCGGGCTCGAGCGACGGCTGACCGGGGAGCGCCTGCATGACGCCGTGAAGGCGCACGTAAGGGGGGCCGCCGCAGGACAGATGCAGGTCCGAGGCGCCCAGTTCGAGCATCTTCAGCAGGAGACGCTCGATCGCGGTATGGACTGTCACGTCGCTGTAGGAGCGCGACGGCTTCGGAATCCCGGGAGCGGGAGCGGGAGCAGGCGCAGGGGCGGGAGCGGGAGGCGCGGCCGCGGCCTGGGCAGCGGTCGTCGTTGGCCGGCCGGGAGAGGCTGTCTCGGGCGAGGCAGCGGCGTCGGGCGCAGCGAGTTTTGGCTCGATCGCTACCTTCCAGGAGCTCATGGCGGCGTCGACGCGGATCGTGACCGGGACTCCTTTGTGGCTGTAAAGGAACGTCGTGCCGCCGTTGCGGTTCAACGTCACCCCTGCGGGAAGGATCTCCTCCACGAGGGCCACCAGATTGGCGTGAGGAGTCGTTTGGCTCGCGTAGCGCTTTCCGGTGGGGAAGGAGAGCTGCACTTTCTCCCCCGAGGAGAGCAACGCGCTCTGGGCTCCGAACTTCGTGATGCTTTGAAGCAGGGCGTCAATCTGGGCCAAGAAAAACTCCAGTCAGTTGAAAATGAAGAGCGTCACGCAATCAACCGTGCTCCACCACGCGCAGCACGGACGCCTTGTTGACCAGATAGAGGTGTTCCCCCTGCCACAGACTGAAAAAGCGGCCGTCTTGATTCAAGTAGTCCGCGACCCGGGTCTCCTCTCCGGGCGCCGAGTAGAGGAGCTCCCCTTCGATCGACTCCCCTTGATCGAAGTCGACCCGGACCTTCTTCTCGAAGTCGTAGAGCTCGTCCTCCCCGTGCTCGTCCTCGCCGAGTCGCCCCCGCGGAACCCGGACCCAGAGGAGGTTGTCCCGGTTGAAGAGCTCCCAGGAGCCCGAAAGCCGGTCGCGCGCCGGAAGAAAAGGCCGGCTTTGCTCGAGCAGGTCGAGCACGTGCTGCCGGCGGTAGGGCTGCGTCCCGTACTCGGGAAGGAAGATTTCGACCTCTCTCGGAGGGGTGCCCGGCAGTGCCAGGTCGACCAGCACGTTCTGCTTGCGGATCCGCAGGAGCTCGGTTGTTCGCATGAGGGAGCTTTTCCAATATACCGGATGGGGCAAGGGGGTCCGCGCCCGGCGCGCGGAAATCAGGAGCTCGGGAGGGCCCTGCGCGCCTTCCAGGGAGCGACGATCTGGCTCTGCCTTTCCATCGCAAGCGCTCGGATAGCCGCGAATTCGGGCCGCGAACGGAGCCTCGCCAGCAGAGGATCCACATCCATCGCCGGATAGGCGAGGAAATTCCCTTCGACCGAGCTGCGCAGCAGGTGCAGCGCCACCTCGTCCTGATGACAGAACGCGGCGCGGCCCGCATCGTAGTACTTCGGCTCCGCATCCCTTCCGTTGATCAGAATCGGCTCGACATCCCGCCAGCGTTTGGCGGCGTCGGCATTCGGCCGCCCTTCCAGGCAGGAAAGAAAGGTCGCCAGAAGGCTTTCGAATCCGGACGTGATGCCGCCGACGGGATCCCTCCGCTTTTTCAAGAGCGCCAGCGTTTGTTGGGGACGTTCCTGTCTCAACCGGATGTCTGCTTCCACCAGCGTCGCCCATTGCGAGCCGGCGTCCAGGTCGACATAGACCATCGCACGATCGTACTTTTGCTGGAGTGTGTAGGTCAGGGCGCAGGAGCGCCAACCCGGGTCCTTCGGGTCGATCGAGAGCGCAGCCTCGCATTCTCGCGCGGAGTCTTCGAGCTTCCCGGCGTAGCGCAGCACGTAAGAGAGCGTGAAATGAGCCCGGGCGGAATCCGGATGGGTCGCCAACAGCTGCCCGGCCTCTTCCATCGCGCCGGTGAGGTCGCCTCCCTCTGTCTGGAGCGAGACGACGCTGGCGACGGCGTCCAGGAGCGGCGGCTGCGTTTCGAGCGCGTGCATGTAAGCCGTGCGCGCGCGCTCGATCGCGGCCGAGCCGCCGTCGGCATAGGTGCCGTTGTAGTAGTAGCGCTTGCCGAGCGCGTTCCACGCCGCGGGATTGGAGGGGTCGAGCGCGACGGACTTCTCGAGCATCTTGATGGCGTCTTTGTTTGGCAACGGATCTCGGGAGACAGCCGTGCTTTTCAAGTAGAGGTCGTAGGCTTCGGGATTTCGGGGGCGATTGGCCGGCTCAGAGGCGGAGGCTCCGAGCAACGGAAGCAGATCACGACGCAACCGTGTCGAGATCTGTTCGCGAAGGCCGAGCAAATCGGCCGCGCCGACGTTGGAGGTGTCGTGCCAGATCACGCGATTGCTGTCGGTGTCGATCACCTCGAGAGTGACCCGGAACCGGTCCCCTTCCTTCTGAAAGGACCCGGCCAGAACCTGGCCGACCTGCAGCTCCCGCCCCGCCGCTTGCGGGTCCACGTCGGGCCGCGCGTACTTGCGTGTCGCGGCCAGAGGCCGGATGGCCAGGGACGAGGCGTAGGAGAGAGTCGTCGCGATCTCGTCGGCCAGGGCATAACGCAGATAGTCGGTGCTGGCGTCCGGCGTCAGGCTTTGAAACGGGAGGATGGCCAGCGTCGTTCGCGAGGCGTGAGCCTGTCCGGTCCTCCGATGGGAGAGAAGCCACCATCCGCCGGCGAGGACAGCGGCCATGAGGACCGCGGCTCCCGTTAGAAACATCGGTCGGAGGGGCCGCCTCTGCGGCGCTGGAGGCGGGGCAGCAGCGGATGCCCCGGTGCGGCCGGACTCCGAATCGCGGCGCAATCTCTTCAAGTCCGCGCGGATGTCCGCGGCGCTCTGGTAGCGAAGCTCCCTGTCTTTCTCGAGAGCGTGATGGACGATCCGGGAGAGCTCTTCGGGCAGCTCCGGCCCGAGACGGGCTACCGGCGTCGGATCGCGATTCAGGATCGCGTCGAAGAGGACGGCGGTCGTGTTGCCGGCGAAGGGTTGGCGGCCGGTCGACATCTCGTAGACGACCGCCCCGAACGAGAAGAGGTCCGTCCGAGCGTCGAGTGGCTCCCCGCGAGCCTGCTCGGGCGACATGTAGGCCACCGTCCCCATCGCGGTCCCGGGGCTCGTCAAATGCTCGGGCTCGGCCGCTGTCGCCAGATGCGACGCGCTCGAGGAGACGGACGCGGCAGGCGTGTCGAGCTTGGCCAGGCCGAAGTCCAGCAGCTTGGCCTCCCCTCGGCGCGTGACGAAGATGTTGGCGGGCTTGATGTCGCGGTGGATGATCCCTCGGGCATGAGCGGCGTCGAGCGCGTCGGCGATTTCGATGGAGAGCTCCAGCGCCTTCTCGAAGGGGAGGCGGCCGGTCACGAGGCGATCCTTGAGAGTCTCTCCTTCCAGCATCTCCATGACGAGGAACGGCCGGCCGTCGACTTCGTCGATGTCGTGGATCGTGCAGATGTGAGGGTGCTGGAGGGACGACGCCGCGCGCGCTTCCCGCTTCAAACGCTCGAGCGTCGAGGCGTCGGGCGCGAGCTCTTCCGGCAGGAACTTCAAGGCGACGTGACGCCCGAGGCGCAGATCCTCCGCCTCGTAGACGACGCCCATGCCGCCGCCTCCGAGCTTGCCCAGAATCCGGTAATGCGAGACCGTCTGGCCGATCATTGGGGGTCTCGCGGGATCACTTGCGCAGCAGCGCAGTCCAGTTCTGAACGAGTGTGAGAGGAGTCGATGCCTCGTCCCCAGCGGAGGTGACGATCAAGAAGCGCTGTCCATCGGCCGTGACGTCGTAGTGGCGGTCCGGATCGTTCAAGATCGGCGCTAGGAACAGAGATGTTGGGGTCTCGGACTCGAATGCGGCCCCGGTGCGCACCGGAACGGCCATCAGCTTCTTGTCGAGCGCGAGATAGAAGAGCTCTCGGCCGTCGCGCCGCCACGCAGGATTTCTCCCTCCGACCGTCGAAACCTGCCACTTGCCTGCGGGGCCGGGGAAAGGCTGGACATAGACCTCGAAGCGCCCCGACTCGTTGGAGGCATAAGCGACCCATTTTCCGTCCGGCGAAAACTCGCCGTCCACTTCGTCGAACTCGGTCTGAAGGAAGGGGGTGACTTTTCTGTCCGAAAGCGAGAGCAGCAGCAGATCCCATTTGGTCTTCGGGTTCAGGCTCTGAAAGAGAAGAGTTGGCCCGTCGGAGTTCAGGCTCACCGGAGTCTTGACTTCCTTTGACGAGAAGATCAATTCGTCGCTCCCCCCGGAGCTCGACTTGCGATAGAGGTCGCCTGCCCCGCTGCGCTGCGAAGTAAAGAAGATTTGCGAGCCATCGCGAGACCATAACGGGTTGGTCTCGTCGGACGGGTCGAAGGTCATGCGCGTCGCGACATGACGCGCGAGATCTTGCAACCAGACGTCCGCTGGGTCCCCGAGGCTGGTTACGACGCGCCGACCGTCGGGAGAGATTCGGGGTGCCCAGTAGATTCCCGGAGAGCCGATCGTCTCGAGCTTCTTTCCGCTGCGATCGAACCAGGCAAGCTCGTGGAGCCCGCCGCTTCCTACCGCCTCCTGGTAGGCGAGGGCGCCGGCGTCCGAGGCGGAAAAGACCGCCGTGAAGTATCCGGGATCGTCCTGAACGTTCTCGGCGATCGGAAAGGCGTTCCCGATGAGCTTTCCCTTCTTCCAGTCGAGGCGCTGCGCCATCAGAGTCTTCTGGCGAACGAAGAGGAGATGGCCGGCCGCGTAGATCGGCTTGGAACGGACGCTCAGCAACAACTTCCGGGGCTCCTGGCCGAGAGAGCCGATGTAGATCGCGTGAAACTCGCTCTCGGTTCCGACGGCGTGGCTGCCGGCCTCGTAGAGGAAGTGGTTCCCGTCCGGGAGGAAGAAGGGAAAGCGATGGGTCGTCTCTCGCCGCGACTCGTCCAACTTGGTGACCGCAGTGACCGGACCTCCGGTCGCCGCGACACGCGCGAGGGGTTCGCGAAAGTGCGCCTCGAAAACGATCACACCGTCTCGGCTCCAGGTGCCGCCGCGTCCATCCGCCGCGTCGCACACGGTCAAGACCGGACCGCCCGAGGCCTCGACCCTCTTCAACTTGCCGCCGCAGAAAAAAGCGATGGACTTGCTGTCGGGAGACCAGAATGGGTACGTCGCGCCTTCGGTTCCGGGCAGGGCCCGCGGGGCGGAAGTGTCCAGTGGGCGAACCCAGAGCTGCGATGTTCCCGGAGCGTCCGATGCCGTGAACGCAAGGGAGAGGCCGTCGGGCGAGATGGCGGGCGGTCCGGCGCCCTCGCCGACCGAACGGTAGGCCATCTTCGACGGCGGCAGAATCGAAGTCCGAACGATGCGGTCCCCGCGGCGCGGTGTCCCGAAGTAGAGGATGGCCAGAGCCGCGGCTGCCGCGGCAAAGACGGCAGCCGCGATCCAGGCCGCGCGCTCGCGGCCCTGGCGACGGGCGGCAACCGGCGCCGGCACTCCGGCTTGCGAGCCTCCCTCGGCGATCCACCTCAACTGCAGCATCACATCGTGAGCCGTCTGCCAGCGGTCATCGGGATCCTTGGCGAGACAGGTCTGGACGACGCGATCGAGCGCCGGCGGCGCCATCGGTTGAATAGTCGAGATCGGCGCGGGCTGGGAATCCAGGATCGCGGCGATGAGTGACGCCTGGCTCTTGCCCGAGAACGCTTTTTTGCCGGTCGCCATCTCGTAGAGCACGGCGCCGAAGGCGAAGATGTCCGAGCGCCCATCCGCTTCCTTACCCTCGAGCTGCTCCGGCGCCATGTACTGGAAGGTGCCCAGGATGGTCCCCTCCTGCGTCAGGTTGAGTCCCGCCTGCGTGGGAAGCACCGAGAGCGACGAGGCGACAGGCGCCGCGGCCGCGAGCTTCGCCAGACCGAAGTCCACGAGCTTGATCCCCGACTTCGTCAGCATCACGTTTCCGGGCTTCAAGTCCCGATGGACGATCCCCTGCCGGTGCGCGCGGTCGAGCGCGTCCGCGATCTGGATGCCATAACGGAGAACCTGTTCCGTCGGCAGCGGGCCTTTTGCGAGTCGATCGGCGAGGCTTTCGCCCTCCAGAAACTCCATGACGAGATAGTCGGTTCCGTCCTGGTGGCCCACGTCGTGGAGCGCGCAGATGTGCGGATGGGAGAGACTCGAGATCGTCCGCGCCTCCCGATCGAACCGCTGGCGGATCTCAGCGTTCTCCGAGAGGTGGGAGGGGAGGATCTTGATCGCGACGACGCGGTCCAGCCGCGTATCTCTGGCGCGGTAGACCTCGCCCATGCCTCCGGAGCCGACCGTCGACAAGATTTCGTAGGGACCAAGCCGCGAGCCTTCGGAAAGTGTCATGCGATTGAGAGCGAGGAAATTCTAGCTCCGATCCGAGCGGGAACTCGGCCCGGCAATCGGCTCTACGACTTCTTCTTTGCAGGCATCGATTTCTGTTTCGCTGGAGATGCCCCGGCGCGTCTCTCGAGCTCGTCGGCGAGAGCCGCCGCACCGTAGACCTGGCGCAGCGCGGCGGTCATCGCCGCCGGATGGACGCAGACCGATCGGGCCACGTCTTCCGTGTAGACGACGTCGTTGCCGAGCGATTGGATGTTTCCGTCGAAGAGGAGGCCGACCAGCTCCAGTCTCCGGTTGACAGCCGGGCTGCCCGAGTTTCCGCCGGTCGTGTCCGCAGTGGTGACGAAGTTGACCGGCGTTCTGGAATCGACCTTTCCTTTGACGTCGAGGTAGGACTGCGGAAGGTCATAGGGAGGCTTGCCGCCGTGCGCGTCGGAGTGGGCGTACATGCCGTCCCACGTGGTCTGGAAGGGGACCGGCTTGCCGTTTTCTTCGTAGCCTTTGACGGGACCGTAGGCCAGACGCAGCGTGAAGGTCGCGTCGGGATACTGATTCTTTCCGCGGACCGCGAAGAGGGCTTTGGCGATCAACGCGCCGTTGGAATTGTCGACGCTCTCGACATTGTCCTCGCGCCACTTGCGGATCTCCCGGGCGAGCGGATCGGTCTGCCTCGCGAACACGATC
>JBKPDV010000297.1:0-18240 GCA_046728075.1 Acidobacteriota bacterium | reverse complement strand
AACCCGCGCCGTCCATGGGGGAGATGAAGTACGACATGATGGGCGCCGCAACGGTCTTTGCATGCCTGGCCTCCGCGAAGCGTCTGGCGTTGCCCGTCCGGGTCGTCGCCCTGGCTCCGCTGACGGAGAACATGCCCGGCGGCTCGGCGACGCGGCCCGGCGACATTCTCCAGATGCGCTCGGGCAAGACGGTCGAGGTGGACAACACCGATGCGGAGGGGAGACTGATTCTGGCCGATGCCCTCTCCTACGCCGAGAAGTTTCGTCCCGACGTCCTTCTCGACTTCGCAACGCTCACCGGCGCGGCGATCGTGGCTCTGGGCCACGAATGTGCCGGCCTGATGACCCCCGATGACGACCTTGCGCAAGAGCTCCTCGACGCGGGGTCATCGACCGGCGAGCGCCTCTGGCGGCTGCCGCTCTGGGTCGACTACAGAGAGAATCTCAAGTCGGAGTGGGCCGACATGAAGAATACCGGCGGTCGCGCTGCGGGAACGATCAACGCGGGGGTCTTTCTCAAGGAGTTCGTTCCGGACGGAGTCCCCTGGGCGCACATCGACATCGCCGGCGTCGCCCATTTCGAAAAGGGGCACGCCGGATACGACGCCGGCGCGACCGGGTTCGGAGTCGCGCTGACGATGGAGTTTCTGAGACGGCACTTTTCTTAGCTCTCAGCTATCAGCTGTCAGCGAACAGCCTTCGACTCCGGGCTTGGAGGGGGTATTTCGTTTGAGCTGAAAGCTGTGAGCTGACAGCTGTGAGCTACGCCTTCTCCTCTCCAAACAATTCCTGCGCGCAGAGGGCGAGCCCGGCGGTCGCGGTCAGGAGCGCCAGGATCTGCGGCGCGAGCGTGAGCAGGAGCGATTGGCGGGACACATAGATGGCGTCGGCCGCCACGACGGGCACACTCACGACGAGGAAGGCTCCGGCATAGGCCCAGAAGGCCCACTTTTCTCCGCGGCGCAGAGGGCCGGCCGCGATCACGGCGAGCAGGAGCGAAAGGCTGGCGAGCCCGAGCGCGCCCGCGAACAGGTGCCGGCCCAGCGGGGAACCCAGTGTTATGCGGGGCCGCAGGCCCACGAGGAAAGCCACCGGCAGGACTCCCAGAGCCCCGAGCGTCGAGAGCGCCGATCCAAGCCAGAGCAGCGGCCGGCGGGAGCCTTCTCTCTCGTCCGTCACTTGGAGGGAACCCGCGGTGTCGGGGGCTTGAGCGCCGCGGCGACGGGAATCGAGTGGGCCCCGTTCTTGCCGACAGCCCGCGCCGCGAAGAAGTGATTGTCCGTCGAGACTCCCTTGAGCATCGCCTCCCCGTCCGCGTCGACGAATTCGTAAACGGACCAGCGCGGGTCTGTTGTCTCCCGCCAGAGGATCTCGAACCCCGCTCGTTGCGAGTCGGGCTCCGCCGACCAGTTGATCTTCGCGTCCGCCGTGACACCGCCGGAGACGGTGACCTCCCCGGGGGCGGCGGGAGCCAGTGCCAGCTGCCTCAGACACTCTGCGTTGATCCGGGCGACGTTGCCGAGAAAAGGGAAGCTGACGAACTTCGGCCAGTCGCCGTACTCGCGGCCGTCCTCCACGCGGGGTGTCTGGTGCTCGTGAGCGTAATCCTCGAGCGGCTCGGTGAAGCGGACCGCGGGAAGGTTCGCTTCGACGAACGGACGGTGATCTCCTCCGCGTCCGAGGCGGTCGAGCCGAAAGACCATCCGCACCGAATCGCGTCCCGCGATTTCCTCGACAGCTCGAGCCAGATCGCGCGAAGGAGACTCCACTCCGTCTGGACCGCCAGCCGAAAAGAGCCGCACGCGATGAGGCCCTCCCGGCGCAAAGTCCGCCCCAACGATATCGTTGTTCAGAAACCCCCCGATCTCGTACCCGTTCTCCTTCAGGTACTCCAGCAGCCGCTTTCCTCCGAGCAGGCCCTGCTCCTCTCCCGCAACCGCGGCGAAGAGGAGCGTCGAGCGATAGGTCCCGCCCGAGAGGAGACGTGCGCACTCGATCGAGACTGCGGTCCCGGAAGCGTCATCGTCGGCTCCCGGCGCGTCCGACTCGGGATCCATGATGTTGGAGGGCATCGAGTCATAGTGGCCCGAGACGAGGAAGACCTTCCGGGCGAGCTTGGGGTCCGAGCCCGGCAGAAACGCCAGGATGTTCTCGAGCCGCGCCGGCTTGTCGTGAGTCCGCGGCGCGGTCGCCTCAAAGCGGTCGACGAGAACTTCGAGCCGTCCGCCGGAAGCGCGCGCGATCTCCCGAAAACGCGCCAGGATGCGGTCCCGCCCGCAGCCAATGCCCCTTCCGGGGTTGTCCCAGGAGGAGAGGGAGTGCCGCGTGCCGCACGCAACGAGCTCCTCGACGACGGACCGCAGGGCCTTCTCCTCGATCCGAGACCTTGCGATCACCCCGGACGGAGTCGGCAACGCTTTTCCGCGCGGCGCTCCACCGGGTGGCTCGGCCGGATCCTGAGCGGCCAGAATCGCCGGAATCGCGAGAGCGAGGAAACCGCGTTTGACTGCGCAAAATCGCTTTGCTACGGTCCTGGCCGCCATATGCCTCTCCGTCAATTCTCGATCGGTCCGATCGGTGAAGAAGTTTATCCCCGCTTCGTCGCGGAGCTGGCCGAGCACTTAGACGATCCGGCGCTCGACCGAAACCTCGTCGTGCGCGACGCTCTCTCGAATCTCTACCTGGGCCGTCCCTTCGACGAGAGCCTGATTACGGACCGGCGGGTGCCGCTCGGAATGAAGACGCTCGTCGCGACCTTCGATCCGCGAAACGCGACGATGGAAGCCGAGTATTACCGGGAGCTCGATCTGGAGAAGTGGAAACGGGTCAAGCCTCTTCTCTGGTTCTGGCAGATGTTCGATCACTCGCCGGTGGGTCGCAACGTCCGACTCGGAACCCAGGTTCGCGCGATGCTGGCCCCCCGAGTTTTCCGGCGCTGCGGTGAGCGCGTGCGCATCTTCCACGAAGTCGAGTTTTCTTTCGGATACAACCTCTCCGTCGGGAACGGAGTGACGATTCATCGCAATGTGCTGATCGATGACCGCGGCGAGGTCGAGCTCGGAGACGACGTTTCGATCTCCGACTACGCCAACATCTACTCGCACAGTCACGCGGTCGAGGATATCCAGAACATCACTCTGGCCAAGACCGTGATCGGGGATCGAGCCCGCATCACGTACCACTCGACGGTGCTGTCGGGCGTGACCGTCGGGCCGGACGCGATCGTCGGCTCGATGGGGTTGGCCTCCAAGCCGGTACCGACGAGGGCGATCGTGGCCGGGATCCCGGCGAAGCCGATTGGAGAGGTCAAGAAGTAGCTCTCAGCTTTCAGCTCTCAGCCCGGGAGCCAGGATACCGCCAGCCGCTTCGGCTGAAAGCTGATAGCTGTTAGCTGCAAGCTCATGTTTCAGCTCGTCGCCTTCGACCTCTATGGCACGCTCCTCGACATCGGCGGGCTCGCCGCGAGGATGGAGCCGCTGGTGGGGGAGATCGCTTCCGATCTGTTGGCCCGTTGGAGAAAGGACCAGGTCGAGCGGAGCTGGGAATGCAATCGGAGAGGCCAGTACGAGCCCTGGGATCGGATCACGGCGGCCGCGCTCGAAGCGTCGGCGCCGCGGCTGTCCCCGGCGCTTCGGACCCAACTCGGACAGCTCTGGTCGACCGTACCGGCCTACGCCGATGCCGGAAGCACCCTCTCGGAGATCCGCCGCAGAGGAGCCCGCTGCGCGGTCCTCTCCAACGGAACGCGTGCGATGATCGAGAGCGCCCTCGAAGCCGCCGGCCTCGAGGTGGATCGGATCCTTTCGGCCGACGATGTCGGGGTCTACAAGACGGATCCTCGCGTCTATGCGCTCTTAGATGGCGAAGCTTCGCGGGAGGCGACGCTCTTCGTCAGCTCCAACGGGTGGGACGCCGAAGGGGCTCGGCGTGAGGGCCGAACGGTCGCGTGGATCGATCGGGGTGGAGAACCTCCGGGAGTTGAACCAAACTACCGAATTCACAGTCTCTCGGAAGTCGTACGCATCCTGTGAGTAACGAAGCTTTCAGCTTTCAGCTCTCAGCTATCAGTCGGACATAATCCGTGGTTCGAAGCTGAAAGCTGACAGCTGATAGCTGATAGCTTTCTCCGCGTGCTCCGCCGCCTCACGGTAAAGAACCTGGCCATCGTCGAGGATCTGACGCTCGAGCTCTCGGAAGGCCTGACGGTGATCACCGGGGAGACCGGCGCGGGCAAGTCGATCCTCGTTGACGCCCTGACGCTCCTGGCAGGAGGGAGGGGCTCGTCCGAGCTCGTGCGCGAAGGGGCCGAGAAGCTCCTCGTCGCGGCCGAGTTCGACATCGACGGCGCGTCCCGCGCGGTGCTGGAGGAAGCGGGCCTCCCGGTTTCGTCGACGATCCTGGTGCGGAGGGAATTCTCGGCCGACGGACGAGGACGCGCCTTCATCGAGGACGAGCCGGCGCCCGTCCGCACGCTGGCCCGGCTGGGTGAACGGCTCCTGGCCATCCAGGGTCAGAACTCCGAGCAGGAGCTGGCCGACCGGCACGCCGCCGTCGATCTGCTCGACGCCTTCGCAAGCGCCGACGGGCCGCGGCAGGCCACCGCGGATTCTGCGCGTGCCTGGGGGGCGGCCCGGGAGGCGCTCGAGTCCCTCGAGCAGTCGCGGCGCGACCGCGTGGCGCGCCTCGACACGATCCGGTTCCAGATCCGGGAGATCGAGGAGGCCGCTCCGGACGGCCGAGAGCAGGAAGAGATCACCGCCGAGCGGGACCGCCTCCTCCACGCCGACCGAATCCGGCGCGCCGGTCAGGCTGCCCTCGAGGCTCTGTCGGAAGGGGAGGGCTCGGCGGCGGATCGGCTCGGGGAGACGGTCCGGGCGTTTTCGGAGCTCGCCTCGATCGATCCACGAGAACGGGCGGGGCTCGAGGAGGCGCAAGAGCTCAAGCGACGCATCGCGGATCTGGCAGCCCTGGCGCGCGATGGGGCCGCCTGCGTCGAGAGCGACCCGGAGCGGCTGACAGCGATCGAGACGAGACTCGAGAAGCTCGCCCGTTTAAAGCGCAAGTACGGGGTCTCGCCGGCCGAGGCGTTGGAGCTGCTCGGGAGGCTCCGGGCCGAAGGAGACGAGCTTTCCAACTTCGAGGACGCCCTCGAGCGCCGGCGGGCGGAGGAGGCGCGCGCGAAAGAGATCTATCTCGCGGCGGCCCGAACGCTCTCGAAGAAAAGGGAAGCCGCGGCGCCCCGCTTCTCGACGGCGATCCAGAAGGAGCTGGCCGGCCTCGCGATGGAGAAGGCGAAGCTACGGGTGGCGCTCACTCCGGTCGAGGAATCCCCGCGGCCGGACGGCCTCGAAACGGCGGCCCTGCTCTTCGCGCCCAATCCCGGCGAGGCCGAGAAACCGCTCGAGAGGATTGCTTCGGGAGGCGAGCTCTCGAGGCTGCAACTCGCGATCCGCTCCGTCGCAGCGGGCAAGACGGGAGGAGGACGCACGCTCATCTTCGACGAGGTCGACGCCGGAATCGGGGGACGAACCGCAGAAGTTGTCGGCCGGAAGCTGCGCCTGCTCGCACGGCACGACCAGGTGCTCTGTGTCACACACGTGCCGCAAATCGCCGCGTTGGCCACCCGCCATTTCCGTGCGGAGAAGAGCGAGCGCCGGGGACGAACGGTCGCCGCCGTGCGGGAGCTGACCGGGGCGGACCGGGTCGCGGAGATTGCGAGAATGCTGGCCGGCGAGAAGGTACCGGAGACGGCAATCAAGCACGCGCGTGCGCTGCTCGACGCGGCTGCCGAATGAGAAAGAATCGGTCCATCGGATTCATCGGTCCATCGGTCGATTTCGTCGTGAAAGACTTGTCCGGGGCAAATGAACCGATGAACCGATGAGCAGATGAACCGATTGGTCATGGACACCAACAATCGTTACTCGAGGTCCATCCTTTTCCCCGGCATCGGGGAGGCGGGCCAGCGGCGCATCGGTTCCTATTCGATCGCCTTCGTGGGAATCGGCGCCGTCGGCTCAGCGGCGGCCGAGATCGCGGCCCGCGCCGGAGTCGGGCGGATGACGGTCATCGACCGGGACGTCGTCGAAGACTCGAACCTCTCGCGCCAATTCCTCTTCGACTCGGAGGACGCCGCAAGGGTCGCGCCGAAGGCCGATGCCGCGGCACGTCGATTGTCCGCGATCGCGCCCGGCCTCGCGGTCACCGCCCGGATCGTGGACCTGGAACACAGGAATGCCCGCGAGCTTCTCGCCGGCCACGACCTCGTGTTCGACGGATCCGACAATTTCGAGACGCGCCTGCTCGCCTCGGATGCGGCGCGAGCTCTCGGGGTGCCCTCGATTTATGCCGCGTGCGTCGGCCAGGAAGGGCTGGTTGCGGCTTCCGTTCCCGGAGAGACCCCCTGTCTGAGGTGCTACCTCGAGGCGCTGCCTCCGGCAGGATCGGGTCCCACCTGCGACACAGTCGGGGTCGTTCCGACCCTTCCCGCTCTGGTCGCATCGGTCGGAATGACAGAGGCGCTGCGGCTGGCCACGGGAGAGAAGTCCTCCCGAGGCGTGATCCTGCTCTCGGTGTGGAACGCGGGGCTTCAGGCTCGCCGGCTCTTCGAACAGACCCGCCCGCGTTCGTCCTGCGAGGTTTGCGCCGGGAGCGCCTTTCCCGCACTCGACGGGGAGGGCGCCAGCGAAGTCGTCAAGCTCTGCGGGCGGCACTCCGTGCAAGTGGCGCCTGCGGGCCGCCAGCGCCCGAACTTCGACGCTCTGGAAGCTCGCCTGGCGCTGGTGGGCCGCATTCGGCGATCCGAACATCTCTTGTCGGCCGACCTCGAGGATGTCTCACTGACGATCTTCTCGGATGGAAGGTGCGTCGTGCGCGGCACGGGCGACGTGGGCCGCGCCAGAGGGCTTTACGACCGGTATATCGGGGGTTGACCGAACCCGACTGCGGACTGAGTACTGCGGACTGAGGACTCGACTGGCTTGGGTCTCAGGAAGACTTCTTCGAGCTGAAGCCTCTTGAGTCCTCAGTCCTCGGTCCTCAGTCCTCAGTCTGGATACACTCCCCAAGTTGCGCCGCATCTCGATCGATCAGCTGCTCGCCTCTCCGGAGGAGCTCTCTCGCGTGCGCGGGCTCCTGACCTCGGGCGGCCTCCTCGCGATCCCCACGGAGACCCACTACGGCCTGGCGGCAGATCCGTCCAGCGAACCGGGGGTCGGGCGGATCTTTGCGGCAAAGCGTCGCGACGACGAAAAGCCCCTCCCGGTTCTCATTGGTGAGCGCAGCCAGCTCGACCGGCTCGGAATCGACGCCAGGAGCAAAGACCTCGATCGATATTTTCGGATCTGGCCCGCCGCTTTGACCGTGATTCTTCCCGTTCGGGCGCCGCTGCCCGCGTCGCGGGGAGCGCGGACCCTGGGCGTGCGTCTTCCTGCCTCGGCCCCCTTGCGAGATCTGCTCGTCGCCCTCGGGCCGCTCACGGGCACGAGCGCGAATCGCTCGGGAGAGCCTCCTCTGGACGACCCGGACTCCCTCGAGAGGGCATTCGCCGGGTCGATCGACCTGCTCGTGGATGGAGGAACGACGCCAGGCGGTCCCTCCTCCACCGTGCTCGATGCGACACGGGAACCGCCTGTCGTCCTGCGAGAGGGGGCTCATTCCTGGCTGGGTGTCTAAGAACAGCCGGCGGCCGGCGCCCGGGAACTTTGAACTTTCAACTTTGAACCGATAGATTGCGTTGCCTCATGGGACTCCTGATCGAATACGGCGGAAAGAAGCCTCAGCTGGGGGAGCGCATTTATCTCGCGCCCACGGCGTCGGTGATCGGAGACGTCGTCCTGGCCGACGACGTCTCGATCTGGTTCAACTCCGTCGTCCGCGGAGACTGCCACTTCATCCGCATCGGCGCGCGGACCAACATTCAGGACAACTGCGCGATCCACGTCACGCAGGGAACGCATCCGACGGTGCTCGAGGAGGAAGTGACGCTCGGCCACGGCGCCGTCGTCCATGGAGCGACCGTCCGGCGCGGTGCCCTGATCGGAATCCGCGCAACGGTCCTGGACGGGGCCGAGATCGGCGAGTCTGCCTTCGTGGGGGCCGGCGCTCTCGTCACACCGCGGACGGTCGTGCCCGCGCGTACGCTGTGGCTGGGCGCCCCAGCGCAACTGGCCCGGCAGCTTTCGGAGGCCGAGGTGGAAGACTTGAAGCACTTCCACTTGAACTACCTTGTCTACAAGCAGGAGTACTTCCGCGTCGAAGGGAAGTGGGCGCGTTGAAATATCGCGCCGTCAAGGGCACCCGCGACCTGCTGCCGCCCGAAAGCGAGCGCTTCGCCGCGGCCGAGGGGATTGCGCGCGCGGTCTTCTCCTCCTATGGCTACGGCGAGGTCCGCACGCCGGTGCTCGAGTCCACGGAGCTCTTCGCTCGGTCCGTGGGCGAAACGACCGACATCGTCCACAAGGAGATGTACACGTTTCCGGACCGCAAGGGCCGCTCCTTGACGATGCGCCCCGAAAACACAGCCGGCGTCGTCCGCGCGCTCGTCGAAAGGGGACTCCAGGACATGGCACGTCCCATCCGGCTCTGGTATTGCGGCGAGCAGTTCCGCTATGAGCAGCCGCAGAAAGGAAGATACCGGGAGTTCCGGCAGATCGGAGCCGAGCTCCTGGGTGTGTCCGGCCCGGAGGCGGACGCCGAGCTTCTCGCGATGCTGTTCGACTTCCTGCGGCGTCTCAACTTCTCGGATCTCTCGGTCACGTTGAACTCCGTCCCTTCTCGAGAAGGGCGGCAGCGCTTCGCGGAAGCGGTGCGCGCGCACGCAAGTCTCGAGGCCGAGCGGCTCGGAGACGACGACCGCCGCAGGCTGCAGGAAAATCCTCTGCGGCTCTTCGATTCCAAGGACGTGAAGACGCGCGAGATCCTGAAGGACGCCCCGAAGAGCGGCGAGTTCCTCGACGAGACCGCCCGGGCGCACTACGAGCGGTTAAAGCAGCTGCTCTCCGTGATGAAGATCCCCTTCACCGAAGATGCGTCCCTCGTGCGGGGATTGGACTACTACACGGTCACCGTCTTCGAGGTCGTCTCGCGCGACCTCGGCGCGCAGGACGCGATCCTGGGCGGAGGCCGCTACGACAACCTGGTCGCGGATCTGGGGGGACCCGACATGCCGGCGATCGGCTTCGCGATCGGGGAGGACCGGCTGCTCGACGTCGCGCCCGCCGATCCGCGCCCCTTGCGCGACGTCTTCTTCGTCGTTCCGTTCTCGAAGGAGCAGGTCCCCTACGCCCTGAAGGTCGCGCGGCGGATCCGCCGCCACAGCCCCGAGGCCGTCGTGGATACGGACCTGACCGGTCGGGGGTTCAAGCGCGGATTCGCGCGCGCGGCGCAAGTTCTCGAAGACGCTTCCGGCTCTTACGCGTTCCGCGCCTCCGAAGTCCGGGTCGTCTCTCTCGGGCCGGAAGAAGAGGCGCTGGGAACCATGAAGATCAAGACGCTCTCCACACGCGCCGAGGAGAGCAGGGACCTCTCTTCCCTCCCTCCGGAATCCGACCGATGAAACGCACACCCGTCGGCTCCCTGCGCGCGGCCGACGCCGGCCAGCGCGTCAAGCTTCAGGGATGGGTCGGCCGCCGCCGCGATCTGGGGGAGCTGATCTTCCTGACGATCCGGGACCGCAGCGGCACGGCCCAGGTCGTCTTCGATCGCGCCCGTTGTCCGACGGACGCGGTGGACCGGGCGGCGGAGGCCCGCGGCGAGGACGTCGTCGAGATCGAAGGAGACGTCCTCCTGCGCGGGGAGGGGCAGCGGCGCACCGACTCCGCGACGGGAGAGGTCGAGCTGCTCGCGACCCGCCTCGAGTTCCTCGCGCGCGCGGAAACGCCTCCCTTCGTCATCGAGGACCGAAGCAACGCGACCGAAGAGCTGAGGCTGGAATACCGCTATCTCGACCTGCGCCGGCCGGTCATGCAGAAGAACATGGTGCTGCGCGACGAGATGACGGCGCGGATTCGAAAGGCCCTGCGCGAACGCGGCTTTCTCGAGATCGAGACGCCGTTGCTGACCCGCTCGACGCCCGAGGGGGCGCGGGACTTCCTGGTTCCTTCACGGATCAACCCCGGTCTCTTCTACGCGCTGCCGCAATCGCCGCAGATCTTCAAACAGCTTCTGATGGTGGCAGGCTTCGAACGGTACTTTCAGATCGCGCGCTGTTTTCGGGACGAGGATCTGCGTTCGGATCGCCAGTACGAGTTCACCCAGATCGATCTGGAGATGTCTTTTCCGACGGAGGAGGACGTCTTCGAGGCGGTCGAGGGGTTCCTGGCCGAGGCCTACGCCGCCGTGGGTGTCGAGGCGAAGCGCCCCTTCCCCCGGTTGACCTACCGGGAGGCGCTGGAGACTTACGGCACCGACCGTCCGGACCTGCGATTCGGATTGCCGCTGACGGACCTGTCGGCCGCGGCGGCCGGGAGCGGGTTTGCTCCTTTCGAGGAGGCGCTCGCGGGCAACGGCGCGGTGCGCGGGTTGCGCGTGCCGGGAGGCGGCGGTTTCTCCCGAAAGCGTCTGGACGGGCTGGCGGAAGAGGCCAAGAAGCACGGCGCGAAGGGTCTGGTCTGGATCAAGCGGGCGGAGGCGGAGATCTCTTCGCCGGCAAAGAAGAACCTCTCACAGGAGTCTCTCGACCGCCTTCTGTCGGCGGGGCAAGTCGCGGCCGGGGATCTGCTTCTCATCGTGGCCGCTTCCAGAGAAGTTTCCGCCGCCGCGCTCGGCGCGTTGAGGCTCGACGTGGCGCGCGAGCAGGGGCTCGTGGACTCCTCCAAGTGGGCCTTCTGCTGGGTGACCGAGTTTCCGCTGGTCGGCCGGGAGGAGGCGTCGGGAACCTGGTACCCGATGAACCATCCCTTCACGTCGCCGCGCGAAGAAGATCTGCCGCTTCTCGAGACCGATCCGGGCTCCGTCCGCGCCCGGGCCTACGACGTCGTCTTGAACGGCTCGGAGCTGGGCTCGGGATCGATCCGCATCCACCGCGCGGACATTCAGGAGCGGGTCTTTCGACTGCTCGGCATCTCGCAGGAGGAGGGCCGCCACCGTTTCGGTTTCCTGCTCGACGCCTTCCGCTATGGCGCCCCGCCGCACGGGGGGATGGCGCTCGGCCTGGACAGGATCTGCGCGCTCGCCGCGGGGGCGACGTCCATCCGCGACGTCATCGCCTTTCCCAAGACGACCTCCGGTCTCGACCTGATGATGAAGGCGCCCTCGGAGGTCGACGACAAGCAGCTTCAGGAGCTCGGGATCGCGAAGGTGCCAAAAAAGCCGTAGAGGGGTTCCCTCTCTCTCTCTCCGGGAGAGGGTTAGGGTGAGGGGAAGACAAATGTCGAAAGCTCCACTTTCTTCCCACAAGTTTCCCCCTCACCCCGGCCCTCTTCCGGGGGGACAGGGAGCAGACCCATGGCGGTAATCCGCATCGATGCGGGGTCCGGCAGCGTCGCCTCGATCGGGGCGGGGCTGCTCGACAACGCGGCGGAGTTCCTGACCTCTCCCTCGGGCCGTTTTCTTCTGTTCTCTTCCGACGGCTCCGCGCCGGCGGCCGCGCGGGTGCGGCGGGCCCTTTCCGGCTCGCTCCTCGCCGATCTCTCTCTGGACGACCGGGAGGAATCCAAAACTCTCGAGTCCGTGAAACGGATCGCCGACGCAGCGATCGAGGCGGGAGTGCGGCGCGACGACGCCTTTGTGGCGGTCGGGGGAGGAGTCGTCTCGGACATCGTGGGATTTGCCGCTGCCATCGTCCTGCGCGGCGTCGCGTGGAACGCCGTGCCGACGACGACCGGTTCGATGACCGACGCGGCGATCGGCGGGAAGACCGGAGTCGACACGCCCGCAGGAAAGAACCTGCTCGGGGCCTTTCACCCGGCAAGGACGATCCTGATCGATCCGACGGCCCTCGAGACTCTGGGCGAGCGGGACTACCGAGCCGGGTTGGTCGAGGGGTTCAAGGCGGCCTGGATCGCCGACCGGGCATTGGCCGACCGCGCGGAAGACCGGATCGACGCGCTTCTGGCGCGGGAGCCGGACGCGCTCTCGGATCTGATCTCAGGTGCAGTCGCCGTCAAGGCGGCGATCGTTTCCGAGGACCTGCGGGAAGAGGACCGGCGGCGCCTCTTGAACTTCGGCCACACTCTCGGCCACGCGTTCGAGGCCGCGGGCGGTTATCGGGATTTGAAGCATGGAGAGGCGGTGGCCTGGGGAATCGCGGCAGCGCTGCCGATCTCCGCGCGCCGAGCAGCGCTCGCTCCCGCGGAGAGCCAGCGTGTACGCGACGCCCTGGCTCGGCTCGGTCCGTTCCCGGCGCCCGATCGCGACCCGAGGACGCTCGCGTCCTTTCTCGCTCGGGACAAGAAGGCGACCGCCCGAGGGCTCGCCGGCATCGTGCTCGAGAGAATCGGCCGCGCGCGCATGGAAGAAGCGATCCCGATCGAGGAGTGGCTGGAGGCTGCGGCGGAGACGGAAATCGGTCGTCGGTAGTCGGGAGTCGGCTGTCGGTGGTCGGAACTCGGAAGTCGACCAGCCAGCTTCTATATCAGGTTTGATATATCTCTGCTAACGGAGGCGGAACTCGACGGTCACGGTCAAAGAGACCCGGACGGGGCGGCCCTTCCAGGTGGCGGCCCGATAACGCCACTGCTTCACCGCTCGCACGGCGTCCGCGTCGAGAAGTTCGTGGGCCGACTGAACGACCCGAACCTCCTCGATCCTTCCGTCCGCGCTGATGATCGCTTGAAGGACGGCAACGCCTTCGAGGCGCAGCTTGCGCGCAATCTCAGAATAGGAGGGCTCGACTCTGTAGACGAGCCGCGGCTCGGTCACGTCGCCGCCGGGCACGAAGAGGCGCGTGGAGTCCCCCGCGCTCGGACCTTCGCGGCCCTCGCTCCCGGAGACGCCGGAGGCGGCGCCGTTCTCTTTTCCGTCTGGATCTCCGGACGTTTCCCGCCCGGGGCCTTCGATTCCGCCTGTCGCTGGAACGCCGGTCTCGTCAGGAACGGGTTGCGGTTGCGGCCGCAATTCCTCGGGCTGGGTCAGAGTCACGGGAAGAATCTCCGCTGTCGAAGCAGCCGGATCCCGCGCGGGTGTCGCGTCCCCGAGGGGAGGCGGCGGCGCGTTGCCCTGCAGAAAAACCATCGGAGGCGGAGGATCCGGAGTCTCATTCAGGGTGCGGACGGACAGGAGCGCAACGAACGCGAACACGAGACCGTGCAAGCCGATCGCAGCCGGAAGGGATCGCCACCGGCGGTCGGAGCGGGAAGATCCGGCAGCGGCCATTCGGAAAACCGTTTCGAACATCACTTCGCCTCCCCAACGAGTGAGACACCGCGGATCCCGACCGGGTTCCCGGTCGGCAGCGGGAGAAACGCGGCTCTGCCGCTATAATGGAAGCCCGTGTTCCAGGCTCCGGTCTCTCCTCTCATGCCCGACTCCGGGCCGGCAGACGCCTGCGCCGGAAGGCTCCCGGAGTGGGCAGGCAGTCATGGGGCCTAGGCGGAGGATCCGACTCTTCGTCCTGCTGTGCGGGGCCCTGGTGGTGGCCGCTCTGGTGCCGCTGCTTTTCTCCGACTACATCCTCATCCGGCGCAACCGGCGGACTCTGGAGACCCTCGAGGAGAAGTACCTCACCCGGTCCTCCTCGGCGCTGGCCGATCACGTGGCCGCCTTCTACGCCTCCGCCCGCGAGGGACTGAAAGGTGCCGCCGAGTCGCTCCGGCTGGCGGGCCAACTGACTGGAAAAGACCCTTTCACGTCTTCCGAGGTCCCGGAAATCCTCGGCTCCGTGCTGGCGGGCCGCCCTCAGCTGGTCGCCCTGCGCGGGATCCGTTTCGGCGGGGAGGGCAGCTTCGCGGGTCCCGACCTCCATCTGCCCCAGGTCGAGTTCGAGTTCCGCAAGGGCTTCGAGTCGGCTCGTGATGGCGCGGTTTATCTGGGCAAGCCTTTCTTCGTCCGCCAACTCGGGCCGGTTGCCGTCCTCGCCCTGCCCGTCGAAAACGAAAACAAAGAGCGGATCGGAGTCGTCGAAGGACTGCTCTCCTGGCAAACGATCCTGCATGAGTTTCGAGCGGAGGCGAAAAAGGAAGTCCGCGCGATGCTCGTGGACCGCGAGGGCAACGTCTTCTTTCCGGACGCCGCCGGGACGCAGGAGAGGCGAGCCTCCTCGCTCGTCACGGACTTCGTGCGGTTTCCCGCCCGCCTGACCCGCTCGGAGGAGACGCGCAATGGCGCGGTGCTCGCCTCGATCGCGCCGGTCGGCCAGCCGCCCTGGGGGGTGCTGGTGGAGCGCGATCGGGACCTCGCGTTCGCCACCGTCAACCAGATGGTGCGGGACACGTTGATCTGGGGCGCGATTGCTCTCGCGGGGGCGTTCGTCCTGGCCTTTTTCTTCGCGCGCAGACTCTCGAATCCCATCGCGCGGCTTGCGGACTCGACGCGGGCCATCAGCGAGGGCGCCTATGGCTCCACGGTCGAAGTCGCCGGCACGGCGGAGCTGGCCGCGCTTTCGGAGAGCTTCAACCGGATGAGCGCTTCGATTCGAGTCGCCTTCGAGGATGTGCAGCGCGCCGCTCGGGAGAACCGCGAGCTGTTCCTCTCCTCGATCCGGGCGCTCGCAGAGGCGATCGACGCGAAGGATCCGTACACCCGCGGCCACTCCGAGCGGGTCGCCACCTACGCGGCCGCGATCGCGACCGAAATGGGACTGCCTGCGGAGGACGTCGAGCGGACCCGGCTCTCCGCTCTCTTACATGACGTCGGCAAGATCGGGGTGGACGACCGGATCATCCGCAAGCCCACGGCGTTGACCGAGGACGAGTTCGAGCAGATGAAGACGCACCCGATCAAGGGGGCGGCGATCATGTCGGCCATCCCGCAGCTGGCCAACGTCATCCCGGGCATGAAGTACCATCACGAGAAGTGGGGAGGCGGTGGCTATCCGGAAGGCCTCAAGGGAGAGGAGATTCCGTTGCAGGCGCGCATCGTCACCGTCGCGGATACCTTCGACGCCATGACCACGACGCGCCCCTACCAGAAGGCGATGGAAATGGGTTT
Organism: Acidobacteriota bacterium; assembly: GCA_046728075.1. GTDB lineage: Bacteria > Acidobacteriota > Thermoanaerobaculia > UBA5066 > Gp7-AA6 > JBKPDV01. The sequence continues at coordinate 3,153 of JBKPDV010000297.1, read as the reverse complement.
CGTGATCGGCCGCATCCGGCAGTTCGCGGGCGTGCGCTTCGAGCCGACCGTCGTCGATGCCTTCCTGCGCGCCTACGAGAAGGGCTCGATCGTTGCGCTGGGCATCCAGCTCCCGGTCGAGGCGGAAGAGCCAATGTTAAGAGAGGCGCTGTGAGCCGGATGTTTCGGCTTGGTGCTCAACCCCCCGGAGAGTGGGCGATGGCTGCGCTGCTGAGTCTTCTGACGGCTTGCAGCTCCACCAGCGGCCCGACGAAAACCTCGGCGGAAGTGCTTCTCAACGAGCGGATGGCCGCCGTGCTCTTGCGCGACGGCCGCTTTTCCGACGCGGAAAACACCTACCGCGACGCCCTGAAGAACGACCCGCGGAATCCCGAGCTCTACGACGGCTTGGGAGTGGCGCTGCTCGCTCAGGGGAAGGTGAAGGAGTCTCTGGACTCCCTCGACAAAGCCATCAAACTGTCTCCCGAGAAAGTGTCCTATCGGATTCACCGCGCGATCGCGCGCACGGAGGCTTCCCACTACCTCGAGGCCGAGGAAGACTTCAAGTGGGCGGACTCCTCGGCTGTTCCGGAAGATCGCCTGGAGATCGCGATCAACCGCGGGCGTCTGCGTCTTCGCCAGAAAGACTTCGATCGCGCGGAGTCGGAATTCGCGCTGGCCATGTCGCTCGAGCCCAAGTCCCTGCCTGCGATCATGGGTCGCGGGGTCGCGCGGGAGTCGAAGGGAGACATGGGGGCCGCGGCCGAGGATTACCTCGAAGTCCTGCGCCTGGAGCCGAAGGACGCTCAAGCGAATCTGCGTCTGGGTCTCGTCCTCGTGACGATGAAGAAGTATCCCCTCGGCCGCCGGTACCTGGAGCGCGCGGCGGAGCTGGACCCCGAAGGGGAGATCGGCATGAAGGCCCGCGTCCTGCTCGAGTCGACGCAGGGGATGAAATAGCTTTCAGTTTTCAGTGATCAGTTCTCAGTTCTCAGTGGCCGCCTACTCAACTGAAAACTGAGAACTGACTTCTTCCTTGGCATAATCCACCTCCCATGACGGAAGAACCCGTCTCTCCGCCCGTCTCTCGCGGCGGTTTCCTGGCGAAAGTCCGGCGCGGGCTCTTCATGACCCACACCGAAATCCTCGAAAAGCTCGGGACCGCGGTGAAGAAGGGTCTGGGCTTCGACGAGTCCGTGCTGGAAACCCTCGAAGAAACACTCATCGAGGCGGACGTGGGCGCGGAAACGGCGGCCGCATTGGCAGAGGGCGTGCGTGGACGTACGATCCCCCTGGAGCGGGCGGACCTTCCGGAGCTGCGCCGGCTCCTGCGCGACGAGATCGAGAAACTTCTGGCCTCGGCTCCGCGTCCGCCCGCGTACGCCGCCCGATCGCTGGAGGTCGTCTTCCTTGTCGGCGTCAACGGTTCTGGCAAGACGACCACGACGGCCAAGCTCGCGGCACAAGAGCTTCAGCGAGGACGATCGGTTCTGCTCGCCGCCGCCGACACGTTCCGAGCCGGAGCGATCGAGCAGCTCGGAGTCTGGGGAGAGCGCCTGGGCGTGCCGGTGATCCGACACCGGGAAGGTGCCGATCCCTCCGCGGTTCTCTTCGACGCTCTGGCCGCCGCGAAGGCTCGCGGGATGGGAATTCTGCTGGTGGACACCGCAGGCCGCCTTCACACGAAGCAGAACCTGATGGAGGAGCTCGCGAAAATGCGCCGCGTTGCCTCCCGCGAGGTGGCCGGTGCGCCGCATCAGACCCTGCTCGTCTTGGACGCGACGACGGGAGTCAACGGCCTGGCGCAAGCTCGACGCTTCGTCGAGGCCGCGGGCGCGACCGGCGTGGTGCTGACCAAGCTGGACGGCAGCGCGAAGGGGGGGGTCGTTCTGGCGATCTATCGCGAGCTGAAGTTGCCGGTGCTCTATGTGGGAGTGGGGGAGGCGATCGACGATCTCGTGCCGTTCGATCCGGCGGAGTATGCAGCGGCGCTGCTGGGAGGAAGTGACGAGTGACAAGTGACAAGTGACAAGAAGGAATCCAGCTCGTCACTCGTCACTCGTTACTCGTCACTTATCACTCGGTGATGGCGGGGAAAAAGAGACAGTCCAACTCGGTGGACCTCAAATGGATGGACCGCGCGCTCGACCTCGCGGAGCTCGGCCGATACACCGTCTCCCCCAACCCTATGGTCGGGGCCGTTTTGGTGCGAGCTGGCCGCGTGATCGGCGAGGCCTTTCACCGGCGGGCCGGCGGGCACCATGCGGAGGCCGCGGCGCTCGCGCGGGCGGGAAGCCGGGCGCAAGGCGCCGATCTCTACGTGACGCTCGAGCCCTGCGCCCACTTCGGAAGGACGCCCCCGTGCGCGGACGCGATCGTCGAGGCCGGCGTTTCTCGCGTCATCGTCGGATCGGGTGATCCCCATTCTCTCGTGCGGGGCCGCGGGCTGCGCCGTCTCTCACGGGCCGGGGTCGAGGTGCTTTCCGCGGACGCCGCCCGGCGTCGGCGGGCGGAGGAACAGAACGAGAGATTTCGCACTTGGGCGGACGAGCGCCGGCCCTTCGTGCTCGCCAAGTGGGCGTCGAGCCTCGACGGCCGCATCGCGACCTCCCGCGGGGAGAGCCGGTGGATCACCGGGAGCGCGCCGCGCCGCCGTGCGCTCCTCCTGCGCGAGGAATACGACGCGGTGCTCGTGGGCGCCGGCACGGTTCTCGCCGACGATCCTCGGCTGACGAGGCGTTTGGGCCGCAACAAGACGACTCCCTGGCGGATCGTTCTGGACGGCCGGCTTCGGGCTCCCGAAGGGGCACGCCTCTTTCGGGAGCCAGGCAACCGCGTCGTCCTGACGGCCCTCCCGGAGAGTCACCCCCGGGCCCGGCGGCTCGCGCTGCGCGGCGTGGAGGTCTGGAGTTTCCCCTCCCGCCGACAGGGGCGGGTGGATCTGCGCCGCGCCGCCGCCGCAATGGCGCGGCGCGAGATCACGAGCGTTCTGGTCGAAGGCGGAGCGGAGACGCTCGGAAGCTTTTTCGACGCCGGTCTCGTCGATCGGGTCGCCGTTTTCATCGCGCCGCGAATTCTCGGGGGCGCGGCGGCGCTCGCGGCCGTGGGCGGCCGGGGGTCTACGCTCGCGTCGAGTCCGCGAGTTCGAGACGTCCGCGTTGAATCGGTTGGAGA
>JBKPDV010000296.1:0-9108 GCA_046728075.1 Acidobacteriota bacterium | reverse complement strand
TCTATGAAAGACTGACGGGGAAGGGGTGATTCCCTGTCGAGGGGAGGCCGCCAATGAGGGTCAGATCCGACGGCGCGACGCTGAACGGCTTCATCGACCGGGGCAGCCATTTCTCCGGCGAGCTTTCCTTCGAGGAGACCTTCCGCATCGACGGACGCTTCGAGGGCAAGATTCTCTCGGGCAGCGAGCTGATTCTGGGCGACAGCGCGGAAGTCTCGGCAGAGATCGAGGTGGGCCGGCTTTCGGTCAACGGAACGCTGCGGGGTTCTGTTCGGGCCTCCGAGCGCATCGAGCTTCTGGCCCACAGCCGGGTCTACGCGGATCTTTCGGCTCCTGTTCTCAAAGTCGAGGAGGGAGCCTTTCTTCAAGGCTCGTGCAAAATGAAGGAGGAGGCCTCCTCGAACCTCATCGAGCTGCCGGGGCCGTATCTTAAATAACTGATAATAAACGAGTTATAGTGATACGAAGAGGGGGGCCGGCGATCCCTCTCGACTCTCTACTCGGGACTGTGCTATTGATCGCGGGCTTCGAACAAGGCGATTCTCATTCTCGCGAGTCGGTCCGTCCGACCCGCCGAGGTTTTCAGGACGCATGCTGAGATTCAACGTCACTCTTCTGTATGTGTGGATCGCCTTCCCGATCGCCTACGCGATCCTGAAGCGGTACCTCTTCACTCCGTTGGCGGCGATTCTCGACCAGCGCGAACGCGACGAGGCGACGGCCGCGCGGGTCCACGCGGAAAGTTTGGAGGAGCTCCAGAAGACGATTGACGCGGCGGAGCGGGAGCTCTCTCGCGCACGGATGGAAGCCTTGAAGCAGCGCGAAAAACTTCGCGGAGAGGGAAGGGCCCAGTGGGATCGGAAACTCGCCGAGGCTGCCGCCGCGGCCCGGGCCGCGATCGACCGCGCGAGCAACGAGATCGACGACCAAGCGAAGCAAGCTTCCCAGGAGCTTCCCTCGCGGGCGCGCACCCTCGCGAGCGAGCTCGCAGCCAAGATCCTCGGTCGGAAGCTCGCCGCGTGAGCAATCTCCTCTTGCTCCTGTCCGCCGAGGGGGAGCATTCCGCCGGTCCACTCGGTATTCCCAACGTGATCTGGCAGTCGGTCAACTTGATTGGTTTCCTCGCCGCGCTCTTCTACTTCGTGGCGCGGCCGATGACACGCCTGTTCCGGCAACGCCAGCTCGACATCGAGCGGCGTCTCCAGGAAGCGCAGGAGCGGCGCGCGGAGGCCGCACGGCTCGAGTCGGAGATCCACGAACGGATGGCGCGCCTCGACCGGGATGTGGCCGAGATCCTGGCCCGAGGCGTCGCGGAAGGGGAAGCGGCCCGCGTCGAGTTGATCAGCCGAGCGGACCAGGATGCCGAGAACGTGCGCCGGCAAGCCGAGGAGGAGATCGGCCGAAGACTCGAGGCGGCCCGGCAAGAGCTGCGACAGGCGGTCGCGGAGCTGACGGCGTCGGCCGCGCGCGAGCTGGTTACAGCGCAGATGACCGAAGAGGATCGGCGACGGCTCCTGGCCGAGAGCATCGCGCGTCTGGAGTCTCGAGCGTGAGCGCGTTTGCCCGCAGCTACGCTCAGGCGTTTCTCCAGGCCGCGCCGTCGCCATACGACGTCCAAGGCTTCCTGGATCGCGCCGACACGATTGCCCGCGCCCTCGCTGCGGATTCCCGCCTGCGTGCGTTCTTCGCCGCGCCCGCCGTTGCCGGGGAAGCCAAGAGTGGGGCTCTGGAGCAACTCGCCCTGCGTGTGGGTCTGGATCCGTACGGCCGTCGCCTGCTTCAGCTCATTCTGAAGAACCGGCGGCTTCTGAATTTGCCGGCCATTCTCTCGGCGCTGCGCGCGGAGGCGGATCGCGCGAGCGGAGTCGTGCAGGCCCGGGTCACCGTCGCGGCGGCGATCGGCGACGTCGAACGGCAGCGGATCGCAAAGGCGCTCGAGCGCGCTGTCGGCAAGCCCGTGCGTCTGGAGACCTCCGTGGACGGCGCGATTCTGGGAGGGTTCGTGGCCCGCGTGGGCAGTGAAGTTTTCGACGCGTCGATCCTGCGTGCGATCGAGCAATTCCAACGGCAAGCGAGCGAAGGGACGGGGGCCTGAAGATGGAAATCAAAGCGGACGAAATCACAGAGATCTTGAAGCGCCAGCTGGCGGACTACGAGAAAGCAATCGATGTCGCGCAAGTAGGTACCGTTCTCTCCGTGGGAGACGGCATCGCCCGCGTCTACGGCCTCGATAAGGCCATGGCCGGAGAGCTCGTGGACTTCGGGCATGACCTCTTCGGTCTGGCTTTGAACCTCGAGGAGGACAACGTCGGCGTCGTGCTCCTGGGGGAGTCGAGCGAAGTCAAAGAAGGCCAGGAAGTCCGCCGCACCGGGCGCATCATCCAGGTGCCCGTCGGACCGGAGCTGATCGGCCGCGTCATCGACCCGCTCGGCCGACCGCTCGACGGGAAGGGTCCCATTCGGTCCAAGGAGTCGTATCCGCTCGAGCGCCTGGCTCCCGGAGTCATCGACCGGCAGCCCGTGCGCGAGCCCGTCCAGACAGGCCTGAAGGCAATCGACGCGATGATTCCGATCGGGCGCGGCCAGCGCGAGCTGATCATCGGCGACCGCCAAACGGGCAAGACGGCCGTTGCCTTGGACACCATCATCAACCAGAAGGGGAAGGGGCTCATCTGCATCTATGTCGTGATCGGCCAGAAGAAGTCGACGGCGGCGCAGGTCGTCCAGACGCTCACCGAATACGGGGCGATGGAGCACACCATCGTCGTTTCCGCGTCTGCTTCCGACCCGGCGCCGATGCAGTACATCGCTCCCTACGCCGGCTGCGCCATGGGAGAGTACTTCCTCTACAACAAGCAGCACGCGCTGACGATCTACGACGACCTGTCCAAGCACGCCGCGTCGTACCGCGAGATTTCGCTGCTGCTGCGGCGGCCGCCGGGACGCGAGGCGTACCCCGGCGACGTCTTTTTTCTGCACTCGCGCCTCCTGGAACGGGCGGCGAAACTCTCCGACAAGAATGGCGGAGGGTCCCTGACGTCGCTTCCGATCATCGAGACGCAGGCCGGCGACGTCTCGGCCTACATTCCGACCAACGTCATCTCGATTACCGACGGTCAGATCTATCTCGAGTCCGACCTCTTCTATTCCGGCGTCCGGCCGGCCGTCAACGTCGGAATCTCCGTTTCGCGCGTCGGCGGCAATGCCCAGATCAAAGCGATGAAGCAAGTCGCCGGCACGCTCCGGCTCGACCTCGCTCAATACCGTAACCTGGCGGCCTTCGCGCAGTTCGGCTCGGATCTGGACAAGGCCTCGCAGGCCCAGTTGAACCGGGGCCGGCGGTTGGTCGAGCTCTTGAAACAGGCGCAGTTCTCTCCGATGCCTGTTGAGCTGCAGGTCGTCTCGATCTACGCCGGGACGCGCGGCCATTTCGACTCGCTGCGGGTCGAAGCGGTCCCGGATTTCGAGAAGGGCCTTCACCAGTTCGTCCAGACCGAGCGGCCGGAGGTTCTCTCCGCGATCCTGAGCACCGGTAAGCTCGAGAAGGCCACCGAAGAATCTCTCGCCTCCGCGATTACGGAATTCAAGGAGCGCTTCATCAAAGAAAACGCCAACGCGGTGGCCGCGTAGATCGGCGAAGGGCGAAGGGCGAGCACGCTGACATGATTGGCAACAAAGAAACTCGGCTTCGGAACTGTCGACTGTCGACTGTCGACTGTCGACTCTTCTAATGGCTTCCCTCATCGACATCCGGCGGCGGCTGCGTTCGGTCAAGAACACGCAGCAGATCACCAAGGCGATGAAAATGGTCGCCGCCGCGCGGCTGCGCCGAGCCCAGGACCGGGCCATCGCGTCTCGGCCCTACGCTCGCGCGCTGCGCGAGGTGCTCGCTTCCGTCTCCGGCCGAGTTCGCGAGCTGACGCATCCGCTTCTGGCCGAGCGGGAGGAAAAGCGCGTGGCCCTGTTGGTCGTCGCCGGGGATCGCGGTTTGGCCGGCGCCTTCAACGCCAACGTCAATCGGGCGGTCGTGCAACTTCTCGCGACCAAGAAATGGGAGTCCGTCACTCTCACTCCCATCGGCAAGAAGGCGCTGGACTATTGGCGACGCCGAAAGGCCTCCCTTTCGGAGAAAACCTATCCCGGCATCTTCGCGAAGGTCGAGTACGGACACGCCCGCGAGATTGCGCAGTATCTGACGGACGAGTTCGCCTCCGGGCGGATCGACGCGGCCTACGTGGTTTACAACGAGTTCAAGTCGGTCATGTCCCAGATCGTGCGAACGGAAAGGCTCCTGCCGATCTCGAGGGGAGAGACCAACATCGGAGAAGTCCAGGCGCGCGTCGAGTACATTTATGAGCCCGATCCGGCCACCATCCTCTCGCGCCTTCTGCCGCGGTATCTGGAGTTTCTGATTTTCCGGATCCTGCTCGAGTCGGCCGCGGCCGAGCACGGAGCGCGGATGACCGCGATGGACTCCGCGTCGAGAAACGCGGGAGACATGATCGACTCACTGACGCTGACCTACAACCGGGTTCGCCAGGCGCGGATCACCAAGGAATTGATCGAGATCGTTTCTGGGGCGGCGGCGCTGGAATGAGTTCAAGGTTCAAAGTTCAACGTTCAATGTGGATGTTGCGGCATGGCCAACTTTGAACCTTGAACCTTGAACGTTGAACAGATTGTTAGTGAGGTCACAAATGGCAGAGAAAAACATCGGCCGCGTCGTGCAGGTGATCGGACCCGTTCTGGACGTCGAGTTCCCGGAGGGCTACCTGCCTGCGATCTACAACGCTGTCACCGTCAAGGATGAAGGGAAGGAAACCGGCGTTCCGATCGACCTCGTCGCCGAAGTCGCGCAGCACCTCGGTGACAACCGGGTGCGCTGCATCTCGATGAAGCCGACCGACGGAATGGTGCGCGGCATGGCCGCGGTCGACACAGGCGGCCCGATCACAATGCCTGTCGGAGAGGCCACGCTCGGCCGGATCTTGAACGTCATCGGCGAACCGGTGGACGGCCTCGGTCCGGTCTCGGCGAAGGAACGCTGGTCGATTCACCGCGAGCCGCCGAAGTTCGAGGACCAGTCCACGGAGATCGAGATGTTCGAGACGGGTATCAAGGTCATCGACCTTCTCGAGCCGTACTCCAAGGGGGGCAAAGTCGGTCTCTTCGGGGGAGCCGGGGTCGGCAAGACCGTTCTGATCATGGAGCTCATCAACAATGTCGCCATGCAACACGGCGGTTATTCCGTGTTCGCTGGAGTGGGGGAGCGCACCCGCGAGGGCAACGACCTGTATCTGGAGATGTCCGAGTCGGGCGTCATCACTCCGGGAGACTCCTCCAAGTCGAAGGCGGCGCTGATCTACGGACAGATGACCGAGCCTCCCGGCGCCCGCCTCCGGGTGGGCCTGTCGGGATTGACGGTCGCCGAGTATTTTCGGGACGTGGAGGGCAAAGACGTTCTCCTCTTCATCGACAACATTTTCCGCTTCACGCAGGCCGGCTCCGAGGTCTCGGCGCTACTGGGCCGGATGCCCTCCGCCGTCGGCTACCAGCCCAACCTCGCGACCGAAATGGGGGAGCTCCAGGAGCGGATCACCTCGACAAAGAAAGGCTCGATCACCTCCGTCCAGGCGATCTACGTTCCCGCCGACGACCTGACCGACCCCGCGCCGGCGACCGCCTTCGCCCACCTGGACGCGACAACCGTTCTTTCGCGCGCCATTTCCGAGCTGGGGATCTATCCCGCAGTCGACCCGCTGGATTCGACCTCGAAGATCCTCTCGCCGCGCATCGTCGGCGACGAGCACTATGCCGTGACCCGCTCGGTTCAGGCGGTTCTTCAGAGGTACAAAGATCTGCAGGACATCATCGCGATCCTCGGAATCGACGAGCTGTCGGAAGAGGACAAGCTGGCCGTCGCGCGCGCGCGCAAGATCCAGCGGTTCCTCTCGCAGCCCTTCTTCGTCGCGGCGCAGTTCACCGGCCTCGAGGGCCGCTTCGTCAAGGTTGCCGACACCATCAAGGGGTTCCAGGAGATCGTGGCGGGCAAGTGCGACGACATGCCCGAGCAGGCCTTCTACATGGTCGGGACGATCGACGAGGCGCGCGAGAACGCCGAGAAGATCGCGAAAGCGGCGGCGTAGACTTCCGACTGGAGCTCCATGGCCGGCAAGCTGAAGTTAATCGTCGTCACTCCCGAAGCGACCGTCGTCGACGCCGAGGCCGACGAGGTCCAGCTTCCGGGAGAGCTCGGGTACCTGGGGATCCTGCCGGGTCACGCCCCGCTCATTACTCTGCTCAAGGCGGGCGTCCTCTCCTACAAGAGCGGCGGTGCGGAGACTCGATTCGCGTTCTCCACGGGCTTTGCCGAGATCGTCAACGACAAGGTGACCGTTCTGGCGGACCTGGCCGAGGGGAAAGCTCAGATCGACTCCGGTCAGGCGGAGCGCGACCGGACGCGCGCCGAGGAAGCGTTGAAGACAGCGAATCGCGAGACGATGGAACAGATCCGCGGCGACCTCGAGCTCGCGCAGGCAAGGTTGGCGGTCGCCGGAGGGACGGGGTAGGTCCGAAGTTCAATGTTCAAAGTTCAAAGTTCAAAGTAGTGCAATTCTTTTGAACATTGAACCTTGAACCTGGAACGTTGAACCCTTGAGTTCTTCTCCCCGCACCACCTCCGAGCACGTCCAGCCGGCCGAGCCCGCGCCCGAGGAGCAATACTTTCTCGAAGGACCGCGCGGACGCCAGCGCGAGTTCTGGACGGTGCTCTCGATTGCCGGCGAGCTCATCCGAGGATTCCGCACGCTCCACTTCGTCGGTCCGTGCGTCACCGTGTTCGGCTCGGCTCGCTTTCCCGAAACGCATCCTTATTACGAGCTCGCGCGCAGGGTCGGCGCGCGGCTGGCGCAAATGGGCTTTACGGTGATGACCGGCGGAGGGCCCGGAATCATGGAAGCCGCCAATCGCGGGGCCAAGGAGGCCGGGGGGCGGTCGGTCGGCTGCAACATCGTGTTGCCTCAAGAACAGCTCATCAACGCGTATCTCGACCGCTGGGTCACCTTCCGCTACTTCTTCGTGCGCAAGGTCATGCTCGTCAAGTACTCCTATGCCTTCATCGTCATGCCGGGCGGCTTTGGAACGATGGACGAGCTCTTCGAGGCGATGGTCTTGATCCAGACCGGAAAGATCGAGAGCTTCCCCGTCGTGCTGCTCGCCAGGGACTACTGGCAGCCGCTCGTCGATTTCCTGGAGGAGATGGTCCGCGTCGGGACGATCGGACCCGATGACATGAACCTCCTTCTCTTCACGGACTCGGTCGACGAAGCGATGAGCCACATCGAAAAGCACGCAGTCGAAAAGTTCGGACTCGTGCGAAGGAAGATGCCTCGGGTCACACGGGAGCTGGGGGAGAGAGTGATCAAGCGTTCCGGCGCTCCGACTGAGGACTGAGGACGCCGGACTGAGGACTCCAATGGCTTTTGCCCACATGCCTCCCGGCTTAAGCCGCTTGAGTCCTCACTCCTCAGTCCGCAGTCTTCAGTCCTTACGGTATCCAGGCCCTCGGAGCGGCACTCCTGGAGTCTTGCCGGTCAGCTTTCCGTCGTCGACCACGAGCACGCCGTTGACGACGACGTAGCGAAACCCTTCGCTGTACTGGTTGGGCTTCTCGAAGGTGGCCCGATCGCGCACGGTTTGAGGGTCGAAGACCGCCAGATCCGCGGCAAATCCCGGCTTGACGAGGCCGCGGTCCGTCAAACCCGCGGCTTGCGCCGCAAACGACGTCATCTTTCGGATCGCTTCCTCCAGCCGCAGGAGCTTTTCCTCGCGGACATAGTGACCGAGGATCCGAGCGGCCGAGCCCCAGCCGCGCGGGTGCGAGGTCTCATGAGAGAGCGGTCCGTCGGTGGCCTTGGCTGGAGAATCCGTTCCGAAGGAGGTCAGCGGATGGGCCAACGCCGTCTGGACGTCCTTCTCGTCCATGATCGACATGATGCAGCCGGCATTGGCGCGGTCTGCGAGAACGATGTCGATCAGCGCATCGCGCGGGTCCTTCGTCTCCGCTGCGGCAATCTCCGAGATCGTTTGACCCTCATAGGGTTTGAGTTTTGGGTCGAGCACCTCGGCCACGAGGACTCCGTCGGGACCTCCGGCTCCCATGTACTGGTTCTCCCACTCTGTGGTCTGTCTGGCCATGTCCTGCTTGACCCGCTCGCGAGTGGCCGGTTCGGCGAGCCGCGAGAGCAGCTTCTCGCGGCCCCCCTCGCGCACCCAGGGGGGGAGATTGGCGTCGAGACCGTTGGAGCCTCGCGTGTACGGGTACATGTTCGCGGAGACGTCGATGCCGCGCGCGCGCGCCTGTGCGATCTTTTCGAGAATCTGCGGCATCTTTCCGAACTGGGGGCGGTAGGCGGTCTTCAGATGCCAGATCTGAGTCCGGATGCCCGCCTCGCTCGCAATGCGGAAGACCTCGTCCAGAGAGGAGTCGATCCGGCCCGATTCGGATCGCTGATGGGTGAAGTAGGCCCCGCCATAACGCGCGGCGACCTTTGCCAGAGCGATCAGCTCCTCCGTGGAGGAGTAAATGTTGGGGATGTATTGGAGCGAGGAGGAGACTCCGAGGGCTCCCTCGCGCATCGCCGCGTCGACGAGCGCTTCCATCCGAGCGAGCTCCTCCGGCGTCGCCTTCCGGTTCTCGCGGCCGATCACGATCGCGCGCACTCCCCCCGAGCCGACGAAGGTCCCGAGATTGATTCCGGCGCCATGGCGCCCAAATGCCGAGAAGTAACCATCGAGGGTCTTCCAGTCGGGCCGGACGCCGTATTTCTTATAGACATCCTCCCCCTCGGCAAGCAGCTTTTCGTCCAGCGGAGCGATCGACTCTCCCTCGCCCGTGACCTCGGTCGTGATCCCCTGCGTGATCTTCGAAGCCGCGCGCGGGTCGACCAGGACGTTGTATTCGGATTGTCCCAAGAGATCGATGAAGCCGGGCGCGATGATGAGGCCGGTCGCGTCGATCACGCGTTTCGCTCGCGTCCCCGCCAGCCGGCCGATGGCTGCGATGCGGCCGTCAGCAATCGCGACGTCGGCGTAGAAATAGGGGGCGCC
>JBKPDV010000295.1:0-7138 GCA_046728075.1 Acidobacteriota bacterium | reverse complement strand
GCAATGTCGTCTTGCCCGAGCCCTCGGGTCCCACGATTGCGCCGCGGCCCTCGAGCTGGTGAAGCCGCGCGAAGAGATCCTCCCAGCCGCCTTCCAGAAACCGGTAGCGCACAGCCAGCAGGCGCGGAACGGAAAACGGATTCTCTCGAGCGATCACATCAACCGTCGCTCGAGACGATGAGAATCTCCCGGCCCGTCGGCGAGACGGTGATGTCCTGGCGGCTCGCGTCTGCGCCAGGCTCCGCGACGAGCTCGAGCGCCCAGATCAGGGAGATCAGCTTGCCCGAGAAGCTGTAGGGACCGGGCGGCAAGCGGAGCCGGAATTCGCGCCTCTCCTCCGGGGCCGCGCCGTCGAAGGAGAGAGTCTCGGCCACTCCGACGTCCTGGCTTCCCTTGCCTTCTGTCCGCCAGAAAAGGCGCAGCTCGACTCTCGTCGGCGGAGCGTCGAGCGACCAGGACGCGGTTCCCCGGAGCTCCTCGCCCGGATGGAACGCCAGGCGGCCGCCCTCCGTCGAGATCTCGAGCCGGTTCACGACGAACTCCCGGGGCGCAGAGGACGCACATCGAGCTCGAAGTCCTCGGAAACGTCCGGCCACTTCGGAATCTCTCCGGTGAACTTCAGAGTCCAGATGATCTTGTTGTCCGGCGCGGAAAAGGAGTGCATCGCCGCAGCCGGGATCGTGAACGACGCGTTGCCGGCGCGCGCTCCCGCTTCACCGGGTGCGTCGAATACCGGGATCGTCGCAAAGACGTTCTTGTCCGTGTAGGTCGTCGTTCCGCGCCGGTACCGGCACTCCTCCCGCCCCTCGACCCGGACGAGGACACGGGAAATCCGCGAGGCGGACCCCGAAAAAGACCAGTCGAGTGTCGCGGAGCCGCCCAGAGGAATCCGTCGGCGCGAGAGTGTCAGGCGCGGCCTCGGATTGAAGAGAGCGAGGAAGAAGTAACCGATGCCGAGGATGAACGCGAGACCGATGAGCACGAACGGAATCAGGAAGATCGTCAGGCCGACCGGAGCCGCGCCGGTCTTCCAGCCCTTGAGCATTTGCCAGAAAAAGACCGAAACGATCCCGTTCCAGAAAACCGCGAGGAAGATCATGCCGAAGAGCTTTCCCAGGGCGCTCGGGGGCTTCAACACCACCGGGCCTGACTCTTCGGGCTCTTCGTCTTCCTCGGCCTCGACGAAGCGGCCGCCGGAAGGATCGCCCGCGGCCGCCGCGCGCGCCAGCGCGGCTCGTTGTTTGCGAGCGGCCTGCAGGACCAGCAGGATCCCGCCCAGGCCCGCTGCCATGAAGACGGCCGGAACGATCGCGACCAGGTACTCCTTGTCGAAGGAGCGCTGGAGCACCGCCTCCGTGGGATCCGCCGGATTGACGTAGCAGACGCGGCGCGTCCCGCGCGGATTCTGCGCGACGACCGCGGCCTTGGCGGCATAGCCGCCCGAGGAGCCGCCCATGAAGTGGTACAGGTTGGATCGGTAGGTCCGGCCTCCGACCTCGTACTGATAAAGGATGTCGACGCTGTACGTCGAGCCGCCCTTGCTCCCGGAGTGGCTGCGCACGTCGCTCGAGAGAACGACGCACGGCGTCTCGGTCCAGTTGCGGGCGGTGATGTTCTTCAACGCTGGCCGAATGAAGAAGAGCGACGTTCCCAGACCGGCGAAGAAAAAGATCGAGAGGAAGGCGATCACGCATCCCGTGGCCTTGCCGGTGGAGACTGCCTTCTCCGAGATGGCCTTCGGCCGGGCGGCCGCCTCCGCGGATCGACTGCCGCGCCACAGCAACACCAGGCCCCCTCCGCCGACCAGGATGAAGACGAGAGGCAGGAAAATGAAGGCGCCCGCCCAGAGGCTCGGCCGCGCCAGACAGGCCTTGTCCGGCGATGAGGAATCGATGTAGCACTGGGCTCTCGACCCGGGCGAGTAGCGGGCGGCCAGGCGCTCGGCCTCGGAAATCTGGTCCGAACCCGCGTACCCGGGACGATAGACGCGGGACTCGTACTCGCGGCCGCTGAAATCGTAGCGGTAGAGCACCTCGAAGCGGAATCGAGAGCCGCCCTTGGACGCATCCTCGACTGCCCGGCTCTCCACGATTCGGCAGTCCGCCGGTTTCCAGCCGTAGGTCTTGAGAGACCCGAAGAATCCGCGGGCGATGAAGTAAGCGAATAGAGACCCCATTCCGAGAAAGACCATGAGGAACAGGCTGGCGAAGATTTTTCCGCCGATCCCCATCGATCCCGAGCCCCCGCCGCTCGTCACCTGCACTCTCATGCGCTGTTCGCACTCGCGCGGTCGAGGCGCAAGCGGTCCCCGGGCGGCCGCAGGCCGTCAGCAGGAACTGGAACGATGGGTTGAGGCCGGATCAGTCGGGCAAGTAGAATCCGCCGTCCCTCACTCTGTCAACTACTGACTACGGACTACCGACTACCGACCGTCCTCCTGGCACATGCATTGCTCGTTTGCGGCCGGAGGGCACCATGAAGGCACGAACAGCGGTCATCTTCGTCGCCGCCATCACCCTTGCGACAGCCTGCCGCCCCAACGAGAGTCTGGAGGGACAGGCCAAGGACGCCAAGATCGCCACCCAGATCAAGTCGAAGCTCGCCTCCGACGTCGGGGCTTCGACGATCACGAGCGTCTCGGTCAACGTGACCAACGGCGTCGTGACTCTGGCCGGCCCGGTCCACAGCGCGGAAGAGAGCAGCAAGATCGAGTCGGTCGCGCGGGGTGTCGCGGGAGTCACCGACGTGAAGAACGCGCTGCAGGTGCTGGCGGCCGACGTGAGCGTCACGCCCGCGGGGACGACACCCGCGCCGCCCGCGGTCACCCCGGCTCCGACAACGGCCCGCTGACCAGCCGGTCGGCCGTTCTCGCATTTCGACAGCGTGGCGTGCCGAGTCCTCGTCTCTAGTCCGGCAGAGCCCACCAGGGGCGATACCACTCCGTCGCCATGTTGTCGTCCGTCACGATCCTATTTCCTGCAGTCCATTTGAGAATGTTCGAGCAAGTCTGAAAATTTCCATTGCGCCCCTCCTCGCGTCCATTGGGAGTGGGACCAAGGCGCAGGACCTCTTCGAATCGTGCTCTCTGTTCCGGCCGCTCGAGATCGAAGACGGGTCTTCCGTCGATCTGATATTCAGCGAGCACCTTGCGCCAGCGGTCTCGATTGAACTGCATCGGGCTGTCGCCGACCGCCATGTGGTTGGTGAATCGAAATCCGTAAGGAAAGACCGTGCACGCGGTCTTCTGTGCGTCCAGAGAGAACGTCGTGTTGTTGAGCAGCACACCGCCGGGCGCGAGGTGGCTCTGAACCAGACGGAGGAACTCGACGGAGAGCAGATTTGTGGCCTGGCTCCTCCAATGCCAGGTCATGTTGTTGACCACGGCGTCGAATTGCCGTTCGGGATGAGCCCGAAGCCATCTCCGGCCGTCGTCGATGAAGATCTCGATCTTCGGATTTCTGAGGAGGCTCGCCACTTGAGGATGTTGAGGGATGAGCGACAGATATCCCGGATTGATCTCGATGACCGTGAGCCGTTCGACAAACGGGTTGTTGGCGATCACCTGCACGAAAGAACCGGAAGAGATGCCGATCACGAGGACTCGGCTCGGCCGAGGGTGGAACGCGCTCAGGACGTAGGCGCGGACGATCAGGTTCCGATCGTCAACCAGGGAGGTGCTGTAGACGCCGTCGTAGACGCCTCCGCCGTAAACGGTTCCATCCTGGAGGACCGTGATGACGCCGTGACGATTCTCGACGACATGAGCGAAGGTGGTGGCCGGGGTGTAGGTTCGCCGGAACTGGAGTTTCTCGTAAATCCGATCGAACAGTGCCGGCGCGAACCCGACGACGAGCGCGGCGCCGAGCAAAGGAATGGCGGTCCAGAGAGCGAGAGGAAGACGACGAAGACGGGAGGAGAGAATCAAGAGCAACGCGAGGACGACGCCGAGCAGGGCGAGAAAGACCGAGATCCCTTTCAGCGAGAGCCGGTCGAGCAGGAAGAATCCAGTCAACAGCGATCCCGCCGCTGACCCGGCGATATTGGCCATGTAAAGGTAGGACAACCACTCTCCAGCGTGCTCGTCGGGACGGATGCCGAAGTGACTGAGAATGGGCAGAAGGGCTCCGAGCAGACCGGCGACGGCTCCAACCAAAAGAAGGGAAGGCAGGAAACTTCCCCGCCGCACGAGGGCGGCGAGAACCGGAATCAGGAAGAAGGCGAGAGCGCTTGCCGCCAGGACGAGGGCCGCCGGCACTCGGAGACGGGCGGAATCGCCCCGCGCAGCGCTCTCGTCGCAGTAGATCCAGCTCGCGAGCGACCCGGACGCGAGCCCGAGGAGATAGGTGCCCAGGAGAACGCCGAAGCTCGCCGCGGTGGCTCCGGTCAGGAAGGAGTAGAGCCGAACCCAGAGAATCTCATAGGACAGCCCGATGTAGCCCGTCAGGCCTGCCACCAGGAGGAGCAAGAAGCGCCTCATCAGCGGCGGTCCTTCCGAGAAGCCAGCAGCACGCTCGATCCCACGATCAGGTTGAGCGCTGCCGCCAGAGTCACGGTGGCTTGTTGACCCAGCCGTCCGAGCAGATAAATCGAGGTGGCCAGGGCGGCGAACGCGGAGCCCAGTGTGTTGACGAAGTACAGGATGGATACCGATCTGCCGACGTTGTGGAGCCGGCGAACAGCGTCCGTCACCAGCAGTGGGAGCGTCGCGCCCATCATCAATGTCGGAAGAAGCAGGAGCGCGAAACTGATCGAGAGAGTCGTCAAGACGGAGCGTCCCGCGGTGAAAAGCCCCACCCAATGGAAAAGCTTCAGGGAAAAGAGCCCGAAGCCGCCAATCGACAACTCGAGAGCACCGAAGGTCCGCAGGAGGGAGCGGCCCGGATCGAGGGACAGCCGGCCGCCAGCCAGGCTCCCGAGGCCAAGGCCCACCATGAAGGTCGTCACGACGATCGTTACCGATTCGATGTTGACGCCATAGATCGCGAAAAGCGTCCGTTGCCAGACAACCTGGTAGATCAGAGCCGCGAACCCGGAGACCAGGAAAACGAGGGAAACAAAGAGCAGCGAAACAGTCTCGGCCAGCGGCCGGGGCGCGCTTGTCGGATCGATTGTCATGTGGTCCAAGACATTTTACCGGTTGGCGGCGTCCGGACGGTCCCGGCTGGTGTTCCGGCCTTGGCCGGCTGGACGGCGCGCGAGAAGATGGAGGAGTCGAGCGGGAGATCGGTCCATCGGAATCGGACTCATCGGAAGGGAACGACTTGGGAAGGTCAGAGGACAACGGAGGCCTGCTTTCCGCGATTCCTGCGCGTGCTTTCGCGGAAACCGCGGTCGTCCTCGCGCTTCTCTTCGGCATCTTCCTGCGCTTGCGGATCCATCTTTCGACGCCGCTCCCGTCCGACGATCCAGTCCTCTGGCTCGCGACGGGCTCCGCCGAAGATCTGGCAGTCCTGGCGCTGGCTGGAGCTCTCGCCGTGGTTTTCGCCAGAGGCGGAAAGGCGCCGAGCGCCCTGGCACGCGGGTTGTTCGGTCTGTTTACCCTGTTGGTCGGGGTCGCGTTCGCGCTCTGGACCGAAGCGGTGATTTATTTTGGTCATCCTCCGCGCCGGCAAGACCTCCAGATCGCTTCCGATGTCTCGTTCATCCGTTTCTCCGCCGACGTGTGGTTGATCGGCCGGCTCTCGGCTGAGATTCTCGTACTGGGAGCGCTGCTGGTCTGGGCGGCAAGGAGCTCTCTGCACAGCCGCGCGGCGTCGGCCTCTCCGCGAAGGCTCCTCATCCTGGGGAGCGCCGGTTTGATTTTCTCGGCTTTGCCTCTGCACGTCCATCTCGTGGAAACCTCTCGCAACCCGGTCTTCGAACTGGCGGCGCTGGCCCGGGAGAAACCGATCGAGAGCCCCGCGGAGGGCTCTGCGCGTCCCGGGCCAAACCTCGCGAGAACCTCCGTGCGCGAGTTGGCGGCGGCCCGTCTCGCTCGCGAGTATTTCGATGAACGTTTTCCGCTCGCTTACCGGGCGCCGGCTCGATCCGCGACCGCCCCTGTTCTGCCCGCCGGACTGCGTCCGAACATCGTGTTTCTGGTCATGGAAGGTGTCCGCGCCCACGAGATCGGCGCCTTCGGAGGCGACATCGCAGGTCTGACCCCGAATCTCGACAAGCTCGCCCGCGAAGGAATCGCTGTCGAGCGGGTCTACAGCCCCGGTACGCACACTCCCGAGGGAGAACTGGCGATCTGGTACGGGCTTCTCGCCGTTCCCGGCGAGCAGCTCCTCGCGCGGCATCCGCTGACCCGTTTAACGGGACTTCCCGAGCTCCTGCGTGCTGCAGGGTGGCGGTCTTTTCTCTGGATTCACAACAGCGATGAGACTTTTTTTGGTGAAGACCGCTTTTTTCAGCCTCGCCATTTTCAAACGCTGGATGGCCGCGACTTCGACAAGAGCGATCCGAGAACCAACTGGGGGTATTCCGACAAGGCGCTCGTGAGAAGAGCGATGACTGCGCTCGACCGCCTGGAAGAGCCCTTTGCCGCCATGGTGCTGACCATTTCCAATCACCATCCGTTTCAACTTCCGCCGGATGCGGGAAGCGCCTTCCCCGTCGCCATTCCCGAGCAGGCCGGCTCCTTCCCGCTCCCCGGCACGAATCTGCTGGTCGGGCGCCACACCGCGCAGATGTTGAAGACGATGCATTACACCGATGAGGCGGTGGGTGACTTCTTCAGACTGAGCCGGTCTCGCTCGTGGTTTGCGCGAACGTTGTTCATCGTGGCGAGCGATCACGGTCTGCCGATAGCTCCGCTGCAGAGAACGGTCTCGGTTCACGAATTTTCAGAGCTTCGTCATCGCGTTCCTCTGATCTTTAGCTCGCCCCTGCTCGCCGGCGGACGGCGAATCGACGGCCCCGCCTCCCTGGCGGACATTCCTCCGACTCTCCTGGGTCTGCTCGGCATCTCTGCGCCACGGGCCGACGTCGGATGCGACATTCTGGATCCGACCGGCTGTCGTCCGGAACGATTCGTCTTCTCCTGGGACGACGAGGGGGAGCGCGTTACCGTCGTGACCGCGAGGAGGATCTACCATGCTCACGTCCTCGCCGGCGGCCCCTCCGAGCCGGAGGTCTTCGAGGATGAGATGCTGAT
>JBKPDV010000294.1:0-10068 GCA_046728075.1 Acidobacteriota bacterium | reverse complement strand
CACGACTCCCGGAGGGAGATCGCACTGTTCCAGGAGCTGCACCATCCTCCGCTGCGACAGCGGCACCTGCTCGGACGGCTTGAGGATGAACGTATTTCCCGTCCCGATCGCGAAGGGGAGAAACCAGAGCGGGACCATCGCGGGGAAATTGAAGGGAGCGATCGCCGCGCAGACTCCGACTGCCTGGCGGAACATCTGGCAGTCGATGTTCGAGGCGATGTTCTCCAGGCCGTAGCCCATCATCAGCGACGGCGACCCGCACGCGACCTCGACGCACTCGATCCCGCGGCGAACGCTCCCGCGCGATTCCTCGAGCGTCTTGCCGTGCTCGCGCGTGACGATCGAAGCAAGCTCCTCGAAATGCTCCTCGAGAAGCTGGCGAAACCGGAAGAGCGACCGCGCACGCACGACCGCAGGCGTGTCGCGCCAGGCGGGAAACGCCTTCTTCGCCGCGGCCACGGCGGCATTGAGGTCTTCACCGGTCGAGAGGGGCGTCTTCGCGATCACCTCGCCGGTGGCCGGGTTATAGACGTTGAAGAATTCGGAAGCGCGCGAGTCGATCCAGCGACCACCGACGTAATTGCGCAGAACCTCGGCGGAGCCGTTGCGATGGGCCTCCGTCTGCCGATCGTTCGCCACCGCGGATTCGGTCATGGAGACCTCCTTTGAGTCATCGCTCGAGGAAAGCGCTAATACTAGTCCGCGGCCCTGCTCCCCGCAACTCTTGTCGATTCTGGTGGTTACAACGACGGGCCCTCCGCCTGCGAAGCCGCTTCGGATCGGGGCGTAGAATTTTGTGCTTTCCATCTTCTTGGGAGGGCTCCATGAGCGCCGATCTTTCGGTCAAGTTCACCGGCATTCGCTTCGAGAATCCGTTCCTCCTCTCCTCGGCTCCGCCGACCGAGTCGGAAGCGAACATCCTGAGAGCCTTCGAGGCGGGCTGGGGCGGCGTGGTGACCAAGACGATCGGTCTGCATCCGGTCGTCAACGTCCGCGGACCCAAGACGAAGTTCCTCCGCTCGGACGTGGACTCTCCGACCATCTCGATGAAAAAGCGGCCGGGCACCGCTCTCCATTCTTCCTGGAACTGGGAATTGATCTCCGACAAAACGCTCGACTGGTGGGCTCCACATCTGGGTCGGATCAAAAAGGCCTGGCCCAACCGGGTCCTCGTCGCGTCGATCATGGCGGGCTCGGGCTCGGACTCCGAGCTCGCGCACTGGCAGACCCTCGCGAAGGCCTGCCAGGATGAGGGCGCCGACGCGCTCGAGCTCAATCTTTCCTGCCCCCACATGGATCGCCAGGACATGGGATCGAACATCGGAAAGGATCAGGGGCTGATCTCGGTCGTCACTCAAGTCGTCAAGGAAGTCGCTCGCATTCCGATCTGGGCCAAGCTGACGCCTTCGACGACCGATATCGTGCTCGAGGCGCGCGCCGCTTTTGCCGGGGGGGCCGATGCGATCTCCTCTTCCAACACCTTCACGTCGCTCCCCTTGATCGATCCCGAGACGCTGGAGTTCGAGGTCCACGTGGACGGTTTCGTCTCGACGGGAGGCCTCGGGGGCCCTGCGATCCTGCCGCTCTCGCTTGCGAAAATGGCTCAAATGACCAAGGCCCTTCCCGAAAAGAGCTTTTCCGGGATCGGGGGGATCGCGGATTTCTCTCACGCTCTCTGTTACTTCCTGCTCGGCTGCGGGACCGTTCAGGTCTGCACCGCCGCGATGCTCGATCGCGCGATCGGCCCGAACGTGATCCGAAACTTGAAGCGCGGGATGGAGGAGTTCCTGGAAAAGAACACTCACCGCGGATGGAAGACGCTGGAAGATTTCCGCGGCATCCGCAGGGACCGCGTCGTGGCACAGTCGCAGATCGGGAGGCCGGACCCCTCCGACTATCACGGCGGCCACGATGCGGAGGGATACGCCGCCTCTTTTGAGACCCCGGTCGCGACAGGAGTCGGGAAGTAACGGCGGACTGAGGACTGAGGACTGAGGACTCAAGGCGCAACCGTCCCGATCCTGTGCGGGGCGTGAAGCCCCTGGAGTCCTCAGTCCCGAGTCCTCAGTCCTCGGTCGGGAAACAGACGATCCTCGTGGACTACTCGCCTCTCTTGCAAATCGCTCTCGAAGAAGCCCGCCTCGGTCTCTCCGAAGGCGGCATCCCGATCGGAGCCGCACTGTTCGACTCGGAGGGGAGGCTCCTGGGGAGAGGACACAACCGTCGGGTTCAGAACCAGGATCCGTCACTCCACGCCGAGACCGACGCATTCCGCAACG
Organism: Acidobacteriota bacterium; assembly: GCA_046728075.1. Taxonomy (GTDB): domain Bacteria; phylum Acidobacteriota; class Thermoanaerobaculia; order UBA5066; family Gp7-AA6; genus JBKPDV01. Next base: position 7,789 of record JBKPDV010000294.1, on the reverse strand, counting down.
CCGGGCGCCGAAGAAGCTACAACAACACGATCCTGGTCTCGACTCTCGCGCCGTGCTGGTACTGCAGCGGTGTGGCCCGCCAGTTCCGCATCGGCACGGTCGTCGCCGGCGAGTCGGTCAACTTCGCCGGAGCGCTCGACTGGTTGCGGGAGGGGGGCGCGCGGGTTGTGGATCTGGAGTCCGCCGATTGCGTCCGCCTGCTCGCAGAATTCATCCACAATCATCCGGACCTCTGGAACGAGGACATCGGAGAAGGTCCCGGCGCTTGACGGCTGGCTCTCCGATTGGCACTCTTTCTAACCACCGGACGATCTTCTAACCGGAAGCAGGCGCCATGATCGCGGAACCTTCCCTAAGAAAACTCGGGCGATGGGTCAGTCTGGGCTTTGCCCTCTCCGTGCTGCTCGTCCTTCTGCTGGGAGTGATCTCCATTCTGGCTCTGCGCGGTTCCGTTGCAAGCGATCGAAAGGCGTTCGCGGAAGCCAGCGAGATCATCGAGTTTGGGAGGATTCGCACGGTTCTCGAGCGCAAGATGAAGGCGTTTCGCAGCTATCTCGCCACGGCCCAGGAGAGCGACGCCGCCGAGGTCACGGCGGCCTATCGTGACCTCCTTCGAATCCTGGAAGACTTCGGCAAGAAGGCCTCCAATGAGCCGCGTTCGCTTCTGGAGGAGGTCGCCGCGGCGGAACAGACGCATCACGAGGCGATCCAGAGCGCGGTCGACCAGCGCCGCGCCGGCGCGAGTCAGGACGAGGTCGCGGCTTACGCGTTGCGAGAGATCGGACCCCGCCGCGGAGCTCTCGAGGCTTCGATCGACCGCTTCCTGGCCGCCAAGCGAGCGAGCGTGCGCGAAGTCGCCCGCCGCTCCCAGCAGCAGAACGCTCTGGCGACCCGGCTGATCCTGATCGTCGCGGCCGTCGCGGCCTTCGCCGTGGCTGTCCTCGCGGTCGCGCTCACCCGAAGGCTCTCCCGGTCCATCGAGATGGAACGGCGCGAACGCCAGAGGGCCGAGACGACAGGCCAGGCTCTCTCGGAAAGCGAAGAGCGCAAGGCGGCCATTCTCGCCTCGTCCCTGGATGCGGTCGTCACGATCGGCGAGGAAGGCAAGATCCTCGAGTTCAATCCGGCTGCGGAGAAGATATTTGGTTATTCCGCGGAAGAGGTGTTGGGCAAGGAAATGGCCCCACTGATCATCCCGGAACGCTTCCGGGAGCCGCAGCGGGGCGGCCTTGCTCACTTCCGGGCAACGGGGGAGGGACCGATCTTCGGCCAGCGGATCGAGATGCCGGCTCTCCGGCGGGACGGCCAGGAGTTCCCAGTCGAGCTGACCGTGCGGCCGATCCGCACGGGACGCGGAACGTTCTTTACGGCGTTTGTCCGGGATATCTCCGAGCGCAAGAGCTCGGAAGAGGAGCGAGGCAAGCTACTGGAGCGGGAACGGCGCGCCCGCACCCGGGCGGAGGGCGCCGAGAGCAGGGCGACGTTCCTCGCGGAGGCAAGCGAGCTTCTCGGATCCTCGCTCGATTACAAGACGACGCTTTCTTCCGTCGCGGCTCTGGCCGTGCCGCGGATCGCCGACTGGTGCTTCATCGATATCCTCGAGGACGGTGTCTTCCAGCGCTTAGCCGTGAGCCACCGTTCCGAAGATCATGCCGAGCTCGCACGCGAGCTGGAGCACCGGCATCTATTGGATCCCGAAGCGCCCGAGGGGCCGCCGAGAGTCCTCCGCACGGGCAGGGCCGAGCTGCGTCCGGAGGTCACGCCGGCCTTTCTCGAGCGGATCGCGCGAACCGAGTCCGATCGGGAGACGCTCGAGCGGATGAGGATGCGTTCCCTCATGTGCGTTTCCATGCGCGCCCGCAGCCAGAACGTCGGCCTCCTGACCTTTATCTCGACGGATTCCGATCGGCGTTACGCCGCAGACGATTTAGCGCTCGCGGAAGAACTGGCCCGCCGGGCAGGGGTGGCCATCGACAATGCGCGGCTCTACCGTGACGCGACGGAGGCCGTGCGCCTGCGGGACGAGTTTCTCTCGATCGCCTCTCACGAGCTGAAAACTCCGATCACCACACTCCAGCTCCAGATCCAGAGCGTGACGCGCTCCGGGGAGGGCATGGTCCAGGGGGGGAATCTCGAAAAGTTTCGCTCGCGCGTGGCCACGGCGGAGCGCCAGGTCAACCGCCTTTCCCGACTGGTCGACAGCCTCCTCGATATCTCGCGGATCACCGGCGGCCGGTTGGATCTGGAGGGGGAGCCGGTGGATCTGGCGGCGGTCGCGCGGGACGCGCTGACGCGCGCCGCCGAGGAGCTCGACCGCGCCGGCTGCGCGGCCACCCTTCGACTCGAGGGAACCTCTCATGTCGGTCAGTGGGATCGGACGCGGCTCGAACAGATCCTTGCGAACCTGCTCTCCAACGCGGCCAAATACGGCGCGGGCCGTCCGGTGGAGGTCGCGGTTGCGAGCGACTCGGCGACCTCGCGCCTGACGGTTCGCGACCATGGCATCGGCATCGCCCCGGAGCACCAGGCACGAATCTTCGACCGCTTCGAAAGGGCCGTTTCCGTGCGACATTACGGAGGCCTCGGGCTGGGTCTTTGGATCGTCCGTCAGATCGTCGAGGGACACGGCGGCTCCATCACCGTGACGAGCATCCCGGGGGAGGGATCTCTTTTCACCGTCGAGCTGCCCAAACAAACCCGGGCGGCTTCCTCCGGGGAGCCCCTTGCGGATCCCGCTCAAGCCGACATCTGATCGGGATCCGGAAACCCGCATCGTGGCGGCATCGCGCGTCGTCGCGAAGGCCACCGTGATGGGAACCATCTGATCGCTCATGTATTTACGTGCCTCCTGACCCTCCCGGCGCGAAAGCCGGGTGAGCCTTGCCCGTTGGGAATGAGAGACGGATCATAGGAGGCGGAGGCCGATCCCTCTGAAGCAAATGGATCGGCTCCAGCCGAAACCCGGCGAGGGTATAATCAGAGGTTCCAATGAGTCCCATTCGATATACGGAAACGACCGATGTCTCGACCTCGCCCGATCTCTCGGCGCAGGCTCTGCGCATCGATCTGTCGCGCCACGTCACGCTTCGATTCCGGTTGAACCTCGGCAGCGCGGAAGACGTCGAGGCGCTGCGTTATGCGCGCCGGGCGATGATTCGCGAGGAGCGCACGCGCGGCCTGGAATGGGACGAGCCTTCGATGGAGCATCCCACGTTCACTCCGACTGAGATTCGCTGGTTCGTGTTGGCGTCGCAGGCGGCCTGGTGCCGCGAGAAGATCGGTGAGCTCGTGGAACGGGCCAACCGCGCGCGCGAAGCGATCAGCGGGCTTCAGGTATAGACCGTCGCTTCCGCTTACTCGAGATCTGCGCCTTTGGCGCACCGGCCACGTCGCTTCCGCTTACTCGGGACCTGCGCCTTTGGCGCACCGGCCACGTCGCTTCCGCTTACTCGGGACCTGCGCCTTTCGGCGGACCGGCTCGCGGCTCGCCCAAAGGGGCTCGACCCACGTCGCTTCCGCTTCCTCCGGACCTGCGCCTTTCGGCGCACCGGCTCGCGGCTCGCCCAAAGGGGCTCGACCGCGAGCCTGGTCCATCGCGCGCTCACGCTCCCGCGGCGCGCGCCTCCACACGTCGCTTCCGTTCGATCGGGACCTGGCTTCGCCACCGACGAGCGGCTCGCCCAAAGGGGCTCGACCGCTCGCCTGGTCCCTCACTCACTCACGCTCCCGCGGCGCCCGCCTCCTCCCCTCTGGGAGACTTCGCGCGCCGCGACCCGGACGGTTTTCGCGTCGGCGTGACAGGGAAACTCTGGGCTTGCCGTGGAGCGGTCCTGGAGCATAAACGGCTGGAATGCTGTTACGAAAGGTGACGCTCTTCTCGGGTCGGAGGGTGTTGTCGGGAGACCGGGTTTCAGCCAAGTCGTATTCAGGCAAGAAGTTGTGCTTCGCGATCGGCCGCGGCACGCGCTTCGCTCTAAGAAGAGGGCATGTCTCTGCGCATCAGTCCCCTGGAGACGCCCGGCTCGCTGCGCGACGGCTACTCGCACGGCTCGAACGCGCTCGAGCTCGCGCACGAAGTGACTCTGCGTTTCGGGATCGAAACCGACGATCTGGAGGATCTCGAAGCCCTTCGTCACGCGCGGCGGTCGATGCTCCGAGAGGAACGGACTCGCGGCCGCGACGGAGAAGAGCCTTCGCTTGAGGATGCCGTGTTTTCTCCCGCGGAGGTTTCCTGGACGATCCGGCCCGAGCAGCGCGAGTGGTGTCTCCAGAAGATAGGGGATCTCGTCGGCCGCGCCAACCGCGCCACCTCAGAGCTGCAGATCCGCTAAGCCGTCGCCGGCCGCGAGCTCGCTGCATCGGGTCGACGAAACAAGAGCGCCCTCCGATTTCCGCTACCCATTGACATCAGCCCGCGGCGTGCGAAGTCTCCCAGAGGGGAGGAGGCGCGTGCCGCGGAGCCGAGTAAGCGGAAGCGACGCGGGGAGTACACTGGTTTCGCAATGAAGGGCCGCAAGCTCCTGCTTCTCGCCCTGGTCGTCGGGATCGGGTATTGGATCTATCGCACGCGCCCGACCGTTTCAGGAATTGTTGATGATCTGACTCGTCCGATTTTCGGGTCGAAGGCGGCTGTCAAGGAATCCGAGCATAGGAGGGTAGAGTCGGAGGCTGCCCCCGTTGTGGGCAAAGACGAGTCGGTCCCCGTCGGAACGCTCAAGGAAGGGATGAAGGCGGACGAAGTTCGGGATTTGGTCGGGCGTCCCGACGAGATCGAACAATTCAAAGAGGATGGCGTGGAGAAGTTCCGGTGGACCTACCGCCGCCTGGGACGCGTTCTCGTCCTTCGCGAAGGACGCGTGGTCTCGATCGAGATCCGGTAAGCGGCCGCGGCAGCGCCGAAAAGGCCCAGCCTCGGCTCTCGGACGACTCGAATCGGTATTTTCCTGAGAAGTTCTTCCATTGGAGGCTTCGCGCAAAAGGACTCCAGAAAATCGGGTTCCTTGAGGGCGGGAAGGATCCGTGTCGCGATGCCTCCTCCCACGTAGATTCCGCCAGTAGCTCGATACTGCAAGGCGAGGTTGCCCGCCTCTGATCCGTAGATCGAAACGAAGCGCCGCAGCGTTTCCTCGCAGAGCCGATCGGATTTCTCCAGTCCGAACCGGCTGACCACCGCGGCCCGGTCCTCCTCCTGGAAGGCCCGCGCCACGGAGTCCGTCTCCTTCGCGAAACCGTCGGCCTTCAAGAAATCGTAGATGAGCGTCAGCCCCTGGCCCGACAACAGCCGATCCCGGCTGGCACGGCCAAACTGGCCGCGCACGAAGCTGACCAGCCGGTCTTCGGTCGCGTCGCGTGGCCCGAAATCAGCATGGCCCCCTTCCGAGGAGAGCGGCTGGTAGCGACCGCCGACCGCAACAAGCGCCGCCTGACCGAGGCCGGTCCCCGCGCCGATGACTCCGATGGGACCGTCGACCTCTGCGTGCCCGCGCGCGAGCGTGACCAGCTGGCGGGAGCGGAGATAGGAGATCCCCAGCGCCGCCGCGACGAAGTCGTTCCAGACGCGGACCCGCGCAACACCTGTCGCGCGAGCAACCCGCTGCTCGTCAATGATCCAGGGAAGCTTCGTGATCTTCGCGCGACCCGAACGCACCGGACCGGCCACTCCGAACCCGGCCACGGAAGGACGGCGGCGCTCGCTGGCAAGGAAGTCTTCGAGGATCTCTTCGAGAGACCCAAAATCAGCGCTCAAATACCTTTCGAAGCGGCGGATCGAAAGGTGCCGCTCCCCTATTTCAGCGATCGCCATTGCTGTCTTCGTGCCGCCGATGTCGCCGGCCAGGACTCTCATCGAGCGAGAACATACCAGCGCGTCCTTCTCGCTCTCACGGCCGCTTCGGCTGCTGCTTTCGACGGGGGGACGGGGTGACGGGGGGACTGGGGGTTGTCTTTCCCCCCGTCTCCCACTCCCCCCGTCCCCCCGTCCATTGCCCAAGCGCAAAGCGTGCCGAAGCGAAGATGGTCGTGGCGGAACCTGCGTCTAGACAAAAAAAGCCCCGGGTCGGGGTGGGGCCGCCCGGGGGGCGAAAGGAGGAGGTGAGGTTTTGAGCCTCGCTTGTCTCTAGTGCAAGCGGTTCGCCACTCGGTGCGGTTGTCAAAAGGTTTTAGAGTGAATGGTTTACGGACCAGCTTGCAGAGGAAAAATGACGGGAAGTGTCAGTTCTCGGCAGAAAACGTTACAGCCTTTTGCAGAGTTGTCAGGTAGCGCCCTCGGCGTCTAGAGCTGAGACCGGAAAGGCTGGATGGCCGATTCCAAGAGCCTCTCCTTGATGGACCGGTGGGACCACTCTTCCAGGGTGTAAAGGCGGGAGTGTTTGAGGTCCTCTTCGAAAATCTGTTCGAGACGACGCGCGAAGGCTTCGTCCGCGACGGTCAGGTTGAGCTCTTCGTTGAGACGGAACGACCGATTGTCGAAGTTCGTCGAACCGACAGTCGAGAAGAGACCGTCGACCACCATCGTCTTGGTGTGAATCATCGTCGGCTGGTACTCGTAGATTCGGATGCCCGCGCGCAGGAGCTCTCCAAAACCGGATTTCCCCGCGGCCTTGGTCATCGGAACGTCATTGACCTTCCCCGGAACGAGAATGCGGACATCGACGCCGCGCCGCGCGGCATCGGAGAAGAGCCGGATCGTGTCGCCGTCGGGAACGAAATAAGAGTTGGCGAGCCAGATTCGTTGCGTCGCGGCCGCGATCGAGACAGCGTAAAGGAGCTTCGTGGCCGAGCTCGGCGCCCGGCGCGTCGATGGGATCACCTGCGCGCGCGCAGGCCCCACCGCCTCGAGCCTGGGATAAAACCGATCACCGACCAGGATCTCGCCGTGGGCCTCGCCCCAGGTCTCCTGAAAGGCGGCCTGCAATTCCGCCACGACGGGCCCTTCCACTCGGACCTGGACGTCGCGCCAATGCTCGGGAGAATCGGCGTGGCCCAACCAGACGTCGGCAATTCCCGCGCCGCCGGTGAAGCCGATGCGGCCATCCACGATGAGAACGCGCCGGTGGGTCCGGTTGTTGATCACGTCGATCATCCAGGGGCGCACCTGGTGATAGAACTCCACGAGACAACCCGCCGTCTGCATCGCCCGCACGTCGCTCTCGGCGAGCTTCCTTCCCGTCCCGACTCCGTCCAAGAGAACACGCACCTGGACGCCGCGCTTCGCGGCCGCCGCCAGCGCGTCGCGAAACTGCCCGCCAATCTCTCCGGACCAGAAGATGTAAGTCTCCAGGTTGACGGTACTCTTGGCAGCTTGAATCGCCCCGAGCATCGCGGGGAAAAACTCGTCGCCGTTGGAAAGGATCTCGAGCCGATTTCCCTTCACAGGCGACGGGTTCGCCAGAGCATGCGCCGAGGGAAGGAACGCGTCGTCCCGCACGGTGAACTCGTGGCGCAGCGCGTAGGAGATCTCTTTCGGCTGTGAGAGCAGGGAGATGGCGATGGAAAGCGCGAAAACAACCGCGAGGACGACGAGATATGACTCGACGTGGATTCGGTAGACTTTCGGCTTTATCGGGCGAAGAGGGCGCTTGCGCAACATCTGTCCCATGTTACTTCTGAGCTCCGATGGCGTCGCAAGCGCGCCGCGCTCGAGAGTTTTTCGCGGCGGCGGTCGGGGATGGGCTCCGGGCGGCCGATTCTGGGCCCTTTTCGCGGCCGTGCCGTTGCTCGCGGGCCTGTCGGGGTGCTCCTACATCTTCTCGGAGAAGCGCACGGTCTATCAGTACGAGCCGTCGTACGG
>JBKPDV010000293.1:0-24395 GCA_046728075.1 Acidobacteriota bacterium | reverse complement strand
GAGTTTCTGGTCTTCCTGGGGCCTTCGGGCTCCGGGAAGACCACTCTTCTCCGAATGATCGCCGGCCTGGAAACCCCCACCTCCGGCGAAATCCTGATCGGCGGTCGTGTCGTAAACCGGCTCTCGCCGCGCGAGCGACGAATCGCCATGGTCTTCCAGAGCTACGCGCTCTATCCGCACCTCACGGTCTACAAGAACATCGCTTTTCCGCTGAAAGCCCAGAACGTCCCCAAGGAGCAGCACCGCAAGAAGGTCGAATGGGCGGCGGGGCTGCTCGGGATCGACAAGCTGCTCGACCGAAAGCCTCGGGAGCTCTCCGGCGGCGAGCGGCAGCGCGTGGCACTCGCGCGCGCCATCGTGCGCGAGCCGGCGGTGTTTCTGCTGGACGAGCCCCTCTCGAACCTGGATGCCAAGCTGCGCGCCTCGGCCCGCGAGGAGCTCGAGCGGTTCCACCAGAGCGTCGGGACGACGACGATTTACGTGACGCATGACCAGATCGAGGCCATGGCGATGGGAGACCGGATCGTCGTGATGAACTTCGGTGAGGTCCGCCAGATCGGATCGGCCGCCGATGTCTATGACGATCCGGCCGACACGTTCGTAGCGACCTTTCTCGGGTCTCCCCCGATGAACCTCGTCGAGCAGGGAGACGTGATCGCGGGCTTCCGCCCGGAGCACTTCTTCCCCGTCACGCAGCTGGCAGGCCGGGCGGCCGCCCCGGCGGAAATACGCGTGACCGACCGGGAGGGGCCGTTCGTCTCGCTGCGCTTCCGGATCAGCCACCAGGAGTACCTGGGCGCGGAACGACTCATCTACGGAACCCTGGAGGGCGGGCGCTCCGAGGGAAAGAAAGTCGTCTCGCGCCTGTCCGCCAGCCATGTCGCCAAGTACGAGATGGGGAGCGTGCACGCCTTCGCGGTCTCCGAGAAGCACCTGAAGTTCTTCGACCGAGAGACGCAGAAACGCACCCAGGCGCGGTACGACCTTTGGAAGTGAACCGAACGAAGCGGCAAGCGGTGGGGGCGGCCCAGATTCCAGCCCTCGGGATCGCGATGTTTGCGCCGTCGGTGCTCTACATCGCCCTTCTGATCGGGGTTCCCTTCGTCCTCGCGGTCCTCTACGCCTTCAGCGACGCGCGCATCGGCACTGCGGGATTTCATTACGTCGGCCTGGAGAATTTTCGCAGCATTCTGCACAGCCCCAGCTTCCGCAAGGCGCTGCGCAACTCCATCGTGTTCACGATCAGCGCCCAGGTGATCGTGATCGTGTGCTCGAACATTCTCTCGATCGCCCTGGAGAAGCCCTTCCGCGGCCGCGGTTTCGTTCGCTTTCTGATCCTGCTGCCCTGGGTCGCTCCAGTTTCTCTCGGCACCATCGGCTGGAAGTGGATCCTGGACTCCATCTACAGCGTCATCACCTGGGTGCTGGTCGCCCTGCACTTCTACAAGCCGTACAGCGCGCCGATGTGGTTGGGGGAGCCGCACCTCGCCATGGCCTCCGTCATCCTCGTGCATTGCTGGCGTCTGATCCCCTTCTCAACCGTGATCATGCTGGCGGGACGCTCCGCCATCCCCAGGGAAATCCCGGAGGCGGCCGCGATCGACGGGGCGGGCTTCTGGCGCACCCTCTTTCAGATCAACATCCCGATGATGACGCCGATCCTCTCGGTGGCTGTCCTCTTTGGGATCATCTTCACCTTTACCGACATGACGGTGGTCTACATCCTGACCGCTGGCGGGCCCTTCGATTCCACCCAGACCCTGCCGTCGCTCGCCTTCGCCACGGGGATTGCGGGAAGCGATCTCGCCGCGGGAGCCGCGATTTCGCTCTTCCTTGTGCCGGTGCTCGTGGCGGTCGCCTACTTGATGCTTCGTATCGCGCACCGTACGGAAGTGACGTGATGGAACGCGCGGTGCTCCGCAAGTCTGGTCCCAGGATCCTGAAGGTTCTCATCCTGACGTTCTTCACCGTCGCCCTGGCATTCCCCTTCTTCTGGATGCTCATCGCCACGTTCAAGCAGAACATCGACCTCTACACCGTCGAGAACAATCCCTTCCTGTTCAACCTCCCGCCGACGCTCGAACACCTGCGTTTTCTGTTCACCCAGACCCGGTTCGTACGGTGGCTCGGGAATACGGCGCTCGTGGGCGTGCTCGTCGTCGCCATCACCCTTCTCCTAGCCCTACCGGCCGCGTATGCGCTCGCCCGCCTGACCGGCCGCTGGGGCGAGCGGCTGGGGATCGCGATCTTTCTCACCTACCTGATCCCCCCGACGCTGCTCTTCATCCCTCTCTCGCGGGTGGTCGCGATCCTCGGCCTGCAGGACAGCATCTTTTCCGTGGTGCTTGTCTATCCGAGCATGACGATCCCCTTCTCCATCTGGCTGCTCATGGGGTTTTTCAAGTCCATCCCGAAAGAGCTGGAAGACGCCGCCATGGTGGACGGTCTGAGCCGCTTCGGCGCCTTCATCAAGATGGTCGTGCCGATCTCCGTTTCCGGAATCCTGACAGTCGTCATTTTCGCCTTCACGCTGGTGACCCAGGAATTCGTCTATGCCTTGACCTTCATCTCCCCCGAGTCCAATCAGATGGTGGGCGTGGGAATACCGATCTTCCTCGTGCGCGGCGATGTCTATTACTGGGGATCTCTGATGGCGGCGTGCCTCGTCGCCTCGCTGCCGATCGCAGTCCTCTACAACCTCTTCCTGGACCGCTTCATCGCGGGATTCACGGTCGGGTCGGTGAAATGAAGAGTCGACAGTCGACAGGCTTTCGGCTGCGGCGGTCGCTTCGCGACCGGCAGCCGAGAGAGTTAAACACCGGGGCTACCGGAGCCTCGCAGAGCTACTGATATGACGAATATGCGCGTCGGATTCATTGGCCTCGGGACGATGGGCCTTCCCATGGCACGCAATCTCGCGAAGGCCGGATTCCCGCTCACGGTCACGACGCGCCATTTCGAAAAGGCGGAAAAGTTTGCCCAGGCGGTCGCGGGCGTCCGCGCGGTCCGGACGGCCGCGGAGGTCGGGAAAGAGAGCGACGTCATCGTTTCCTCCGTCCCGGACGCTCCGGAGGTCGAAGAGGTCCACCTCGGAAAGAACGGAACGGCGGCCGGCGCTCAAACCGGATCGATCGTGATCGACACGTCCACCATCGCCGCCGAGGCCGCGCAGAGGATCGCGCAGACTCTGGCCGACAAGGGCATCGCGTTACTCGACGCTCCGGTCTCAGGAGGGCAGAAGGGCGCGATCGAAGGGACGCTCACGTTCTTCGTCGGCGGCGAGGCGGCCGCTCTCGAGAAGGCGCGCCCGATTTTCGCGGCCATGGGCAAACGCATCACGCACCTGGGCCCTTCCGGATTCGGCCAGCTCGGCAAGGCGGCCAACCAGATTCTCGTCGGCGTCAACCTGATGGCGGTTTCCGAGGCGCTCTCCTTCGCGAAGAAGGCGGGTCTGCCCCTGCCCGCTCTCCACGAAGCGCTCACCGCCGGCGCTGCCAACTCCTGGGCCCTGGAAGTGCTGGGCAAGAAGATGATCGACCGGGACTTCAAGCCCGCCTTCGCGATCAAGCACCAGCAGAAGGACCTCGCGATCGTCCTCCGGACGTCGCGCGAGAAGAAGCTGCCGCTGCCCGGCACCTCACTCGTCCATCAGCTCTTGATCGCCCTCGAGGCCGAAGGACGGGGGGATGACGGCACGCAGGCGCTCTATACGCTGTACGAGAAGCTCGGCGGGGGGAAGGAGACGGTCTAAGGTCTAAGGTCCTCAAGCCAGGACCGAGCGTTCCTGCTCTTCGAGTCCCGCCTTCTCGCGGAGAAACTCCTCCACCGTTGTCAGCGTCACGCGAAAGAGCGGAGCCGTCTCACGCATGTCGACCACGGTGTCGCCGGAGGCCAGGAGCCAGTTGAGTCCCATCTGGTTCGAGGCGGCGGCTGAGAATGGCTTCCAGAGAAGCTGCTGCGCGCGGTAAACGGCAGGAGGCACGGCGAAGGCGCGGATGGGCCGGCCCAGGATCCGGGAGTAGATCTCGACGACGTCCGTCCAGGAGAGCGCCTCCGGTCCGCCGATTTCGAAAATCGCGTCGCGGGCGGAAGGATGGCCGATCGCGTTCACCAGAAAGGCAGCGGCGTCCCGGACGGCGAGAAAGGAGGTCGTACGTTGCGCCGGGCCCTGCACGAGCGCCCATCCCCTGCGCTCCATCAGGTTGCCCACGGCTCGCAAGTAAGCTCGAGAGAACCAGAAGGGACGGCCGAGCGTCGGGTTTTCCGAGCCTCGCAGGGGCAATCGGCTGCCGATCACCGCGAGCCAGGAGTCCATGAAAGGCGGAGCTCGGAAGATCGTGTAGGAGATGCCGCTCTCCCGGATGCGTCCCTCGTTCCACCGCTTCCAACGAATGGGAGGCACCTTCTCGTCTAGCGGCGATACGGGTGCCGATATGAAGACAAACTGTTTCACGCCGTGCCGCCGGCAGGCCTCGAGGAGGTTTCCGTAGCCGCCGTGCTCGACCTCTCCGACCCGGTCGCCCGGCGCCGGCAGGATCGAATTGGCCGTGCAGATCACCGCCCCGACGCCGCGGCAGGCCCGGTCGACGTCCGCCGGCACGCGCAGGTCCCCCAGCGCGAGCTCCGGTCCCGGGACAGCGCGCGCGGTAGAACCCGGGCGCACGAAGGCGCGCACGGGGCGTCCCGTAGCGGTCAGCCTTCGGACGACGGCCGTCCCGAGCTGCCCGGTGGCGCCGACCACGAGGATCAAGAGCGAAATCCTCCCGCGACTCGAAAGGGTGATCCGTCCGTTTGACCCGAGAGTCTAGTGGATCGTCGCTGAGATGCGAACACGCCACGCGACCTGCAGACGACGAACAGCCGTGCTCCAGAAAACCGAGAGGGCGGCCTCTCGGCCGCCCTCGAATAACAATTTGTATATTGTTACTTGCTTACGATGCCCGGCGCCGGTCAGTCGAGCTGAAGATCGAGGACGTCGAGCTCCGCGTTCGCCTCACCCGCCTCGATGACCTGCGATCCCGCGTCGGATGACACCGAGATCCCCTGCCTCTCTCTCGATCCAGCTGCCTTGTCCGGAGCTGTCCCCAGAGAGGAAAAGGCGCCGCCCAGGAGCAGGACAACCGTGAGTGCGCCGAAAACCGTGCCGGCAGCGAAACCCTGCTTCGCAGTCGTTTGTTTCTTCTGAGCTGAATCCATATCGCCCTCCTTTGTCTGTCGCGACACCAAATAGCAAGAGCGAAGCCAGCCCTTCGGAGTGGCCCAGGCAACGCGCAAGTTCTTCTCCCGATGGAGGTTGCCCGAAAGGGGTGGAGCGATGCACGATCATTTCGCTACCATCGTGTGTCTGTTTTTGAGACCCATGCCCTGATCCTGGACAGCGCGGGCTCTTTTCGAACCGCACCTGGCTCGCTCGGGATCTTCAGTCTCCGGCTTCTTCGGAAAATCGCCGTCCCGCGATCGATGCGGCCAGACTCTCGATGGGGTGCGCGGCGGGAAGCGTCATGTCCCGTCCTCGCAGGATCTATTGGATCTGAAGCGTGCAGCCGGGATTGGCGCTGGCCAAGAAATCCGCGTTCGTCTTCAGGATGTTCTCGACCTTGCTATCCGACATCCGGAAAGACGTCATAGACATAATCGTGCGCGGCCAACGCGGCACGGCTCGAGGCGCCGGCTGCCACTCGCCTGACGATCTCCTCGCGGGACAGATCGAAGATCGCCTCCAGAATCTGCGCGCGCTCATGGTCGCTGGCCTGTCCCACGACGAAAAGGACGCGGGCGCTGTGCTGGATCCAGCGCTGCGACAGCAGCTGCCGCTTCAGCAGCTCCATGATCACGGGTGCCTTGGCGCGGTCGAAACGGCCGGGGTCGCCGCGGCGATCCAGCTCGGCGAAAAACGCGTACGTCCACTCGTTGTGGTAGCCCCAGAGCTTCTGGAACAACTCCGGCGTAAAGCGGGTGCCGGCCGAAATGCGCTCGGCGCTTTCGGCCGGTTCAACGCCATCCTCCGTCAGCACGGGCCGCTTGAGGTAGCCGTCCCTGGTGATGGCCGCCCGGTGATGAACGAGTGTCCATAGCCAGTTGACGTCGATCCGGTAAGTGGCAAGGTCGTTCATGAACCGAAGTTTGAGCTCGTAGTCGTCGATGGCAGCGGCAAAGTTGCCGTTCAAGATCTGGAAGCCGTAGTTCGCCGCCATGTAGAAGACGTGCTGAATGTGCTCGATGGTGATCTCGCCCTTTGGCACGGCATAGATCGCGTCCCAAAGCTCCTGGCTGAAGAGCGCTTCGGGGCTGTCCAGTTTTCGCCTGTCGAGGACCAGGGGCGTGATCTTGCCCTGCCCGTCCAGCAAGCCGCGGGATTGCAGGAGCTGACGCTCCGCATCCGAGAGACCGCTCCCGACCGTCGGCACCGGTTTGCCTTTCACATCCGCCGTCTCGAGCCGTGCATCGAGAAGTGATTGCAGTTGCGCCAGAGGGGTGCGCAAGGGTGTGTTGCCCGCCGCGACGTAGCCCGGTTCCGGGCTGGCCACCCAGCTTTGCCGATAGGCATCAAAGAGCCGTCCCTTCACCCGGCCAGCGAGAATGTCTTCCAGTGTGGGGGGCTGACCGGTCGCAAGCGGCTCCTCCGGTAGGAAAGCCAGACCCAGAAGACGCTCGCGGACTTTGTCCACCACCATTGCCCGCAGAGCGAGCGGGTTGTATCGCGAGCGACCGTACGGATCGCCGGACTGGTAAATCATCACCGCCGCCATGCCGCCGATGGGGCCCGCCGTGCTGAGCTCCCCATTCTTCATGCCGGCCATCAGCATCGTGAGCGCGTTGTAACGTTGATAGGCGATCATGTTGGGCGACGCCATGCCGATCGTCTGCGGATCAGGAAAGATGCCCTCGGCATCGTCCTTCCAGATCTCGATCAGGCTGCCCAGGTAGTCCCAGCGGCCGACGTTCGTACCCAGGAGCCTCCTCCGCAGCACCCACGCGATGGCCGGAAGAAAACGGCCGGCGTTGCCTTCTTCGTACAGCATCTTGATCTTCATCGTGCCGACGGGCACGCCAATGACCCCCTCCATCCCCGCCAGCAGCTTTTCCACGATCAGGGCTTCCCGTGGAGTCTGCAGCTTCGGAATGTAGAAATAGATGCCGGTGCCGGCCCGATGCAGCGCCTCGTAATTGTTGACGACCCAAACGACGACAACGGCGATCATCCCGGGCGCCGGCTCGCCATCGACGGTGATGTGGTCGTAGCGCACGTGGATGCTGGGTGGGCGGGCGAAGCGCGTCGGCCATTTCTCGGGAGGGGTGTTGATTGCGTAAAGCCGTTTTTTTCCTTTCTTCACCACCTCATAAGGGCGTCCGTTCCAGCGTCCCTCGAAGACCTCCTTGGCGTTCTGCATGGCCGCGAAGATCCCGATCGGCTCGTTCGTCGGCGTGCCGTCGGGTCGGAAATGGGGGGGAGAGGCGTCTTCAAAATCCGGCATGTTCATCGGTGCCGGGCTGTTCAAGGCGTTGAATGCCATATCCAACGGATGCCAGGGCCCGGTGAGCTCCAGGCCCGGATTCGTCAATGGGTGGGCATCCTTCGGGACGGGCACCTCGTCGTTGAGCCGCCAGCGCCACTCGCTCTCGCGCCCGAAGAAGTTGTCGATCAGCCCTTGCACGATGTGCCGAAATGTCCATGGCTTCCCGCTCACCGGGTCCTGGAAGGTCTCGTCCCACCTCGGCCACCCGTATTTCTTCCGGACAGGCTCGCGAGACTCGAGCAGCCGCCGGCGTGCGGTCAGCGCCGCTGCGATCTCCGGGCGCAACTCTCGAGTGAGCATGGCGATCGTCTCTTCGACATCGATGTCTCGCCCGTTCACCTTCCTGGTCGCGAACAAGCCTGGGAATCTCTGAAGAATGTCCTGACGGATCATGGAAGGGGCTCTCCGACCCTAGCCCGGATTATTCATGGACACCCGGCCGAGACACGGGGAAGTGACTGAGCCAGAGCCTTGTTCCGAGGAGATCCGTTTCTCCAAACCGGAGACATGATGTCCGCGACAGAGATTTTTCGTCGAGGCGAGGCGCGACGACGGCGATGCCATATGCATCGCAGAGGAGCGCTGACGATGCATTCGGCGGACATCCATGAGCGGGGGGCACACGGCGCCCCCCGTACCCCTGGGATCGGAGCGGCGGCCGGAGTCGTTCATGAATGGTGCGGGCTAGGGCATCGGCCGGCCGGCGATCGAGGCGTCGAGGATCTCGATGGGGTGCGCGGCGGGGAGCTTGACGCCCCGCTCCCGCAGGAACTTGGCAATCTGGAGCGTGCAGCCGGGATTGGCGCTGGCCAGGAAATCCGCTTTCGTCTTCAGAATGTTCTCGACCTTTCGCCGGCCGATCTCGTCGGCGCTCTCTGGCTCGACCAAGTTGTAGATACCGGCGCTGCCGCAGCACTGGTCACCGTCGGGAACCTCCAGGAGCGTCAGCTGAGGAATGCCGCGCAAAAGCTCGCGTGGCTGCTGGGCAATGCCCTGGGCATGCGCCAGGTGACAGGAGTCGTGATACGCGACCCGGGCGGCGATCGGGTGGCGCTCTGCCACGGGCGGCAATTTCGCCAGGAATTCCGTCACGTCGCGCACCTTCGCCCGGAAGTCGGACGCGCGGGATGCCCATTGCGGATCCTTGGCGAACAGGCGTCCGTAGTCCTTCAAGTTGGATCCGCAGCCGGCCGCGTTGACGAGAATGGCGTCGAGCTCGCCCGCCGTCTCGAAGCTCGCGATGAGATCCCGCGCGAAATCGAGTGACTCCGCCTCGCGCCCGGCGTGGATCGAGAGCGCGCCGCAGCAGCCCTGCCCCGCCGGCACGATGACCTCACACCCTTCGGCGGCCAGCACGGAAATCGTCGCCCGGTGGACGCCCGGAAAGAAGACGCGCTGAACGCAGCCGGCCACCAGACCGACGCGCGCTCGCCGCGGGCCCAGGGCAGGGACGCGCTGCGGCAGCTCCGCCGACAGATCGCTCGGTCGAAGCGGCGGCAAGAGCGCATCGAGCTGCCGAACCCGGGCGGGAGCGAGCTTCAAGAGACCGCTCGCCCGCACGAGCCACTGCAGCCCGCTCTTCGAGTAGAGGAGCAGAAGGGTCGCCAGCGCGCGGAGCCTCCCGGGATACGGCAAGACCTGAAAGAGCATCTTCCGGTGCAGCCGGTCGAAGGCGCCGCGCGGGCTCTCTTTCTCGAGCTTGGCGCGCGTCTGCTCGATCAGCACGTCGTAACGCACGCCCGACGGGCAGGACGTCACGCAGGCCATGCAGCCTAAGCAGCGGTCGAAGTGCCTGGCGACGGTGTCGCTCCAGCCGATCTTGCCCTCGGCTAAGCCCCGCATGAGGTCGATGCGGCCGCGAGGCGAGTCCATCTCCTCGCCCCACGAGACCCACGTCGGGCAGGTGGGAAGGCAGAAGCCGCAGTGGACGCAATCGTCCAGCAGGCTTCGTCGCAAAGGCGCGCCGCTGCCCGCGGAGAGAGCTTCCGGCGCGGCCGATGCCATCAGATGCCACCCACGAAGCGGCCGGGCGAAAGTCGGCGGTCCGGATCGAGGCGCTCCTTGACGCTCTTCATGAGGGAAAGAGCCGCGGGCGGCGGACCCCAGACGTCGACCCTCTCGCGCACCGAGGCGGGCGCCGCCTGGAGCGCCAGCGTGCCGCCCTGCCGCGACAGCCGCGCCCGCGTCGCTTCCACGGCGGCCGCAAGCGCCTCGGCGGACCGCGGCTCACCCGCGACGAAACCGAGGCCGAGCGTGGCGTACCACATCCACCCCGGATTCTCGAGCGCCGAGAGAACCGGCGGCAGCATCTCGGCCGCAATCGATTCGATGGAAGACGGCAGAGCGGCGAGCTTCGCGCGGAAGGACGACTCGGATCGGAGCGCGTCGTGCCGCGCCCAGAGCGCCTCGGCCACGGCTCGCTCGAGCCTGTCGCAGGCGGTGCCCGTCTCACCCAGCACAAGCGAGGCGAAACGCTCGCACTGTTCGGCGACCCCCTTGCTGAACCCTTCGAAGCGGACGGCGAAATCGAAGCTTCCGCCCTCCTTCCAGAACGCGACGGCCGACGCCGGCTCCAGCTGCGCTTCGCGCAAGCGTCCGACGAGCGCTCGCAGCTCGCGGGCGCTGCGGCCGGGCAGGAGAAGCGTCTCCGACTGCTCGGGCAGAGGGTAGAGCCGGAACGTCACGGTCGCGATCAAGCCCAGCGTCCCGAGGGAGCCCACCATCAGTTTCGGCAGGTCGAAGCCCGCGACGTTCTTCACGACCTTCCCGCCGCCGCGAGCGACAGTCCCGTCCGAGCGGACGATAGAGACGCCGATGATCAGGTCGCGCACCGAGCCGTAGCGGGCGCGACGCGGACCGAACCCGTTGGCCGCAACGATTCCGCCCAGCGTCGCGCGCGCCGGCAACGGCGGGTCGAGCGCGAGCCTCTGGCGATGGGAGGCGAGCGTGGCTTGCAGAGCCGCGAGCGTCAGTCCGGCCTCGGCGATGACGATCTGGTCGGAAGGGGCGTGCTCGATCACCCGCGCCAGGCCTCCGGTCTTGAGAACGGCGTCGAGGCCCGCAGGGGGAGCGCCGAGCGAGAGATCCGTGCCTCCCCCGACGAAGGCGAGCCGTTTCTTGCCGCGTCCGGACTCGCGCACGACCTCGACCGCCTCCTCGACGGTGGACGGCTCGTAGACTGCCTCGGGCCGTACGCCCAGGATCGCGTCGGCCTCCGTCCCGGGGCGCGCGGGCGTCATCACTCCCGCCAGGCCTTGCCGGGCCGGTCGCCGCAGAGTCGAGGCGTCGGAAAGACCTTGCCGGGGTTGAACCGGATTTCGGGGTCGAACGCGCACCGCACGAGCCCCATCGTCTCGAGATCGTCCGCCGAGAACATCTCGCCCATGTAGACCGCCTTGTCGGTTCCCACCCCGTGTTCGCCGGTGATCGAGCCGCCGTAGCGAATGCACATCCGCAGGATCTCGCCCCCGAGCTCCTCGGCGCTTTGCTCCTGCCCGGGCACGCTGGCGTCGTAGAGCACGAGCGGGTGAAGGTTGCCGTCCCCGGCATGGAAGACATTGGCGACGCGCAGGCCTCTCTTTCGCGTCATGTCGTCGATCTCGCGCAGGACCTTGGCGATCTCCGAGCGCGGAATGACGCCGTCCTGCACGGTGTAGTTCGGGCTGATCCGCCCTACGGCGGCAAACGCGCTCTTCCTCCCCTTCCACATGAGCGCGCGCTCCGCCTCGTCCCGGGGCCGCCGGATCTCGAGCGCGCCAGCCGCCCGCGCGAGCTCCACCGCGTTGTCAGCCGTGTGCTCGACTTCGGCGAGCGGCCCGTCCACGTCCATCAAGAGGGCCGCGCCCACCACCGGCCAGTCCACACCGGTGGCGGCCTTGGCCGCCACGATCGCGAGCTTGTCCATCATCTCGATGGCGGCCGGCACGATCCCCGACGCGATGATCGCCGAGACGGCGTTGCCGGCCTCGTCGGTGGATGGAAACGTCGCAAAGAAGGTCCGAGTGGCCTGCGGCTTGCGCAGCAGGCGCAGCACCACCTCTGTCACGATGCCCAAAAGGCCTTCGCTCCCGACGAGGACCCCCAGAAGGTCATAGCCGGGCGTGTCGAGCACCGGGCCGCCCAGGTCGACGACCGAGCCGTCCGCGAGCACGAGCCGCGCGCCCAGCACATGGTTGGCCGTGAAACCGTATTTCAAGCAGTGGGCGCCGCCCGAGTTCTCGGCGACGTTTCCTCCGATCGAGCAGATGCTCTGCGAGGAGGGATCGGGAGCGTAGTAGTAGCCGGCGGGGCCGACGGCCTTCGAGACATCCAGGTTGGCGATCCCCGGTTCGACCCGGACCCAACCGTTCTCGAGGTCCAATTCCAGGATCCGCTTCATGCGGGAGAGCGCGACGACGACGCAGCCCGGCACCGGCAGCGCTCCGCCCGAGAGGCCGGTGCCAGAGCCGCGCGGCACGATCGGCATGTTCGCCTCGCGCGCCAGCCGGACCACGCGGACAACTTCCTCGGTCGAGCCCGGTAGAACGACGAGCCCGGGCCGGACGCGCACACCCGTCAAGCCGTCGCACTCGTAGGTGCGCAGGTCGGCCTCTTCCGAGATGCAGTGGCTCGCCCCCACGATGGCCGCCATCTGTTCGGCGACGCTACGAGGCACGGCCGCCGGAGCCGAGCTCATTCGCCTCTTTCTACTCCAGGTACTGGCAGACGGGCAAGGTGAGGAGCTCGGTGAACTCCTGCTTCTCCACGAGCCCATCTAGGATCTCGACCGCCTCTCGCAGCCGCCCGCCGCTCGGCCCGGCGCTTCAGAAGGGACTGGCGCGTCCGCTGGAACTGCCGGTGAAGCTTCTCAACGAAGGCGAGGGCCTCAGCGGACAGGACCTCCCCGCCGCTCGACGGCGGCTTGGAAAGAATGTCGATGCCTGTGGCCATGTTCCTGTCACTTGGGCGTCAGAGCGGGAATCATCGCCGGGAACACGTAGGCCTGGAGGAACGCGATCAGGCCGATGATCGCGGCTCCGGCCACGGAATGCCACCAGACCCTGCGGAAGATAGGACCCAGGGCATGGGATCGCTCCTCCTCGTCGTCGTAGCAGGCCGCGCAGGCGACCATGATGGATTGCGCGTCGATCATCTTGCCCATGACGCCGCCCGTCGAGTTCGTGGCGACGATCAGGACTTCGTTCAAGTGAAGCTGCTGAGCGGTGATCCGCTGGAGGCTGCCGAAGAGAGCGTTGGACGCTGTGTCGGAGCCGGTCAGGAAGACTCCCAGCCAGCCCAGGTACGCCGCGAAGAACGGGTACATAACGCCCGCTCCGGTGAACGCCAGCCCGAGGACCGCATCCGTACCGGAATAGCGAGTGAGGAACCCGAGCCCCAGCACCTGGGTTATGACAAGAACGGGAATCTTCATTCGGCGCGCGGTCCGCGCGATGGCATCTCTCCACTGGCGGCCGTTCAACCCGAGGACCAGCCCGGAGAGGAGCGCCGCCACGAACACGCCCGTCCCCGCGGCCGACAGCCAGTTGATCGTGAAACGCGCCGCTTCCGGCTTGGCGTCCGGCTTGACGACCGGCGGTGTGCGCTGGACCTTGTTGTGCAGCGCGGGCATGTCCCACGCCGGCAGCGAGAGCGTGCCCTTGAACGGCGAACCGAGCAGAGTGGTGTCGATCTTGACGCTCTGAAACACGTTGTTCAGCTTGGTCTTCCAGGCCGGCATCCCCCAGAGAGCGCAGCAGAGGATCAGGATCGCCCACGGGGTCCAGGCGTAGGCCGTCTGGCCGGCGGTGTACTTGTATTTCCAATTGGTGTCCGTTACATGCGCCGCCGCGCGAGCCTCGGCACCGGTCTTCGCCACGGCCGCCCCCGCCGCCTCTCGCTCAGACCTGAGCAGGAAGCGGGTCTTCGGGTGCCATACGAAGCGCAGGAAGAGAGCCGTGCAGATAACGGAAAAGACCCCGGAGACCACGTCGGTCACCAGATGCAGTGTCGCCGTGCTCGAGGCGAAGAACTGCATGAGGGCGAACGATCCTCCCGAGACGAGGGCCCCCGGCCACACCTCCCAGACTTCCTTCCACGTGCCTCCTTCCATCTTCACAAAGGTCGCAATCAGCCAGAACGGAACGAGAAGGGACACGAAGGGAAGCTGGTGGCCGGCCATGGCGGAGAGCGTGCGCTGGTCCAGACCGCTGACCGCCGCGAGTGTCACGATCGGCGTACCGATAGCCCCCCACGCGACGGGGGCCGTGTTGGCGAGCAGGTTCAGGACGGCCGACTGGAAGGGCCGGAACCCCAACCCGACCATGACGGCCCCGGCGATGGCGACCGGAGTCCCGAAACCCGACGTCCCCTCGATGATGGCGCCGAAGGAGAAGGCGATGAGCAGAACCTGGAGACGCCGGTCGAACGAGATATGGACGATGGACTCCTTGACGATCTCGAACTTGCCGGTGATGACGGTCATCGTGTAGAGAAACATGGCTCCCAGCACGATCCAGATGATTCCCAGGAACCCCGAGAGGGACCCTAGCGCGAAGGCGGAGATGGCCGAAGGGAGAGGCATCCCGAAGGCCAGGCAGGAGACAAGAAAGGCCGCGATAACCCCGTAGAACGCCGCATACGGGGCCGCAATGCCGAGGTGCCGGACGCCATGTCTGTCACGATGGGGATGCACGGCGATGAAGTACAGCAGGACGAGGATCGGGATCGCCGCGACGACGGTGGACAGGAAGACGTTCCCGAGCGGATTGTAGTTTTGATAGTACATAGCAGCTCGCTCTCCCCCTGAAAACAGCGCCCCGACTCAACGAGAGTGAACCAATGGGACAGTGGAAGCCATCCCGTTCGCTTACGGATCAAAACTTGGGTCAGAGTCTAAGGCCTTCCGTCTCCACCTCTCGCAGGTTTTCTTTCGCGTTGGACGGCGACGACGACGAGCCTCTTCGGACCGTGAACGCCGTACGCCAGGGTCTGCTCGATGTCGGCGGTCTTGCTCGGGCCGGAGATCAACAGGGCATTGGAGGGCATTCCGGCGGCCCACTGCTGCGACCGCAGGGCGTCCCAGAAGGTGTTGTAAACCGCGTCGGTATCGAGCAGAGCCAGATGAACCGGGGGGACGAGAGACATCAAGCGGGGCTCTTCGGGCGAGGGCCAAACAATGAGTCCGCCTGTTTCGGCGATGCCGCCGCGGGTCGTCGTGAAGCCGGCGTCCACCTCGTTGAAGAGCCGCTCCTTCATCTGCTCGATCGGCCTGTCGTACGGGACGAGCCGCGGCCCCTCGCCGGATGGCCACGACCCTGCCAGCCGGCGGCCGGCAGGCGTGTCGGGCCCGTAGAGAAGGGTCGCCAGGCCCTGTGAAACGAGGAAGTCTCGAACCGTTTTCGGCCACCCGTCCTCGGTCGCTTCCAGGAACTCCGTCTTGACCGCCTCCATGAGCCGGCGCAGGCGCGGATAGCGCTCCGCCGGGGGCCATGTCTTGCATGCCATCACGGCGAAGTCGGAAGCCTGGGAAACGCACCGAGGGCTCTCACGGAGCCGCCCGAGAATCCTCTCGCGCGCCGGGTCGGGCTCCGAGCGAGGCTCGGAATCAGGCATCGTCCACTTCCTCCCTCCTGGCGAGCTCGTGAAGAGTCCGCGCGGCCGGTCGCGGCGTCGCGCGCACGCTCGTCCACGCGGAGAGAACAGGCAGGCGCGAAGGGAGAAAGCGCCGCAGACGCGTCGCCGCGAATCCCATCAGGCGATAGAGGGTCGGATGCTGGTGAATCGCTTCCCAGAGGGCCCAAGCCGCATCCTCGAGCCGGCTGCGTCCTTCGCCGGCCTCCAGGACCGTCGATCCTGGCTCCTTGTGCGTCGCCTCCCTGCGAAGCCGCACGAGAAGCTCCGCGATCGGAATCTCGACCGGACAGGCCTCGACACAGGCGCCGCAGAGACTCGAGGCGTGCACGAGATCGTGACGCCGGGCGACCCCTTCGGTCTGCGGCGTCAGGATCTTTCCGATCGGCCCCGGGTAGACGGCCTGGTACGCGTGTCCCCCGATTCTCGTGTAGACCGGGCAGTGGTTCATGCAAGCGCCGCAACGGATGCACCGAAGCGTGGCTGAGAGCTCAACGTCGGAAAAGATCCGCGAGCGGCCGTTGTCCAGGATCACGAGGTGGACCTCGGTCGGACCGTCCTTCTCGCCCGGGCCCCTCGGGCCCGTGATCATGTTGAAGTATGTCGAGATCACCTGTCCCGTCGCGGAGCGGGTCAGCAGGCTGTAGAGGGGGGGGACGTCCTCGAGCTTCTCGACGACCTTCTCGATGCCCATGAGCGCGATGTGGACCGGGGGGACGTGAGTTGACATGCGCCCGTTGCCTTCGTTCTCGACCAGGCAGAGCGTGCCCGTCTCCGCCACGGCGAAATTAACACCCGAGATCCCCGCGTCCGCCTCGAAGAACTTCTTACGCAGGACCCTCCGCGCGATCCCGGTCAGCTCGTCCACGTCCTCGGTGTACTTCGCCTCGCGGATCTTCTTGCCGAAGAGCCTGGCGATCTGCTGTTTGTTCTTGTGGATCGCCGGCATGATGATGTGCGAGGGGGTCTCCCCGTCGAGCTGGATGATGTACTCGCCCAGGTCCGACTCGAGAGACTCGATCCCGCGCTCTTGGAGGAATTCGTTCAAGTGCATTTCCTCGGACACCATCGACTTTCCCTTGACCACGCGCGTGGCGCTGTGCTCCTTGAGGATCTCGAGCACGATCGCATTGGCTTGCTCCGTCGTCTCGGCCCACCGGACGCGAATGCCGTTGGCTGCACAGTTTTTCTCGAGCGTCTCGAGCAGCTCGGGCAGCGCTGCCAGCGCGCGCGCCCGGATTGCGGCGCCCAGGGCGCGCAAATCGCGCCACTCGACCGGGTCGGAGAAGAGGGCCGCCCGCTTAGCCATCAGGCCGTCCATGGCGCGCCGAAAGTTCGCCCGCAGCTGCGGGTTCTTCAAGGCCTCCGCGGCCGCTGGACGGAAGGCGGGCGCCGAAGCGGGACCGCTCACCTGGTTCGCTCCCACAGGAACTCCGCGACGTGGCGCGCGGTTACGCTCTCCCCCTTCGCGGCCAGCCGGCCGCCGATGTTCAGGAGGCAGCCTCCATCCCCGGAGAGAAGGATCGGGGCGCCCGTGGAGAGAACGTCGGCGGCCTTGTCCTCGACCATCGCCGCCGAGATCTCGGGCTCGCGGATCGCGAACGTCCCTCCGAACCCGCAGCACTCGCGCTCCCGAGACAGGGGTGCGAGCTCCACGTTCGCCAGTTGCGCGAGCAGGCCGCGAGGCTCCTCGACGATTCCCATCTCGCGCAGCGCGTGGCAGGAGGAATGCCAGGTGACACGAGTCTTTTCGCCGTGGTCGGTCAGTTTCACTTTCAAAACGTCGCTCAGGAACTGCGTCAGCTCGAACACTCTGGCGGCGAACGCCTCCGCCTCTCTCTGCAGCGGATCTCCTTGGAAGAGCGCCGGGTAATGGCGCTTCATCATCCCGGCGCAGGAGCCCGACGGGACCACGATCGGATACGGCTCGGGGAAGAGCGCGATTTGAGCCCTTGCAACCGTCCGCGCCTCTTCGGAATACCCGCAATTGAACGCGGGCTGAGCGCAACACGTCTGTTCCTGGGGAAAGATGACACGGAGTCCCTCGCGCCGGAGTAGACGTATCCCCGCCAGACCCGCCTCCGGGAAGAAGAGGTCGACGAGGCACGTGCCGTAGTAGTAGACGGCCTCGGGCCGGCCGTGGCTTGTGGTTTCCGGGCTGCTCACGACGGCGGAATCATAGGACATCGGCCTGCGTCCCTGGCGGCACCCGACGCGAAGACAGCGGTCGAATATCCCGGTGTCCCCGGCGGCCAAGCCGCCGACCGAAAGAAGTAGACTCGATTGAGTGCCGCTTCAACAGAAGCTGACGGCCATCCTGCCACCGGAGGAGATCCTCGACCGTCCGATCGACCTCGTCGCCCGGTCGGCGGACGCCGGCTTCTACCGTTTGATCCCGAGGGCCGTCGTGCGCCCGCGGGACGTAGACGACGTGCGCGCTCTCTTCCGGTTGAGCCGGGAGGAGCGCATCCCGATGACGTTTCGGGCCGCAGGCACGAGTCTCTCTGGCCAGGCCGTGACGGACGGACTTCTCGTGGACGTGACGCGCCACTTCCGGCGCCTGCGGGCGGAGGAGGGGGGCCGAAAGGTGCGAGTCGAGCCCGGCGTCATCGGGGCGCGGGTCAACCAGGTCTTGAAGGCCTATGGCCGGAAGATGGGGCCCGATCCGGCCTCGATCCATGTGGCGATGATGGGCGGGATCCTCTCCAACAACTCGAGCGGAATGTGTTGCGGCGTCGCACAGAACAGCTACCACACGCTCGAATCGCTGACCTTCGTCCTTCCCTCCGGCACGGTCGTGGACACGGCGGACGCGCGGGCCGACGAGAAGTTTCGTGCGAGCGAGCCGGAGCTCGCGGCCGGGCTTCTGGAGCTTCGCGCTCGGCTCCTGGCCGACACCGCCCTCGCCGACAGGATCCGGGCGAAATATCGGATGAAGAACACCACCGGATACTCCTTGAACGCGTTTCTCGACTTCGAGAAGCCCGTCGAGATCCTGCGGCATCTCCTGATCGGAGCCGAAGGCACGCTCGCGTTCATCGCAGAGGCCGTCCTGCGCACCGTCGCTGATCTGCCGGTGAAATACACCGGACTGCTCCTTTTTCCGACCGTCCGGGACGCCTGCGCGGCCATCGTTCCCCTCGGCCAGGCGGGCGCAGCGGCGCTCGAAGTCATGGACAGGGCGGCGTTGCGCTCCGTTGAGAGGCAGCCGGGGATCCCGGCGTCCATCCCGGCTCTCCCGGAGGGCGCGGCCGGCCTTCTTGTCGAGTTTCAGAAGGAGTCGGGCGCGGACCGAACCGCCATCGAGAAGCAGGCGCGGGACGCTGTGGCGGGGCTCGTCCTCGTCGAGCCGGCGCGCTTCACGGACGAGCCGGCCGAGCAGGCGGGCCTCTGGCGGATCCGCGCGGGTATGTTTCCGTCGATCGGCGCCGTGCGGAAGAGTGGCACGACCGTCATCATCGAGGACGTCGCATTCCCGATCCCGGCGCTGGCCGATGCCGTCGTGGATTTGAACGGGCTCTTCCGCAAGCACGGGTACGACGAAGGAATCGTCTTCGGCCACGCCAAGGACGGGAACCTGCATTTCGTCATCACGCAGTCCTTCCGCGACGACGCTTCGATCGCGCGCTACGCGCGCTTCATCGACGACGTCGTCGACCTCGTCGTCCGACGCTACGACGGCGCGCTCAAGGCCGAGCACGGCACGGGGCGCAACATGGCGCCGTTCGTCGAGACCGAGTGGGGTCCGGAAGCCTACGCCGTCATGAGGCGGGTCAAAGAGCTCGCGGACCCGGGCGGAATCTTGAACCCCGGCGTCATCATCAACCCGGACTCGCGGGCGCATCTGCGGAACTTAAAGCCGATGCCCTCCGTCGAAGAGGAAGTGGACAAGTGCATCGAGTGCGGCTTCTGCGAGCCCAGATGCCCTAGCCGCGACTTGACCACGACGCCGCGTCAGCGGATCGTCGTCCGCCGCGAGATGGAACGCCTTCGCCTCGCCGGCGGAGGAAACGGGACGCTCGCTGCGCTCGAGAGCACTTTCCCGTACGATGCTCTCGACACCTGCGCGACCGACGGTCTCTGCGCCACCGCCTGCCCGGTCGGCATCGATACCGGCCGGCTCACGAAGCGTTTTCGCGAGAGGAACCATTCTTCGGCCGCGCGCCAGGTCGCCCGCCTCACGGCACAACGGTTCGCATTGGTCGAGCGCAGCGTGCGACTCGCGCTCAAGGCGGGCCGGGCCGGCCGGGCGGTGATGGGTTCGCGCGCTATTACGGCGGCCACGCGTGCGGCGCGCTCTATTCTCGGAAGCCAGGTTCCTCTCTGGATGGAGCCCATGCCGGCTCCCGCACGGCCGGATCTTCCGGCGACCGGGCGCGAAGGCGCCGCCGCGATCTACTTTCCAAGCTGCATCAGTCGAACGATGGGCGCCCTCCCCGGCGAACCGAGCGAGATCTCCGTCGCCGACGCGTTCGTCGCGGTCGCGGCGCGCGCGGGCAGACCGCTCCATATCCCCGGGGATGTCCGCGGCCACTGCTGCGGGGTGCCATACTCGTCCAAGGGTTTCGTCGACGCGCATGAATTCGTGATCAACGCGACGGTCGCCCGGATGTGGGAATGGTCGGATCGAGGCGCGCTGCCCGTCGTGATGGACACGAGCCCGTGCACTTACGGACTTCGATCCGGTCAGCACCTGACCTCCGAAAACCGCGATCGCCTCGCTCGGATGACGATCCGCGACGGAGTCGAGTTCTTCGCCGACACGGTGCTCCCATGCCTGACTGTGACGCGCAAGACAGTGGCCGTTGCCGTCCACCCAGTCTGCTCGCTCGTAAAGATGAACCTGAGTGAGAAGCTCGAGGCTCTCGCCCGCGCTTGCTCTGAGACCACAACCGTTGCGGTCTCCGCTGGCTGCTGCGGCTTCGCGGGGGACCGCGGCTGGCTCGTGCCGGAATTGACTGCCTCCGCGATGAAGGACGAGGCCGCCGAAATCCGCGCCTCGCAAGCGGCGGAGATCTACTCCTCCAGCCGCACGTGCGAGATCGGCCTGACCCGCGCGACTGGCATACTCGCCCGCTCCTTCATCCACCTCCTCGAGCGAGCGACGAGGGAAGGACATTAAGCCCCCGGCCTACGGCAGACCTTTCCGAAGGCGATGACCAAAGAGTCGAAGGGTTCGGCGACCGACCTTACGAAATCATAAAATCCCTCATCAACCGGCTTGACGCCCTTGGCGTCTCGGTAATAGATTTCTCGCACTGCGGACCCAAGCTGCCAAGTTGGACGCATAGCGGCAGCTTGGACGCAAGAGGAGGCCCACATGTCGAGACCGACGCGGCGGGATTTTCTCTCTCAATTGGGCGTTACGGCGGCAGCCGGAGCCGCCATCGGAGGTTCGGCGGGACTAATCGGCGCCCGGGTCGCCCAGGCGCAGGAGAAACCGAAGGGCGTCATCCCGACCAAGCCGTTCAAGATCGGCCACATGACCTTCTTCACCGGCGCCGGTGCGGTCCTCGGCGAGCCCATGTACAAGGGCAATCTCCTGGCGGCGGAGGAGATCAACGCGCTGGGCGGTCTCCTGGGCAAGAGAAAGATCGAGATTCTCAAGGCGGACGAGGCCGCTGGCACGGATGCCAACACCAAGGAGATGCGGCGCCTCAAACTGTCCGAGAACATCGACCTGTTCATGGGGATCACGTCCAGCGGCAACACGCCGGCGCTCGGCCCCGTGGCCGAAGAGCTGAAGCTTCTCACTATCTTCGTCGACGGATGCACCGACTTTCTCTTCGACAAGGCTGTTCCCAACCCCCGCTACGTCTTCCGCATCACTAACATCCAGTCGGCGGACGGGTCCACGTGCGCCCTGGGCGTGGCCGCGACCTGGCCTCAGATCAAGACCTACGCGCACATCCACCCCGACTACTCCTACGGGCGCAACTGCTTCGACCACTTCACGATCGTCACCAAGAAGATGTTGCCCAACGCGAAGAGCGTCTCCGAGTCCTGGCCAAAGCTCTTCGCCACCGACTTCACCCCGCA
The DNA here is from genome assembly GCA_046728075.1 of Acidobacteriota bacterium. Lineage (GTDB taxonomy): Bacteria > Acidobacteriota > Thermoanaerobaculia > UBA5066 > Gp7-AA6 > JBKPDV01. The sequence goes on along the minus strand of JBKPDV010000293.1, from coordinate 3,231 downwards.
CATCACCAAGACGCTGGCGGCGAAGCCGGATCTGCTCGTGACCTCGCTTTGGGGCGGAGACTACGTCGCCTTTTACAAGCAGGCGCTCCAGCAGGGACTGTTCGACAAGATGAAGGTCGCCACCACGCTGGCGCTGGGCTCGGTGCCCCAGTCCATCGGGAAGGACCATCCCGAGGGAGTCCTGACCGGCGTCCACTCCAATTACCATTTCACCTATCCGGGCGGTAACCGCTGGCCGCTCAACAAGGCCTTCGTCGAGAAGTACCACGCCAAGTTCAACGAGTACCCCAACTTCCAGGCCGAGGGCGCGTACACCGCGACCTACGTGCTCAAGACGGCAATCGAGAAGGCCAACAAGCTCGTGGGCGGTTGGCCGGACGACGACGCGATCATCGGCCAGATCGAGGGCATGATGTTCCCCGGGCCGGGCGGTTATGTCTATTTCCGCCCCGACAACCACCAGGGATACAAGGACGCGATCACGGGCTTTTCCAAGAACGTGCCCGAGTACCCGTTCCCGATCCTCGATCCGCACCGGATCATCACGATCCCCATCCGCAACATCACGGCACCCCCCGGTTGGCCGAAGGGAGAGCCAACCTCGACTTATACCTGGATCGATCAGACCTGGCCGGTGGTCAAGGCGTAGCTCGGCGCGGTGGACATCCTCGTCGTCCACCTCTTCAACGCGCTCCTCTACGCGTCGGTCCTTTTTCTCATCGCCGGAGGGCTCTCCCTCATCTACGGCGTGATGAGGATCGTCAACCTCGCGCACGGGAACCTCTTTGCAGTGGGCGCGTTCTTGACCGCATCCGCGGTCGGACAGTGGTTCGCCGGGTCCGATTCGGCCTTTCTCTATCTGCTTCTGCCCGTCGGCGCCCTGGGGGCGGCCGCCATCGGAGCGGTTCTGGAGCCGACGCTCTTGAGACCCTTCTACCGGCGGCCCGAGGAGTACCAGCTGCTGGTCACCTTCGGCCTCATGATGATCCTCGAGGACCTGATGCGCTTCATCTGGGGTGCTTACCCGATTTCGGCGACCGTCCTCTTCTCGAAGATGGGCAGCGCGAAGGTGGGCGACTTCATCTACCCTCGGTACAACCTCCTGGTCATCGCCATCGGAGGTCTCGCGGCGTTCTTCCTCTGGGCCTTCATCTACCGCACGAAGTTCGGCGTAGTGCTTCGGGCCACTTCCCAGGACATGCGGAGGGCGGCAGCCCTGGGCGTCAACGTGAACCTCATCTACGTCGAGGCCTTCACTATCGGCTGCTTCATGGCCGGGCTGGCCGGCGCCATCATCGTTCCGAGCCAGTCGGCGGTGCTGGGGATGGGGGTGGATGCGCTCATCCTTTCCTTCATCGTGGTGGTCATCGGCGGTCTGGGGAGCCTCGAGGGCGCTCTGGTCGGGGCGTTGATCGTGGGAACCGTCCGGGAGATCGGCATCAGCGTTTTCCCAGAGATCGAGCTGGCCGTGCTCTATCTGATCGCGGCGATCGTGCTGCTGGTGCGTCCCGTGGGACTCTTCGGTAAGACGGCATGAGCACCGTTCCTCACCCATTCGAGAGGCGCTCGCCGCTGAAGATCGTCGCGTGGGCCGTTCCGATCGCGGTCCTGCTCGTTGTTCTGCCCCGGGCCATCGACCCCTACAAGACCATCCTGCTCACGTACGGCCTGGTGATGGCCATCGCCGCTCTCGGCTTCAATCTGCTCCTCGGCTACACGGGGCTTCTCTCCTTCGGCCACTCCGCGTACTTCGGCGTCGGCGCTTACGCGGTGGCGTTCATGGTCAAGTACCTGCACGTCAATTCGATGGAGCTGTTCGTCCTGGGCGCCATCGCCGCGTCCGTTCTGGTGACCGCGCTCTTCGGATACGCCTGCGTGCGCTACACGCGCATCTTCTTCAGCATCCTGACGCTGGCGCTGTCCCAGGTGCTGTGGAGCCTGGCCTTCAAATTCTTCTGGGTGACGGGCGGGAGCGACGGGCTCCGCGTGCCGACGCCGAAGCTGCTGGGGATCGTGACCGGCGAGAGCCAGGACAAGACCCATTTCCTTGCCCACGGCTACTACTACTACGTGCTGGCCGTGTTCACGCTCTGCGTTGCGGTGATGTGGCTCATCGTTCACTCGCCCTTCGGGAAGGCTCTCCAGGCCATCCGCGACAACGAGACGCGGGCCCGGTTTGTCGGCATCCAGATCCGGCGCTACCGGTTTGTCGTCTTCCTCCTCTCCGGCGTCTTCACCGGGATCGCCGGAGCGCTCTGGGTCCCGTTGAACGGGCTCACCACGCCGGACATCCTCTACTGGCCCTTCTCGGGCGAGATCGTCTTCATGACCGTGCTCGGCGGCTTCCGCAACTTCACCGGGCCCATCGTGGGCGCCGTGGCCTTCAACTATCTGAAGACCTCCGCGGTGGGGTTCACGGTCTACTGGCAGGCGCTGCTCGGCATCGTCCTGGTGTTCCTGGTGATGGTCCTGCCCGCCGGGATCGTGGGCACCGTCCGGTTGCTCTGGGCGCGCGCCAGAAGGGGGCGCTCCCGGTGAACCTCCTCCAGACCGAGAAGCTGACAAAGTTCTTCGGCGACACCCACGCGGTCGACAAGGTCGATTTCACCATCGGCGAGGGCGAGGTCCTGGCGTTGATCGGTGCCAACGGCGCGGGAAAGACCACTCTGGTGAATCTGATCAGCGGCCTCATCCAGCCCGACAGCGGACAGATTGTCTTTCGGGGCGCCGATGTCACCCACGAGTCGGTGGACGCCCGCATCAAGGCCGGCATCGCGCGCAGCTTCCAGATCGTCAACCTCTTCGACGAGCTGACGGTCTTGGACAACGTGGCGCTCTCCATATTTTCCCGCGAGGGGATGACCCGCTACTTCTGGTCGCTGGCCGATCTCCATCACGCGATCTGGCAAGAGGCGCATGACGTCCTGCGCCAGTTCGGGCTGGAGGACAAGTCGTCGGCTCTGGCCGGCGGAATCTCGCAGGGCGAGCGCAAACTCCTCGACGTGGCGATCGCCTACGCGCTCAAGCCGCGGCTTCTCTTTCTCGACGAGCCCACGAGCGGCGTGAGCACGGAAGAGAAGGCACCCATCATGGACGTCATCAGCTCGATCGTGCGATCGCACAAGATCACGGCGGTGGTCATCGAGCACGACATGGACATCATCTTCAAGTACTCGGACCGTATCGTGGTCATGAACCAGGGCGTCATTCTGGCCAGCGGCAGCCCGGAAG
>JBKPDV010000292.1:0-18690 GCA_046728075.1 Acidobacteriota bacterium | reverse complement strand
CCACATTAACGCGGCTGCCCAGACAAAGACGCCTGCGTCGTTCGCCGCTCGCGCGAGCGACTCACTCGCGCCTGGCAAGAGAAGCGCCAGAAGCCCAAGCAACGCGAACCTGGCCGAGCGCGAATAGGTCAGCTTCCGTAGGGGCCAGCTAACCGCGACCACCACCAGACCAACGGCGAATAGCCGGACGAAAAGCAGCAGCAGGTCGGGCGAATCATCTAGGCGATTGATCGGCGATACCAGCCAGCAGGCGAGAGCCGCCACCATATAGAACAGCGGTGGCTGGTTTGCCTCGGGATTCATGCTCGCCTTCCCGGTCTCGGCGGGCGGGCGTGATCTCAAAAGGTTGAAATATGCAGGTTCAGGACCGGGCGAGTGACATCCGGCAGTTCGATACTTTCCGGCAGTACAGGGGTGAGCTCGAACGGCCGAGTCTATGGAGCCAGGAATCTTGTTTCCGACGAACGCATCTCGAGTCGAGAGGCCCAGAAACGCAGCTACGCGGGCAAGGTGAAAGGGCTCGTCCGGCCCTTCGTAGGCTGGAACAAAGAGCGCGTGGAACAAGAAGTGAACCAGGACCACAGCAGTCAGCGCTGCGATCCACGCTGGACCGCTGAAGGGATCGGGGGCGACCCGAGTCCCGAAATCACCCTGAGTCATAGACGAGACGACATCTCTTCTGCTTACCCTGCTTGCCGCGACTCCGGCTTGCTAGCGCTCAGTCTTATCTTGCCACCTGAGCGCTTCGGCTCTCGCTGCCGTTCCGGAAGAGAGCGGTCTGACCGGAGCAGATTCCTCGTCGCTTCGCTCCTCGGAATGACAGAGAAAGGGATCCCAGTTCCGCGTCTTGTGAACCAGTCGACCGTTCTGTAGTCTCCCCTGCGATGTCCAAGAACTTCCGCATTGCGCTCGTGCAGATGTCCTGCTCGGCGGATTCCGAGGCGAATCTCGGCAAGGCAGTCGACCGCGTCGAAGAAGCCGCCCGGAAGGGAGCGGATGTCGTCTGCCTGCCGGAGCTCTTCCGCTCCCAGTACTTCTGCCAGCGCGAGGACCCGGCGACATTCGATCTGGCCGAGCCTGTCCCCGGCCCTACCACACGGGCCCTTTCGGAGGCGGCCCGCAAGGCGGGTGTGGCCGTCGTCGCGCCCATCTTCGAGCGGCGGGCGGCCGGGCTCTACCACAACAGCGCCGCCGTGATCGACGCGGACGGAAAAGTTCTCGGTCTCTACCGAAAGATGCACATCCCCGACGACCCGGCCTACTACGAGAAGTTCTATTTCACGCCGGGAGACCTCGGCTTTCCCGCGTTCGACACTCAAAAAGGAAAGATCTCGACTCTCATCTGCTGGGACCAGTGGTATCCGGAGGGGGCGCGCCTCGCCGCGCTTTCGGGCGCCTCGGTCCTTTTCTATCCCACCGCTATCGGATGGCATCCGCACGAGAAGGCGGAGCACGGGGCCGCCCAGCGGGACGCCTGGATGACCGTCCAGCGGGGACACGCCATCGCCAACGGTCTCTACGTGGCCGCAGTCAACCGCGTCGGCCACGAGAAGCCGGAGGGCGGCGGGGCAGGCATCGAGTTCTGGGGAAGCTCCTTTGTCGCCGATCCGCAGGGTGTCCTCGTGGCCGAAGGAACCGTCGATAGGGAAGAGATCCTGATCGCCGAGATCGACCACGCCCGGATCGAGGACGTCCGGCGCAACTGGCCTTTCCTGCGCGACCGCCGCATCGACGCTTATGCCGGGATCAGCCGTAGGTTCCTGGACGAGGACGCGTGGTCGAAAAAAACGTGACGGCGCCTTCCGGGCGCGGCTTCCGCCTGCCCGCCGAATGGGAGCCGCACGAGGCGACCTGGATCGGCTGGCCCCACAACAAGACCGACTGGCCCGGTAAGTTCGCCGCGATCCCGTGGGTCTACGGAGAGATCGTCCGGCGTCTCGCGCCGGGGGAGACCGTGCGAGCCCTCGTCGAATCGGCGGCTCACGAGAAGAGCGCTCGGCGAGTGCTCGAACGCGTGGGAGTGGAACCTTCGGCCGTCGAGTTCTTTCGCGTGCCGACCGACCGGGGCTGGACGCGCGACGCGGGACCGACCTTCGTGCGGCGGACGCGGCGCAAGTCCGAGGTCACGGTCATCCGCTTCGGCTTCAACGGATGGGCCCGCTACCCGGACTTTCGCAAAGACGCCCGCGTCACCGGCAGGCTGGCCCGCGCGCTCGGGTTCCCGTCGATTGCCGCAACCGCCGCGGGCCGCGAGATCGTTCTGGAGGGAGGAGCGATCGACGTCAATGGAACGGGCACGCTGGTGACGACCGAGGAGTGCCTTCTCGATCCGGAAGTTCAGGTTCGCAATCCCGGTTTCTCGCGGGCGGACTACGAGCGGGTCTTCGCCGATTTTTTCGGCGCCCGGAATGTTCTCTGGCTCTCGCGAGGCATCGTCGGCGACGACACCCACGGACACGTGGACGACCTCTGCCGCTTCGTCGACCGTCAGACGGTGGTGGTCTGCCGGGAAACAAACTCGAGGGACGCGAATTATCGACCGCTCGAAGAGAATCGAGACCGGCTGCTGGGCGCGAGACTCGAAGACGGCTCGAGGCTCGTCGTCGTCGACCTGCCGATGCCTTCTCCCCTCTTCTTCGAGGGCCGGCGACTGCCTGCTTCCTACGCCAACTTCTATATCGCCAACGCGGCGGTCCTCGTCCCCACGTTCAACGACCCGAAGGACCGGCTGGCCCTCGGGATCCTCTCCGACTTCATCCGGGACCGGCCCGTCGTCGGGATTCACGCGGTCGATCTCGTCTGGGGACTCGGTACGATTCACTGCCTGACGCGGCAACAGCCAAAGAAGTAGCTTTCAGAATCAAGTTTTCAGTCTTCAGTTTTCAGTTTTCAGTTTCCGATACGCCCGGCGGTCTCGAGACTGATAACTGAAAACTGTGAACTGAGAACTTGGCGCAGATAATGGAAAAAGCGTGGTGACCTCTATCGAGGACTTGGAGACCCCGGCCGTCCTGATCGACCTGGACATTCTCGCGGCGAACATTGCCCGGCAGGCGGAGCGCGCGAGGGAGGCGGGCGTGAAGCTCCGGCCTCACGCCAAGACGCACAAGCTGCCGGAGGTCGGACGGATGCAGCTCGCGGCGGGCGCGTCGGGCCTTTCGCTCGCCAAGACCGGCGAGGCGGAGGTCTTCGCCGAGGCCGGTTTTACCGACATCTTCCTGGCGTACCCGATCGTCGGCGCGGACAAGGGCAAACGGCTCCTCGCGCTTTCCGACCGCGTGAATCTTTCCGTGGGGGCCGACAGCGCCGAGGGCGCCCGAACGCTTTCCGAGATCTTCGCGTCGGCCGGACGAAAGATCCGACTCCTGCTCAAGATCGACAGCGGCCTTCATCGCGTCGGCGTCGAGCCTTCGCGCGCTCTGGAGGTTGCCGCCCGAATTGCCGAGCTTCCCGGCGTCGAGCTCGCGGGCGTCTTCACGCACGCCGGTCAGGCGTACCACGCCGAGACGCACGACGCTGTGGCGGCCGTCGGCCGGCATGAAGGAGAGACAGTGGCGCGCGTCGCCGCAGAGTTGCGCCAGGCGGGACTTCCGATTCGCGAAGTCTCGGTCGGCTCGACTCCGACGGCGCCCCATGCGATGAGAATCGCCGGGGTGACGGAGTGCCGGCCCGGGAACTACGTCTACAACGACGCCTCGCAGGTCAACCTCGGCGTGTGTGCGCTCGAAGACTGCGCGATGACGGTCCTCGCGACCGTCGTCTCCGTCCCGGCCCCGGAGCGCGCCGTGCTCGACGCGGGCTCGAAGACGCTCTCTTCCGACGGATTGCGCCCAAGCGCGGGTGGGCACGGCTTCGTGCTCGGAAAGAAGAGCCGCATTGCGCGCCTCTCCGAGGAGCACGGCGTCGTCGACGTGGCGGCCGGCGAGAGCTTTCGCGTCGGCGAGCGCGTTTCGGTCCTGCCCAACCATACCTGTGTCGTCTCGAACCTGCACGACCGGGTGTACGCCGTCCGAAAGGGCCGCGTCGAGGAAGTCTGGACCGTCGCCGCGCGGGGCAGGGTGACGTAGTGGGTCCTCGATGTTCTTCCTTCCCCTCACACCCTCGCCCCCTTTCCCACTCCCCCTCCTGGCATGAATAACGCCGTGACTCTGCCACTTTGGCTCTTCGCGCTGATGGCGCTGCTCGCCATCTGGGCGGCTCTCGACCGGCTGCTTCTCCCGTCGTTTCGATGGCTCGTGCGCCGGCGCGTCAACAAGGTTCTGGAAGACATCCACACGAAGTTGAAGATCCGGATTCCTCCGCTGACCCTGACGAAGCGGGAAGTCCTGATCGATCGCCTGATCTTCGATCCCCAGGTGCAGGAGGCGGTCGAGGCAGAGATGCGCTCTTCCGGCGCGCCGCGAGAGGTCGTTCTGGAGCGAGTGCGGCGTTACTCGCGCGAGATCGTCCCCTCCTTCAACGCCTACGCCTACTTTCGCGTCGGCTATGCGCTCGCCCGCAATGTCGCGCGCTCGCTCTACCGGGTGCGGCTGGGCTACTCCGATGAAGAAGGCCTCGCCGCGATCCCTCCCAAGACCACGGTCGTCTTCCTGATGAATCACCGCAGCAACATGGACTACATCCTGATCGGATATCTGGCCGCGGAGAAGGCGGCCCTCTCCTATGCGGTCGGCGAGTGGGCGCGGGTCTGGCCGCTGCAGACGCTCGTGCGCACGATGGGCGCCTACTTCGTCCGCCGGAACTCCGGCGATCCGCTCTATCGCAAGGTCCTCGAGCGCTACGTCGCGATGGCGACGGCCGCCGGTGTGACGCAGGCGGTCTTTCCCGAAGGGGGTCTCTCGCGCGACGGGCTGCTGCGCCCGCCCAAGCTCGGCATCCTCGATTACATGCTGCGATCCTTCGATCCGGCCGGCGAGCGCGACATCGCGTTCATCCCCGTCGGGGTCAACTACGACCGGGTGTTCGAGGACCGAAGCTTCTTGGTCGAGCGCTATTCCACGGCTCCGCGGCCGTCGACCGGACGGGCCATCTGGAACACGCTCTCGTTCGTCGCGCGCAACTTCGGCCAGATGCTTTCCAACCGCTGGCACCGCTTCGGCTACGCGTGTGCCAACTTCGGCTCACCGTTCCTGCTCAAGGCCTACGTCCGAGAGCGCGGCATCGATTTCCGCGGCCTCCCCAAAGAGGAACGGTTTGCGAAAGTCGAAGAGCTCGCCCGCGACCTGATGAGCCGGATCGCAAAGGTCGTCCCGACGGTTCCCGTTCCGCTGGTGGCGACGGTCTTCGTGCGTTACCCGGACCGCGCATGGAGCGAGCTCGAGCTGAAGGCGGAGGTCTATCGGCTGATGGAGGAGCTCGAATCCCGCGGCGCCCACGTCTACATCCCCCGCGGGGACCAGGACTATGCGATCGACGTGGGGCTACGGATGCTGACCTTGCGGCACCTGGTCGCCGAGCGCGACGGCCTCTTCCTCGCCGAGCCGACGGAGCTGCCGCTTCTGTCCTACTACGCCAACTCGATCGCCCACCTGCTCCCCTTCTCGTGATCCGACACGTCTTCCCGGTCGTGGCCCACTTCGACTGGGCCCTCTCCGTGACGTTCGCCGCACCGCGTCAGAGCCTCGTGCCTCTGCTCGCGCCGGGTTTGGAGCTCGATCTCGCCGGCGAGACCGGATTCCTCGCCGTGGCCTGCGTGCAAACTCGGCGAATGCGGCCGGCGGGCCTTCCCCGCTTCGTCGGTTCGCGACAGGCCTTCTCGTCGACGCGATCGACTACGAGGTCTACCTTCCGGCGCGAAAGATGAGCCTCACCTCTGCGCCGCGAACGCCTCGGCGGTCGCGAGCACGATCCGCCCCCAGAGAAACGAACGATCAGCTGCCGCGAGCTCCTCTTCCTGCGCGGTGGTCGGCTCCGCGAAGCTGCGAAGGAGGACGATCGCGCCCGGCGACGCGGCCCGCGCGACGGCGTGCCGCAGGCGCGCGGCATAGGCGGAACCCGCTCCGTCGAGAATGTTGGAAAGCGTGAAGGCGTCGAACGCTCCCGCAGGAGCGCCTTCGAGGTATGCAGCGGCGTCGGCGCAATGAACCTCCCGGGGGATCGCGGGAAGACTCGGAGGCGTCGTGTCCGGCGCTTCTTCGCCCAAGAGCGCGCGCCAGGCGTAAGGGTTGGCGCGGTTGGGATGGAGGCGCCAGGTTCGCTCGAGGCGAGGCAGGAGGATCGCGGAGAAGTCGGCGGGAATCGCCGAGAGGAATTCCTTCAAATAAACGATCCGAAGGAGCGGCCGGCTCAGGGCCAGCCGCAGGGCGATCCGAAAGCGGGCTGTCGCGAGCCTGCTCCGCCAGTATTCCGCCTGCTCGGCCGGGTCCTCGAGCATCAGGAACGATCGCACGAGCGCGCGGGGCAGAACACCGAGAGCGCGAAGGCCGGCGCGCCCCCGCCGGATCAAGCGCTCAGCCGCACCCTCGGCCGGCGCCCCGCCTTGAAGGCGCAGGCGGACGTAGTCGATCTGCGCCGGGTTGATGTCGATCGCCGTCACACGCGCTCCCTCTGCGGCCAGAGCGAGGGCCGTGCATCCGGCGGAAGCGATCGCGAAGACGCGTCCGGTTTTCGGGAAGTGGCTCCGCTCGATGCGCCAGTCTTCCATCATGCGCCCGAAGAGGAGCTCCGGCCGGCGCCCGCCTCGGCGCAGACGGCCTCGCCGCCAGGGAGTGTCAGAGGGATCGCTTGCGGTCATACGGCGTCCAGACTGCCAGACTCCAGACCAGCGCGACGAAGGCGAGATTCTGCACGGCGAGAGCCACGGGATCGGAAATCCATCGCCGTCCCCACAGGAGCCCGCCGGCGGCAGCGGCTCCGCTCGCCCCGCCCGATCAGCGCGTCGTCTCGGGGTCGGGGATCAGGAGGGAAAGCACGATCGAGACGATCGACACGACCAGCGCGCCCAGGAACGCCGCCCAGAATCCGGAGACAGAAAAGCCGATGCCGAGCTTTTCCGAGAGCGCGGAGGTCAGCAAGAGGATCACGGCATTGATGACGAACGTGAAGAGACCGAGCGTCAGGATGAGCAACGGACAGGTCAGGAGCGTCAGGATGGGACGAACCAGCGCGTTCAAGAGGCCGAAGACTAAGGCGACGACGACCAGGTAGCCGGTCTGTCCCGTAAACGTCACGCCCGGCACGATCCGGGTGGCGACCCAGAGGGCGACGGCGCTGATCAGGAGGCGGAGAAGGAACCGCATGCGGAGAGAGACTCTATCGCGCAAGATCTCCCGGTTCTACCGCGTCGGTGGACGGCGCGGTTTCTTCTGATCATTGATGAGGATCGACACGACCAGGACGACCCCGCCGGCCGCGGCCGTCAGGAAGAAGATCATCGCGAGGCCGGGGTAGCCAAGAATCCGGAAAGGCGTTTCGACCCGCACGAGCATCGAGGCGCCGATAATCAGGGCCGCCAGAATGACGCCGAGCGCGATTCGGTTGGCGATCTTGTGAAGGCCTTCGATCAAGAGCTGCTCGTCGATCGTGTCGACCCTCAACTTGAGCTGGTTGCCCGCGAGCAGGTCCAGCACCCGGTTGACGCGAGAGGGGAGCTTCTCGACAAACTCCCTGGCCTCCAGGAGCGAGGCGGCCAAATGGCCCGGCGAGGCGCTCTTCCACATCCGGCGCCGGAGCAAGTCCGCGGCATTGCGCCTCACCGAGGCGTTCGGATCGAACTCGGGAGCCAGAGTGCGGCCGACCTGATCGAGGTTCAGCAGGGTCTTGCCGAGAAGCGTCAGCTCCGAGGGAAGACGCATCCCCGAGGCTCCGGCGATGCGTGAAACGCCCAGGATGACTTTTCCGATCTGGAGCTCTTCGATCGTTGCATGCTGGTAGGCGCTCACGAGACTGCCGATCTGGCGGCGGAACTCGAGCGGATCGAAGCCCTCGAGCTTCTGGCCGATCTCTTCCGCGCGCTCCGCCGCTTCATCCCCCTCTCCTTCGGCCACGGCAAGCAGGAGCTTCAAGAGCGCGTCCTGCATCGAGCCCTGAAGACGCGCGACCATGCCGAGGTCGAGCAGGGCGAGACGCCCGTCGTCGGTGACGAAGACGTTGCCCGGATGCGGATCGGCGTGAAAGAAGCCGTCGATCAGGATCTGCTTGAGATAGGCGCGGAACAGCTCCTCTGCCAGAAGCGGCCCGTTCAACTCGAGCCTGACGAGCGGCGAGAGCGCCGTGACCTTGCTCCCGCGGACGTAGTCCATCGTCAGAACGCGCTCGGTCGTGTAATCCAGGATCGGGTCCGGAACGACGATGAGGGGAAAATCCTCCAGGTTGCGCCCGATCGCGACGAGGTTGCGGGCCTCCTGTCGGTAGTCGAGCTCCGCGGTCAGAGTCGCGCGGAACTCATCGGCCATCTTCTCGAACTCGTAGCGCTTTCCCATCTCCGAATGCGCGTCGAGCAACTGCGCGAGGCCGGTGAGCGCCTCCAGATCCTCGGCGATCTGCTCCCGGATCTCCGGACGTTGCACCTTGACAGCGACCGGACGACCGTCCCGGAGCCGCGCGTGATGGACCTGCCCCAACGAAGCCGCGGCGAGCGGCGTCAAATCGAACTCGGAGAAGGCCTTGGAAATGCGCACGCCGAGCTCGGATTCGACGATCCGCTCGACCTCGCCGAAGGAAAAAGGCTCGACCGAATCCTGCAGGCGAGCGAGGGCCTCGAGATACGGAGGCGGCAGAAGATCGGCCCGCGTGGAGAGCAGCTGCCCGACTTTGATGAACGTGGGACCCAGCTTCTCGAGGTCTTTGGCCAGCTCCTCCGCCTGCGGCGGCGTGGCGGTCCCTGTGCCGGACTCCGGCGCGGTTTCGCTCGCGAGCCCGAGGCCTTCGGCCCAATCCGCGCGTCCATACTTGACCAGGAGCCAGGCGATGTCCTTGTAACGCTTCAGTTTCTTGGGAGCGAGCGATATAGCCATGGTTCCTCCGTCAAAGAATCGCCTCGGGAGACATTGCAAGGCTCGGGCCCAACGTCGCTTCCGCTTACATTGCATTGCAGATCCAGCAACATCAATCGCCAAAGGCGTGCGTCTCTAATCTCCCGCCCATGGCCTGGACTTGACGGTTAAGCTTTGGAGGCGGAGTAACACCGGCAATCATGAGCGGCCCTCATCTGGTCTTCGTGGCCGGCGCGACCGGATATGTCGGCCGGGCGGTCATCCCCCGTTTGCTCGCGCGGGGACACGCCGTTCGCGCGCTCGCCCGGCGGGGATCGGCAGCGCGAGTTCCCGCCGGGTGCGAGATCGTGCTCGGCAACGCGCTCGAAAAGGACTCCTTCGCGGAGAGCGTCGCCGCTTGCGACACCTTCCTGCAGCTCGTCGGCGTGGCTCACCCCTCTCCCTCCAAGGCCGAACAGTTTCGGACGGTCGACCTCGCCTCCGCTCGTGCCTCGGCTCAGGCGGCCGCGCAGGTCGGAGTCCGCCACTTCGTCTACGTCAGCGTCGCGCAGCCCGCCCCGGCGATGAAGGCTTACGTCCAGGCGCGCGCGGAGGGCGAAGAAACGATCCGCAAACTCGGACTGAACGCCACTTTCGTGCGTCCCTGGTACGTGCTGGGTCCCGGGCATCGCTGGCCTTATCTGCTGGCGCCGGGATACTGGATCGCCGAGCGGCTGCCGCCGACCAAGAACACGGCGCGACGAATCGGCCTCGTCACGCTCGAGCAGATGGCGTCGGCCCTGATCGCGGCCATCGAAGCACCGGCCGAAGGTATCCGGATCGTGGAAGTTCCCGAGATTCGGCGAGCGCGCCTGGAGGCGGAAGACTCATGAACGAATGGCGGCGGGGAGACATGGCCATTTCGACCGACCTGTCGAGGCTCGATCGCTCACTCATTGCGCGCTTCCTCGCCGGCTCCTACTGGGCCAAAGGGATTCCGCAGGAGATCGTGGACCGATCGATCGAGGGCTCTCTCTGCTTCGGCCTCTACCGTGGTCGGAAGCAACTGGGCTTTGCGCGCGTGATCACCGATTACGCGACGTTTGCGTATCTCGCCGATGTGTTCGTCGTGGACACGAGCCGCGGCGAGGGACTCGGCGTCTGGATGATGGAAGTCATCATGAGCCATCCGAGGCTGCAGAACCTGCGGCGCTGGATGCTCGCCACGCGCGATGCCCACGGGCTCTACGAGAAGTTCGGGTGGCGCTCTCTCGAGAACCCGGAACGGATGATGGAGATCGTCGATCCGGAGATCTATCAGAGGAAGAGTCGATAGTCGGTAGTCGGTAGTCGACAGTAAGACGGCAAGGGGTTATCCTGACGGCGAAATATGACTGCCGCCCTCTAAGTTCCGCCTCGAACAACCTCCCAAAAATTCGGCTGACAGCTGATAGCTGACAGCTCCTAGTTCGAAAGGACGGCCCTGTCATGTTTTCCCGCGACGACTGGTGGAAAGACTTTTTTTCGGGATCGATCGTGGACTTCTGGCGCCGAGTCATCCCGCCGGAGACCACTCGGGCCGAGGCGGAATTCCTGATGCGTACGCTCCAGGTGCCGGCCCGCGCCCGACTGCTGGACGTTCCCTGCGGCGACGGACGCCTGAGCCTCGAGCTCGCGCGGCGCGGCTATCGCATGACCGGCGTGGACATTTCGCCGGATTTCCTCAAGGCGGCCCGTGAGGCCTCACGGCGCGAAGGCCTCGAGATCGAGTGGCGGCTCTCCGAGATGCGGGAGCTCCCCTGGGAATCCCGGTTCGACGGCGCCTTCTGCGGGGGCTCGAGCTTCGGATTCCTCGGGGACGAAGGGGACGCGGCGTTTCTCGATTCCGTGGCCAGGACGCTGAAGCCGGGCGCCCGACTCGTTATCGACGCCGTGAAAGCGGCCGAGGTCGTGCTGGCGCAGTTTCGATCAAGTCACGAGATGGAGGTAGGCGACATTCACTTTGCCGCGGAGAACTCGTACGACCCCGCTTGTGGCTGGATGGACAGCCGCTACACGATCACGCGCCGCGGATTGGAAAGCGAAACGCGGCAGGCAGCGCACCGAATTTACACGTATCGTGAAGTCGTCCGGATGGTGGAAGCGGCGTGGTTCGACGACATCCGCGGACTCGGATCTCTGGAAGGCGAGCCCTTCCGCCTCGGGTCGGCGAGATTGATTCTCATCGCGACGAAAAAAGGTTGACGGCTTTGTCCGCGGACTTTGGTATAAGCCTGCGAATCGCATCTGCGCCGGTCACCGGCCGGAGAAAACTTCAAGCTCGCTGTCTTGGAGTACCGAGATACGTGTTCTCAAAAGTGAGGAATCCATGACTCTTCGACCGCCCAGCGCCGGCGCTCTCCGGCGACGTCTCGCGTTCTTTACCTTGTTCGCGATCCTGCTCGCGCTGCCGGCGGCTGCCGGCGCGACCTCTTCAGGAATCGTCATCAGTCAGGTCTACGGAGGCGGCGGAAACGCGGGCGCCACCTACAAGAACGACTTCATCGAGCTCTTCAACCGAGGCCCGGCACCCGTCAATGTGACCGGCTGGTCGGTCCAATACGCGGCGTCCGCGGGGACGACCTGGCAGGTCACGAACCTCACCGGCACCATTCCGTCCGGCGGGTATTACCTCGTGCAGGAGGCCGCGGGCGCGGGCGGGACCACGAACCTGCCCACACCCGATGCGACCGGCTCGATCGCCATGAGCGCGACGGGCGCCAAGGTTGCCCTCGTCAACACGACGACGGCTCTTTCCGGAGGTTGTCCCTCGAGCGCATCCATCGTCGACCTCATCGGCTACGACGGAGCGACGTGCTTCGAAGGAGCTGCCACCGGCACGCTCTCCAACACGACCGCGGCGCTGCGCAACGACGGCGGCTGCGCCGAGACGGACAACAACCTCGCGGACTTCACGATCGGGCCGCCCAACCCTCGCAACAGCGCCTCACCGGCGCACTTCTGCGGCGGCCCGACGAATCCATCGGGCGTCGGCGCCGCCACTCCTTCCGCCGTCGACCGCGGGCAGACGACCCTTCTCACCGTCACGGTCACACCGGGAACCAACCCGCCCTCGAGCGGCATCACCGTGGCCGGGAACCTTTCCTCGATCGGCGGCTCGGCCTCGCAATCCTTTTTCGACAACGGGACGAACGGGGACGTCACAGCCGGCGACAACGTCTTCTCGTACCTCGCGACGGTTTCCGCCAGCGCGACTCCGGGCGCCAGGAGCCTCCCCGTGACGATCGCGGATGCTCAACTGAGAGCCGGCACGACTTCGATCAACCTGACGGTCAACCCCCCGCTTCTCGCAATCCATGACATCCAGGGTCCTGGCACGATCTCGCCCCACGCCGGGGAGCTCGTCGCGACGACCGGCATCGTGACGGGCATCAAGAGCAACGGCTTCTTCCTTCAGACGAAGATCGGCTTCGAGGATGCCGACCCCAACACGTCCGAAGGGATTTTCGTCTTCACGTCCTCGGCACCTCCGGCAGCCGCCGCCGTCGGCAACGAGGTGAAGGTGACCGGAACCGTTCAGGAGTTCATCCCCTCCGCCGATCCGAACAGTCCGCCCGCGACAGAGATCGCGGGCTCGCCGACGGTGACGCTCTTGACGACGGGCAACCCGCTCCCCGCTGCCGTGACGCTCACCGCTGCGGACACGAGCCCGGCCGGCCCGATCGAACAGCTCGAGCGCTTCGAAGGAATGCGTGTGCACGTCGACTCGCTGACGGTCATTGCGCCGACGCAGGGCACGATCAACGAGCCGTCGGCGACCTCGACCTCGAACGGCGTCTTCTACGGTGTGATCACCGGCGTCGCGCGTCCCTTCCGCGAGCCTGGCGTCGAGGTTCCCGACCCGCTGCCTGCGGGATCCCCCTGCTGCGTCCCGCGCTTCGACGCGAATCCGGAACGCCTCCGCGTGGACAGCGACGGCCTGATCGGCTCGAGCAAGATCGAGGTCACGACGGGAGCCATTGTGACGAACCTCACCGGCCCGCTCGATTACTCGTTCCGCACGTACACGATCCTTCCCGATCCGCCTCCGGCGCCGGCGCCTGGCGTCTCCGGCAATATCAGCGCGATTCCCGTCCCCGCGCCGACGGCCAACGAGTTCACGGTGGCATCCTTCAACATGGAGCGGTTCTACGACACCGCCAACGATCCCGGTACGGACGACGTCGTGCTCACACCGGCGGCCTTCGACAATCGGCTCAACAAGGCCTCGCTCGCGATCCGCAACGTGCTCCGGTACCCCGACATCCTCGGCGTCGAAGAGATGGAGAACCTGACGACCCTGCAGGCCGTGGCCGCAAAGGTGAACGCGGACGCCGCCGCCGCGGGTGACCCGAACCCGGGCTATCAGGCCTATCTCTCGGAAGGAAACGACATCGGGGGCATCGACGTGGGCTTCCTGGTCAAGAGCGCCCCGCGGGTCAACGTCGTCGACGTCACGCAATACAACAAGGACGAGACCTACATCGACCCGAATACGAATCAGCCCGCGCTTCTGAATGACCGCCCCTCGCTCATCCTGCGCGCGACGGTCCAGCCGCCCTCGGGCTCCGCTTTTCCAATCACCGTGATCGTCAACCATCTGCGATCCCTCTCGGGAGTGGACGATCCGGCGGACGGCAACCGAGTCCGCACGAAACGCCGCGCGCAGGCCGAATCTCTGGCGAACCTGATCCAGAGCCGCCAGACGGCCGACCCCAACGAGCACATCGTCTCGATCGGCGACTACAACGCGTTCCAGTTCAGCGACGGGTACGTCGACACGATCGGCACGATCAAAGGCACGCCGACTCCCTGCGACCAGGTGGTCCTCTGCTCGACCGATCTGGTCAACCCGGATCTCGTCGACCTCGTCGACATGGCGCCGGCCTCGGAGCGCTACTCGTACTCATTCGACGGGGACGCGCAGGTGCTCGACCACGAGCTCGTCACGCAGAACCTCCTGGCGCGGTTCGACAGCATCCACTACGCACGCAACGACGCAGACTTCCCGGAGTCGTTCCGCAACGATCCCAACCGTCCCGAGCGGATTTCCGACCACGACATGCCCGTCGTCTTCTTCAGCTTTCCGCCGCGAGTGGATCTCTCGATCGTCAAGACCGCGCCGGTCTCCGTGACGACCGGATCCAACATCACCTATACGCTGACCATCCACAACGCCGGGCCGAGCACGGCCACCAACGTGCAGGTCACGGACAATCTCCCCGCGGCGACGACTTTCGTCTCCTGCTCCTCGACCGGCACGGGGGTTTGCGGCGGCTCGGGAAACAGCCGAACCGCCACGTTCGCGTCTCTCCCTTCCGGAGCGACGGAGACGGTCACCCTGGTGGCTTCGGTCCACTGCGAGGTCGCCGACGGAACGACGATCACGGATACGGCGAGTGTGTCTTCTCCCGAGGAGGAGCTCGATCCGAGCAACAATTCCTCGTCCGCGACCACGACCGCGTCCAATCCGCCCCCGACGATCACCGGACCGGCCGTCGACAAGCCCGTGCTCTGGCCGCCCAATCACAAGATGGTGGCGGTCTCGGTCGACTACGGAACTTCCGATAACTGTGGGGAGGTCGCCTGCGCGCTCTCGGTTTCGAGCAACGAGCCGGTCAACGGAACCGGAGACGGCGACACCTCTCCGGACTGGCAGATTGTGGACGCGCATCACGTGCTGCTGCGCGCCGAGCGGGCGGGCGGAGGAAACGGCCGGATCTACACGATCCTGATTACCTGCACGGACACGAGCGGGAACCCGACGGCAAGGACCGTCACCGCCAAGGTGCCAAAGAGCCAGGGTCAGTAAAAACGCTGCGCCGCTTTCACGCCGGGCGGGATGGCGGACCCGTCTCGGGCAGGTACGGGTAGCACCCCAGGACGAGACGGTAGGTCTTTGCCGGAGAGCCCTCGGAGGCCGGGGATGTGTGGCGGGCGATCACTCCTACCACCGCTTCTCGCAAGGCGGCGGTGAACTGCTCGCGCTGGGCGGGGCTCACGAAGCGGAACTGAGACTTGAAGGTGAGAGCCGTCTCCCTCTCGGGGCCGTCCGCCCCGGCGCCGGCCGCGCGGATCAGATCCGCCTCCATCTGGGAAGCCAGAGCCAGGAGGTAGGCGCCGCTGCCGGAATCGCCGACGCGCCGCCAGTCCGGGCCGATCGATCTCAGAAGCTCCGGCGAAAGCAAAAACGCGGCAGCCGAGGCGACATAGCGCTGCTCGATCATGTTGCGGCGGCGGCGGCGGCCGGCTCGGCGCAGAAAGCCGGCCCGCGCCAGTAGCCGAACGTGGTAGTTGACTCGTTGCCGCGGCAGGCCCAGCCGTGCCGCCAGCTCCGAGGAAGAGGCCGGCTCGCGAGCCAGCCGCAGGATTTCCAGCCGCAACGGGAAGAGCAGGGTCGCCGCCCTTGCGACCTCGCGGACGCAATCGATCTGACCGGAAAGCAGAGCCAATCGACAACTATTATTGTCTAGAAAAATATATTTGTCAATATGGCCGGTTGCGGAACCCCGCGGATGCGGCGACTCGTATTTGGCAGAATGCAGCCCATGCTCGAGCCTGTTTGGCTATCCATGCGCTTCAAGACCTGTGGCCGAGAGGGCCGCAGCGGGAAACGCTGATGGCTCGCCCGGGTCTACTCGGAGGATCGCCCACCGGCATGCCCCGGGGAGAGAGAAGGCGCGCCTTATCTTCGGCCGCCCAGGACGAGAAGGACAAGAAGAAAAAGACTCCCCCCCTCTCGGTCATCCTGCGCGACGCCGGGGAGCTCATCGCGGCGCGCAGGGGAAGGCTGGTCCTGGGATTCGGGATCCTGCTCGTCAACCGCCTGGCGGGATTCGTTCTCCCCTTCATGCCCCGCTATCTCTTGGACGAGGTTCTGGGCAAAGGGCGCCGAGAGCTGCTCCCCACCCTCGTCGCCGCGGCCGCCGGCGCGACCATCGTCCAGGCGATCACGTCGTTTGCCCTTTCCCAGATCCTCGGCAAGGCCGCCCAGCGCTCGATCACCGAGATGCGCCGCCGCGTGCAGCGCCACGTGGGCCGGCTCTCGGTCTCCTACTTCGACCAGACCAAGGTCGGCTCGCTCCTCTCGCGCGTGATGACGGACGCCGAGGGGATCCGCAACCTCGTGGGAACCGGGCTCGTCGAGGTGGTGGGAGGCGTGCTCACGGCCACGATCGCTCTCATCATTCTGCTGTTCCTGAATCTGAAGCTGACGGCGATCGCGCTCGCGATCCTCTCGCTCTTCGGGCTAGTCCTGCTTTATGCCTTCAAGACTCTGCGGCCTCTCTTTCGCGAACGCTCCAAGATCAACGCGGAAGTCTCGGGCCGGCTGACGGAGTCCTTCTCGGGGGTCCGCGTGGTCAAGGCCTACCGAGCCGAGCGGCGGGAGGCCCTGGTGTTCTCCCGAGGCGTCCACCGCCTCTTCCGCAACGTGGCCAAGACCATGATGGGCGTGTCTTCCGTCACCGCCTTTTCGACACTCCTTTTCGGCGCGATCTCCGTGGCGATTCTCTGGGTGGGCTCCAACGACGTCCTTTCCGGAGCGATGACGCGAGGGCAGCTCTTTCAGTTCACGGCGCTTCTGGCTCTCCTGGTCGGGCCGGTCGTCCAGATCGTCTCGATCGGCAGCCAGATCACCGAGGCCTTCGCCGGCCTCGAGCGCATCCGCGAGATCCGAAACGAAACGGCGGAGGACGCCGGCGACGAGACTCGCGAAAGCCTGCCGCGTGTGGAAGGGCGGGTCGAGTTCCGAGACGTCTCCTTCGAATACCAGTCCGGGGTTCCGGTCCTGAAGGGCATCTCGTTTACCGCGGAGCCCGGCACATCGACGGCGCTCGTCGGCCCCTCCGGCTCCGGCAAGAGCACGATGATCGGCCTGGTGGCGGCCTTTTACCGGCCCAAGTCGGGACAGATTCTGATCGATGGCCTGGACCTCTCGCGCGTGCGCCTGGCCGACTATCGCGAGCAGCTGGGAGTCGTGCTGCAGGACAACTTCCTCTTCGACGGGACAGTGTACGAGAACATCGCGTATGCGAGACCCGATGCCTCGCGGGCCGACGTCCTCCAGGCCGCGGCGATCGCCCGGTGCGACGATTTTGTAAGGACGATGCCGGAGGGTTACGACACCGTCGTCGGCGAGCGTGGAGTCAAGCTCTCGGGAGGCCAGCGCCAGCGCGTGGCGATCGCGCGGGCGATCCTGGCCGACCCGCGTATTCTGATTTTGGACGAGGCCACGTCCTCGCTCGACAGCGAGAGCGAGGCTCTGATCCAGGAGGGTCTCGCGGAGCTCATGAAAGGGCGCACGACCTTCGTCATTGCCCACCGCCTCTCGACGATCCGCAAAGCGAACATGATCCTGGTCGTCGAGGACGGCTTGATCGTCGAGCGCGGGCGCCACGAAGAGCTGCTGGCTCGCGGCGGGCGCTACGCCGATCTGTACAACCGTCAATACGGAGTCGAGGCGAATCTCTTTCGCAATCCTGGAGAGACCGAGCCGGCCGAAGAGGAGGCCCGCCCGCGATCCGCCGCCGATTCCGCGGTTGGAAGACTGCCGTTGGTGGGGACGGGAACGGAGTAGAGGCGGAGCTTAGTTCCGCCGCCCGCCTCCCAGGAAGCGCAGCAGGAACAGGAAGAGGTTGATGAAGTCCAGGTAGAGCGAGAGCGCTCCGACAACGGCGTAGGACCCGACGCTCCCGTCCGGCAACGCGGCGGCCATCTGCTTCAAACGCTGCGCGTCCCATGCCGTCAAGCCGGTGAAGACGAGCACGCCGACGACCGAGATGACGAACTGAAGCGCATCGCTGTGCCAGAAGAAGCCCACGACCATGGCGAGTATCAGACCGATCAGGCCCATGTATACGAACTGACCGACGCCGGCGAGTGACCGCTTGGTCGTTGAGCCAAAGACAGCCAGGGCTCCGAACATGCCGGCGGTCACGACGAAGGTGGTCGCGATCGAGGCGCCCGAATACGCCAGAAAAATCACGGAGAGCGTGGCGCCGTTCAGGACGGAATAGGCCAGAAAGAGGCCTGCGGCCGTCGCAGGCTTGAGACGAGTCACCCGGGCGGCCAGGACGAAGACCATGACCAGCTCCGCGATGATCAATCCAAAAAAGACCATCCGGTTGCCGAGAATCGCGGCCCGCAGACTCGGGGACGTCGTGACGGCCAGCGCGACAACCGCCGTGATGCCGAGCCCGACGCACATCCACCCGTAGACCTTGCGCAGAAACGCCGTCACCTTCTCGGCCGATGCGACGGTCGTCGTCGTAAAGGCCGCTTGCGGCGTCATCGAAAAGCGATCCATCTCAGACCGGTCCATTTTTTCTGCTCCTTGTGGGCGCACACGCGCCCCTTAGGCAAACGTTTCCGGAGGTCGAAGGATTCCCTACCCGATTCCTCCTGTCGAACGGTCGACTGTCGGCTGTCGACTCCCTCAATTCACCCTGTACTTCAGCGTCTCCAGATACTTCAGCGCCATCGGATCGCCCGGATTCTCGGCGAGCGCGCCCTCGAACTCCGCCATCGCCTCTGCGACTTCCCCGCGCGCCGCATAGAGGCGCCCCAGGTTCAGGTAGGGGAAATGCCTCGGCTCGTAGCGGGATGCCTTCTTCGCGCGCTCGAACCAAGCCGGAGCCTCGTCGAGCTTCCCCTGCTCCATCAGATAGCAGCCGATATCGTTATAGGGATTGCCGAACGTTGGGTCGGTCGCGATCGCCTTGCGGCATTCCTCGATGGC
>JBKPDV010000291.1:0-9160 GCA_046728075.1 Acidobacteriota bacterium | reverse complement strand
CACGCGCTCTTTCAGTGGACGGGCAACGACTGGATTCTCGTGGATCTGCGCAGCAAGAACGGGACGTCGGTCAACGGCGCTCGGATCACGGAGATTCCGCTGCAGAACGACGACTGGATCTCCTTCGGCGGCCTGATCGGTCGCTTCGAGCGCCTTTCCGAAGAGAAAGTCGAGGCGCTGCTGTCGGAGCGCGCCCGGCGGCTGCAGGCCTTCGTCGAGGCGCGGCGGGATCTGGACGCCAATCTCGGACCGCCGGCTCTCCTGCGGCGGCTGATCGAGTCGGTCCAGCAGTTGATCGGAGCGCAGCGCGGCTTCATCCTTCTCGTGCAGCCGACCGGACAGCTGGACGCGGCGGTCGCTTTCGGATTCCCTCCGTTCGAGCAGCTGGATGACCGCTTCGAGGAAAGCTTCCTCGCGATCGAAACGGTCTTCAAGACCGGACAGCCGGTTGTGGCTTCGAGCTGGCGGCCCGATCCTCTGATGCCGGGCAAGAAGCGCAGCTCGAGCGACCTCGGTAAGGGCGCCCGGGCCTGCGTCCCGCTCAAGGCGGACGCCAGGGTGATCGGGTTCCTCTATGTGGATGGCCGGGAAAAGGGGGGTGTTTTCACTGACCTGGATCTGGAGATTCTCGAGGCATTGGCCGATCACGTGGCTCTTCTGATGGGCTCGGTCCGACTGGAAAGCCCCATTCGCGTGTTGCTCGGGATGAACGTCGTGACGGTGCCCGCCGGGCAGCGGTCCTTTCTGGACGATCTCGAACGGAAGGTGGGAGACATCATTCGTGATGCCGTCCGCCGGTCCACCGAAACCGCATGAGCGTCCGGCTGGTGTCCTGGGAAGAAGAAGACGGGCCATTGACCGAAAAGCGGCTCATGGGAGTTCTCGAGCGGGAGGGCTACGAGGTCGCCGTCTACGCGTATCGCCAGGGGACCGTCTTTCCCGAGCACGAGCACGCGCAAGAAAAATGCGACGCTGTCGTCGAAGGTTTCCTGCGGATCTCGGTGGGCGAAACGGTCTACGACTTGAAGCCCGGCGACCGTCTGTACCTGCCCGCCGGAACCCGCCACTCTGCCGAAGTGATCGGCCGCAGAACCGTCGTCTCTCTCGACGGCACGCTCTGGTAGACCGTCGCTTCCGCTTGCTCCGAACCTGCGCCTTTCGGCGCACCGGCGCTCGGCTCGGCCACTGGCCTCGACCGCGAGCCTGGTCCCTCGCGCGCTCACGCTCCCGCGGCGCGCGCCTCCTCCCCTCTGGGAGACTTCGCGCGCCGCGACCCGGACTGTCACGGGGTTGACGAATCAAGAGGGGCTCTCGGGTTTCGACAGAGACAGCAGATCCATCGCGTTGATCCGCCGGTGTTTGCGATCAGTTTTCCGGGCTAGACTCTTCGCGAATGTGTAGGGGAGACCGGATGAAATACACCGCTGCCGAGCGCGCCGAATTGATCGACCGATACGAAAAGGGTCCGGTCCTGCTCCGGGAAGCCTTCGCCAAGGCTCCGCGCGAGGCGTGGAACTGGAGACCTGGCGCCGGCCGGTGGTCCATCCACGAGATCCTCGCGCACTGCGCCGATGCCGAGGCCAACGCCGCCATGCGCGTTCGCTTTCTCGTGGCCGAACAGAAGCCCTCGATCATCGGGTTCGACCAGAATCGCTGGGCGACGGTTCTCGCCTACCACCAGTCGCGTATCGAGTTGGCGCTGGCGGCCGTCGAGGTCATGCGCGCTTACACGACCGACCTGCTGCGCCGACTGCCGAATGAGGCCTGGGCCAGCGCCGGCACTCATACGGAGCGCGGACCCTACTCGGCCGAAGACTGGCTGGCGACGTACGCCGAGCACCTGGAGAAGCACGCCGGCCAGGTCGAGCGCAATCTGAGCGCCTGGCGGCAGGAGCAGACACGACCGGGAACCGAGCCCGTGCATTAGAAGCGCGGGGTTGCGGAGGAGGTTTTCATGATCAAGGAGTTCAAAGCTTTTCTCGTCAAGCAGAATGCCCTCGCGCTTGCGATCGGGGTGATCATCGGAGCCGCGGTCGGCAAGGTCGTCACGTCGATCGCCGAGGACGTGATCAACCCGATCATCGGCCTGGTTCTGCCGGGCGGCAGTTGGAGGGACGCCAAGGTCGTGCTCGCCCACGGCGTCGATGCGGCCGGAAAACCGACCGAGACGGCCATCTCTTATGGTCACCTCATCGGATCGGCGGTGGACTTTCTCGTCATCGCCCTGGTCGTCTTCCTGATCATGAAAGCCTTCCTTCCGAAACCGGGCGAGGCCGCGCCGACGAAGGAGTGTCCGCAGTGCAAGGAGCTCATTCCCGCCGCCGCGACCCGCTGCAAGGCCTGCACGCAGCCGGTGTAGTTTTTTGGGCGCTGAGTGCTGGGCGCTGGGCGAACGGCGAAGGGCGAAAGGCGAAGGGCGAAAGGCGAAGGGCGGAAGAAGCGGACTGAGAGAAAAAGAAAGAGGGCGGCCCGGTGGCCGGCCTCTTCGCTACCGACTACCGACTACCGACTACCGACTGTCGACTGTTACCTGTCGACTGTCGACTATTGAATCACCCCGCACGCAAATCGCCCGCCCGCGTTGCCGGTGGGCTGCGTGGTCAGGTCGTCCGCCTTCTCGTGAAAGACGACGCCGCGTCCGACGACGGAGTTGGGCCCGGGCTTGACCGTCAGCATGTCCGAGGTCATGTCGAGGTCACCGGTTCCGTCGGCCTTGATCTCGATGTTGCCGAAGTCGCCCGCGTGCCGTTTCGTCTCCTTCGGTCCGGCGTGCGGCATTCCGCCCGGATTGAAATGACCCCCGGCGTTCTTCGCCTCCGGATCCGAACAGTCCCCCTTTTCATGGATGTGCAGGCCATGGGTGCCCGGAGACGCGTGCTCGATGTGTACGCGCATGCGCACGCCGCCCGTCGGGAGCTCGGTGAAGGTTGCCGTGCCGGTCACGGCCGACCCGCTCTTGGATTCGAGCGTGGCCTTTGCCGTCGGGCCGTCCGGCGCCTTGGCGGAGGCGCAGCCGGCCCAGATCAGCGCCGCCACCGCGAAACACGCAGGGGCGGTTCTTCCGATTGTCTTCATGGATCCTCCTTTACTCCGTGGATCATATTTCGAAAGCTCGGTCCGAGGCCGGGATCCTTCCGGGGGTAACCGGTGATAGAACTGCCTTTTCCGTTCGAAGAAAGGGACGGAACATGAAAACGATCCGTCGGATTCTTCTCGCCGCGCACGGCCGGCAGGCGCCTCTCGTCGAAGAGGATCGGTGAGCCTTCGACTGGTTCCTCCCGCCGAAGTTTCGCGCGCGCTGCTCTTGCTCTGCGTGGCTGCCGGGGCCCTCGTGTCGATCGCGACGAAGGGCAACGTCTCGGGCTTCGCGGGCGGCTTCGCGGTCGGAGCCGGCGTCGCGCTCCTCTTCTCGCGGATGAAAACGGGCCGCGCGGCCGGGGCTCCGCCGGCGGAAGAGGACTCGGCATGAAGGTTCTCGTCGTCGAGGACGAGGAAAAGATCTCCCAGTTCCTGAAGAAGGGACTGACGGAGAAGGGCTATTCCGTCGAAGTCGCCGGAGACGCGGACACCGCTTTCGCCCGAATCGAGACATCTCCGTACGATCTCCTGATCCTGGACCTTCTCCTGCCGGGCTCCCGCGACGGCCTCGAGCTCTGCCGCCAGCTCCGTGCGCGGGGCATCCAGTCGAAGATACTGATGCTGACCGCGCGCGACACCGTGGAGAACAAGATCGAAGGGCTGGACGCGGGTGCCGACGACTATCTGGTCAAGCCTTTTTCGTTTCGGGAGCTGCTCGCCCGGTTGCGCGCGCTGTCGCGCCGCACGGAGGCGACGCCGGCCGGACCGCTGTCTTTCCCCGACCTGACCTACGATCCGGAATCGCGCGAGATCCTGCGCGAAGGCGAGGTCGTCCGGCTGACCGCTCGGGAAGGCGCGTTGTTCGAGCTGCTGCTGCGCCGCCGCGGCAAGGTCGTTCCCCGGTCCGAGATCCAGGCACGGATCTGGGAGGACTCGCTGGACCTTTCGACCAACATCATCGACGTCTACATCAACGCCTTGCGCAAGAAAATCGATGCCGGCGACCGCGAGAAGCTGATCCAGACGGTACGCGGAGTGGGTTACCGGGTCCGCGGAGCCGCCGGAGAAGAAGGGTGACGCTCGGGATCCGAGGCGATGAGCTCGCGGTCGGGCCGGCGGGGGCCGTGGTCGAGAGTTGAGAGTCACCGACTTCTTCTCTTCCCGAAAGAAGGAGTCCTCACCCGAGCGTTCCGAACGCGGGGCGCTGCTCGAGCGCCTGACGGAAACCGAACAGCATCCATTGAAGCGCATTCCCGCCGCGGATCTGGCGGGGGAGTGGCGCGACATCGCGGAGAGAATCAACGCGCGACTGGACGCGGTCGCGGCGGCGGAGAAGGAGCAGCAGCAGTTCATCGCCGACGTCTCTCATGAGCTGCGAACACCTCTGACCATTCTGCGCGGCTCGCTCGAGGTCGTGCTGGAAGAGGACCGGCCGCCGGAGGAGTATCGCGAAGCGATCGCCAATGCGCTTCTCGAGGTGCGGCATCTGACTCGGGTCTCCCAGAATCTCCTGTTCCTGGCTCGCGGGCAGAGCGGCCGGGTCACGCTTTCCTTCGCCAACGTAGACCTGGTCCGCTTTCTGTCGGATGTGACACGCGAGTTGGGGCCGGCGGCTGCGGACCGGGAGCTCGAGCTCAAACTGGAGACGCCGAGCGATCCGGTGCGGGCGTTCATCGATGCCGACCGGATGCAGCAAGTGCTCCACAACCTGATCGAGAACTCCATTCGATACAGCGAACCGGGCGGAACGATCCGAGTGCGGCTCTTCTCGACGCCGGCGGAGGCTTCGATCGAGGTCTCCGATACCGGAATCGGCATACCGGCCGCGGATCTCCCGTTCGTCTTCGAGCGTTTCTTCCGCAGCGACCGCGCCCGGCGCGCCTACCAGGGCGGCTCCGGGCTCGGACTCTCCATCGTGCGTTGGATCGTGGAGGCGCACAAGGGGACCGTGACCGTTGAGAGCGAGCCCGGCCGGCGGACCACCTTCGCCGTGAAGCTGCCCCTTGTGACGTGAGGGCGGACGGGGGTCCCCCTGTCACCCCGTCCCCCAGTCCCCCCGTCTGAAGCTCAAGAGTCGTGCAGTACCATCCAGCCGTGAGGGATGTTTACGTCCTAAGCGCTGCGCGCACACCCATCGGAAAGTTCGGCGGCAGCTTTGCTTCGATGAGCGCGGCCGATCTGGGAGAGGTGGCGGCGCGGGCGGCGATCGAGCGGTCAGGTCTACCTCCGGCGGCGATCGACGAGACGATCTTCGGGCACGCGCGCCAGGCGGGGGGCGGACCGAACACGGCCCGGCAGGTTTCTCACCGGGCAGGCATTCCCGATTCCGTGCCGGCCTTCACGGTGAACAAAGCCTGCGCGTCCTCGCTCAAGGCCCTGACTCTCGGAGCCCTGTCGATCGCGGCGGGCGAGAACGAAGCCGTGCTGGTCGGAGGGACCGAGTGCATGTCCGCAACGCCCTATCTGCTCCCGCGGGCGCGCTTCGGCCAGCGCATGGGACACGGGGAGATCGTGGACGCGATGTACCGCGACGGCTTCCTCTGCCCGCTCTGCGGAGAGCTGATGGGAGCGACGGCAGAGAATCTCGTCAAGGAGTACTCGATCCTGCGCGCGGAGCAGGACGCCTACGCGGTTGAGTCGCAGAGGCGCGCCGGGGAGGCGATCGCGGAGGGCCGCTTCGCAGAGGAGATCGTGCCGGTGGAAGTGCCCGGGAAAAAGAAAATGTTCGTCGAGCGCGACGAGCACCCGCGCCCCGAAACGTCGCTGGAGACGCTCGCGAAGCTCTCTCCCGTATTCGACTCGGAGCAGGGGACCGTTCATGCGGGCAACTCCTCCGGCATCACGGACGGTGCGGCGGCGCTCGTCCTCGGCACCGAAGAAATGGCGAAGAAGGCCGGCGTCGCGGCGCTCGCTCGCGTGACGGCCTGGCAGTCCGCCGGCGTCGAGCCCGCCCGGATGGGAATCGGGCCCGTCCCTGCCATCCGCGCCCTTCTGGCCAAGACGAACCGGCGGCTCGCCGACATCGATTTGATCGAGTTGAACGAGGCCTTCGCGGCGCAGGTGATCGCCTGCGCGCGCGAGCTGCCGCTCGATCTCTCGCGGATCAACGTCAACGGCGGGGCCATCGCGCTCGGGCACCCGATTGGGGCCACCGGAGCGCGCATCGCGACGACGCTGCTGCACGAGATGCGGCGGCGGGATGCCAAGTCTGGCATAGCCACGTTGTGTGTCTCCGGGGGAATGGGAATGGCGGTTCTCTTCGAAAGATGAGCTCGACCGGCCCTGCAAGGCGCAGACGCCGGGTCCTGCCGCCGGCCACCTCGCGTGCGCGCTACGGCCGGATGTCGGTTCGCGTCGCATCGGAAGCGTTCCTCCGCGCCCACGCGAGGCCTTCGTCCGGCGTCACCCGGCGTCTGCTTGCAGTCCGGCTCGTCAACTTTCACGTTCACAGTGGGTCGAGCGCTGCGCGCTCGAGGATAAACGCCGCCCGGTCGGCGCCGGCATTCCCCTTCGCGGCACGCGGCGGCCTGGCCGCCTGAGAATCCTCCGGCCGCCGCTCCGGTCCGCGGGCGGGGGCGCCGGCGCCTCCCGGGCTCAAGCCCGGACTGCAGTCGCTGCGAGGCGCCTGAGCTGCGGCCGCTCGTCAACTTTCACGTTCACGGTGGGTCGAGCGCTGCGTGCTCGACAAAGAGCCGATAGTTGTCGGCGGCGGCAATCCCATCGCTGGTGGCAGTAGTAGTGGACTGTGGGCGCTTGCGGGAATCGCGCAGCGATTTCCGCAACGTCCATAGATGTCCGGCGCGGCCGATCGGTGAAAGCGGATAGCTGAGCAGCTACAATCCCTTCGTGCGCATCCTTCTGACGTTGGACCGCGACGCGACCAAGCGCGAGGAGAACGACTACGTCCAGTCGTTGATCAAGGCGGGCTTCGAGCGGGACGAAATCGAGATCGCGGAGCCGGGAACGGTGCCGGAGGGGCGCTTCGACGGGCTCGTACTGGGAGGGGGATGCGACGTCGATCCTCGGCGCTACGGTGAGACGACGCGAGCGGACGCGGGCGTCGAGCTCGATGAGGGGCGCGACACGACGGATTTCGCGCTTTTCCAGAAGGCCAGCGAGGCCGGAGTTCCGATTCTCGGCATTTGTCGGGGTCTTCAGGTGATCAACGTAGCGCGGGGAGGAACTCTCGTTCAGGACATTCCGAGCGAGCGGCCTTCCTCTCTGACCCACCAGAAGCCTCCGCGCCAGAAGACGCGCCTCGACCACGATGTGAAGGTCCGTCCGGGCACGCGGCTGGCCCGGATCGCCGGCCGTACCGAGATCTCCGTCAACAGCCGTCACCATCAGGCGATCGGCGAGCCGGCGCCCGGCCTTCGGCTTTCCGCCAACGCTCCGGACGGGCTCATCGAGGGAATCGAGTCGGCAGAATCGGAGGGCTGGCTGGTCGCAGTCCAGTGGCATCCGGAAAATCTGGCCGGCGATCCGGTGTCTCGCAACCTCTTCGGCGAGTTCGCCCGCGCGGTCAAGCAGGGCCGCCGCGAAGGAATCTCGGGCCGAGCCGGCTTGTTGACGCCGGCCTGAAGCGGTCCTCGGCGAAAGAGAAAGGGGATGCAATGACACGTCTCGCGCGGCTTGGGATTTCCCTCGGGATGCTGGCGCTGGCCGCGGCCTCTCCCGGGCAAAGCAGCAAGATCGGAACGGTTCAGAAGGTCGCGGATGGCATCTGGACCGTGACAACCGACCAGAGCTCCAACGCGAGCTGGTTCACGCTGGGAGACGAAGTCGTCGCGATCGACGCGGGGGGCGATCCCGCGACGGGCAAGGCCGTCCTCGAAAAAATCCAGGAGACCGCCGGGAAACCGGTTCGCTTCGTGATCATCACCCATGCCCATGGAGACCATGCCCAGGGTCTGGCCCCGTTCGTGGCGGCCGGAGCGAAGGTGATCTGCCACGAGAACAGCGCGTCCGCTCTGGCCGCTTTGATCGACCCCGCCGCTCGCGCGCGCTCGGGGCTTCTGGCCTTGTCCGAAAGGCTGCTGCTTTTCTCCGGGTCGCGCCGGGCGGCGATCTACTACCTGGGAGCGGCGCACACCAATGGAGACCTCGTCGTGTACTTCCCGGAGGAAAAGGTCCTCTTCTCGGGCGACATCGCCCTGGTCGGACGCGCTCCGTACATGCAGTCGCCCGACGTGGATCCCAAGGGCTGGGAGACCGTGATCGGCCGCCTCGCCCAGCTGGATGTCGCGAAGGTCGTGCCGGGCCATGGAAACATCGGGACGCGCGAGTCACTCGCCGAAACGTACGGGTATGTCAAGAGAGTCAACGAGCTTGCGGCCCGCATGGCGTCCGAAAACGTGCCGGAAGATCTGCTGGACGCGAGACTGCATCAGCCCGATCTGGGTCTGCAATCGGGAGCCGTGACCCCGGACCTCGTTGCCAACGTCCGGGCGGCGATGCGCGCCCTGCAGGGAAAGTCTGCGAAAACGCCGACTCCCGCGGCGCCGCGGCCGACGCCGGCGAAGGCGCCGGCCAAGAGCAAGAAATAACCGGCGGTCCCTCAGCAACAAGCGCCGTCGCACGCGAGTCATGACTGGAGCAGACGGGTGAGCGCCGGCGAGATCCGGCTCGAGCGGTCGGCGGACGGGCGGCTGGCCCGGCTGAAGATCGACCGGCCTCCGGTGAACGTGCTGCGTGTCTCCGATCTCGAGGCGTTCGCGGCGTTGCTGGGCGATGTGCCCGGCGCCGACGTCCTCGTTCTCTCCGGCCTTCCGCGTGCCTTCTCCGCAGGCGTGGACCTGGCCGACCACGCTCCCGAGGCGGCCGCGATCGATCGCATGCTTCTGGCGATGCGCAGCGTCCTCGAAGGTCTCGTCTCCGCGCCTGCCGTGACGGTCGCGTGCGTCTCTGGCGCCTGCCTCGGCGGAGGCGCGGAGATCGCGGCGGCCTGCGATCTCGTCCTCGCTGCCGAAGACTCGCGGATCGGGTTTCCCGAGATTCGCGTCGCGTGCTTTCCACCGGGCGGTGTCGTGCTGTTGCCCGTGCGGATTGGCGAGGCGCAAGCCTGCGAGTGGCTGCTTCGCGG
>JBKPDV010000290.1:0-5353 GCA_046728075.1 Acidobacteriota bacterium | reverse complement strand
AGCGGCGGCCGTGGCGCTCAGAAACGCGAGGAGCACGATTGTCTTCGGCCGCATCAGTAGGGTCTGATCTTCATTTTCCATGAGAGCGGCGGCGCCTGCCGGGCGATCGGCGTCGGAAGACCGGCCCCTATTTGCCGGCCTTTTTCGCTTTCGGCTTTGCTTTTCCGGGCACGGGCGCGGCGCTCTCCGGCTCGGCGACGACGGTTGAGAGATCCAGGCGATAGACGCCGCCGCCTCCCGTCGCGACGAGAAGCTGGGCAGAGCTCCCGGATCGGTCGAGAGCGAGCGCGACGACGTCGCGGTGCGGCGGGTCGCCGCCGATCCGCGCCCAGCTCGCGCCGCCGTCGGTCGAGCGAAAAACGCCTCGCGACCAGGTTCCCGCGTACATCGTCCGCGGTGATGACGTGTCGACCAGGAGCGCCTGGACGTTGGCCTCGCCGAGCCCGCGGCTGGAGGGGCTCCAGCTCGAGCCTCCATTGGCGCTGCGAGAAACGCCTTCCCGCGTGCCGGCGAAGAGCGTTTTGGAGGTGGGCTCGAAGGCGAGTACCTGGACGCGCGCGAACGGCAGGCCGCTGCCGCTCTTGCCCCAGGTCTTGCCTGCGTCTGTGGTCTTGAAGAGTCCCGCGTGCGTGCTCGCGAAAACAGTCTCGGGGGCGGACGGATCGAGGAGAAATGCGAACTCGCCGTTGATGTCGCCTCCCCGCTCCAGCGCGGGCTTCAACTCCGTCCACTTCGCGGCTGCGTCGGTCGAGCGGAAGATCGTGTCCTTGTCTCGCGCGAACAAGTTCTGCGGTCGGTTCGGATCGACGACGAGGCCGATGATCTCCGGCAGGAGGCCGAGCCCGTCCTTCGCTGCCGTCCAGGTCTCTCCGCCGTCGCCGCTCTTGAAGACGCCGTCCGTGGTCCCGACGTACACGTTGCGCGAGGAAGCCGGATCGACGGCGATCGATCGAATGCTGCGCTTCTTCAATCCCTTTTCGGGCCGGGTCCAGGTCGCGCCGCCGTCCTTCGACCGGTACACGCCACCCGTGGCTTCACCAACGAGAATCGCGCCGGAGGCCGGATCCGCCCAGAACGCCGTCACGTCGACCGTCGAGAAGCCGGCTCCCGGGCCCTTCCAGGTCGATCCGCCGTCGTCGGTGCGCAGAACGCCGTCGCGGGAGGATCCCGCCCAGAGAGTGTCCGGCTTTCCCGGATCCACGAGAAGGGCTGAGAAGCTCACGTAGTCGAAGTCATCCGTGACGCTTCGCCATTTGCCTCCGCCGTCGTCGCTGCGCAGGATGTAGTTGGGAAGGCCCGCGTAGACGGTTTTGCTGCGGGATGGCGCGATCGCCAGCGAAGAGACTTTCGAGTTCTCGAAGCGACCGGTCGTCGTCTTCGTCCAGGTCTTCCCGGCGTCGGTCGAACGCTGGACGCCGCCGTTGAGCATTCCGGCATAGACCGCGCCGGATCGGGAATCGGCCGCGAGGGAGAGGACGCCATCATGGATTCCGGAGGCCGTCCAGCTCTTACCGTCGTCGCCCGAAACCCAGACCCCGTCGCTGAGGAGTCCGGCGTAAAGCGTATTAGAGCTCGCGTCGAGCGCCAGAGAGGTAATCCGAAAGTTGCTCGGCAGCCCGGCCGTGTTCCGTTTCCAGGTCTCGCCCCCATCGGCGCTCTTCCAGACGCCGTCCTCGGCTCCCGTGTCCGTGGCCGCCCACAGAGTCCGGGGCAGCCGCGGATCGACGAGGATCGCGGTGACGTGGGGCAGGCGCTCCCGATACAAGACCTGTTTCCAGGTCGCGCCCGAGTCGGTCGAACGGTAGACGCCCTTGTCGTAGGTGCCGGCATAGACACGCTTGGGATCCGAGGGGTCGACCGCGACCGCCTCGACGGAGCTGCGAGGCAGCGTCGGCCCGACGAGGCTCCAGGTCGCGCCGCCGTCCGCAGACTTGAAGACCCCACCCGCCTGGGTCCCCGCATACAGAATCGCGGAGTTCGAGGGATCGCCGGCCAGGGCGTGCACTCCTCCGGCCCAGGGTCCGAGCAGCGTCCAGGAGCTCGCAGGGGCAGAACCTGTCGCGGCCAGCCAGAGAACAAAAAGGAAACCCAGTCTCCTCATGGAGAACCTCCATCGGATGCTCCAGGCAGCGAAGCGCAAACCTTGATCAGCCCGCCGGGAGCTCTTCGGGAGCGCGACGCAGCTCCAGCACCAGCTGATCGAGCTTCTTGCACGTGTCGCGCATGTACTCGTAGAGGTGCTTGTGCATTAGGGCGAGCGTCACCGCCTTGGGCAGCGCCGCGGGACGGCGCAGCGCGGTCTCGACCATGAGCGAGACAGTGAGCCAGGCGCGGCGCGGCGACGCCCGCAGGATGCAGGTCCACAGGACGCGCAGAAAAATGCGGACATCCTGATTGCCGGAGGCCAGGCGGGTCTGGATTCCCTTCCCCTTGCCGAGGATCAACTGCATCACGCGCTGCCTGTAATTGCGGTAGCTGTAGAGCCGGGCCAGCAGATTCCGGTATCCCTCGTAGAGTTCCGCGCGGGACATGCCCTGCGGGACGATGTTGGTGAAGACGAACTGGTCTCCCACGGATTGCGCGATGAGCCGGCCCGCGTCCTTCAGGCGCTCGTAGAGAGGAGTCTGGGGAAGGGCGTTCAACATGCCGGTCATCGATACCGGGATCCGGGCATCCTGGATGAACTGAAACTGTTCGTCGAAGATGGAGAGGTCGTCGTTGTCGAAGCCGACAATCATGCCGGCCATGACCTCGATGCCCGCGCGCTGGATCCGGTGGACCGATTCCAGGATGTTCTCGCGGAGATTCTGGGTCTTCTTCGTTTCCTGAAGGCTCGCCGCCCGCGGCGATTCGATGCCGATGAAGATCGTGGTGAAGTTCGCCTGCCGCATCAGTGCAAGGAGCTCGTCGTCCTGCGCGATGTTCAGAGAGACTTCCGTCATGAACTCGATCGGGTAGCCTTTCGCCTTCTGCCAGTCGGCCAGCGCCCTCAGAACTTCCTTCGCCTCGACTTTGTTGCCGATGAAGTTGTCGTCCACGACGAAGATGTTGGAGAGGCCCAGGCGGTGGATCTCCTCCACTTCCGCCATCACCTGAGCGACCGTCTTCGTGCGGGGCTTGCGGCCGTACATCACGATGATGTCGCAGAACTCGCAATTGAAGGGGCAGCCGCGCGCGAACTGGATCGTCATCGTCCGGTAGCGGTCGATCTTCAGCAGATCGAACCGCGGCAGCGGCGAGTCGTGCATGCTCGGCTTCTCGTGCTGCCGGTACTCCGGTTTCCACCGGCCCGCCGGATACTCCTCGAGAAACTGGCGCCATGTGTACTCCGCTTCGTCCACGAAGACGACGTCCACTTTGTCGCGCAGCTCCTCCGGGCAGAGCGAC
Source organism: Acidobacteriota bacterium (assembly GCA_046728075.1). Taxonomy (GTDB): domain Bacteria; phylum Acidobacteriota; class Thermoanaerobaculia; order UBA5066; family Gp7-AA6; genus JBKPDV01. The sequence goes on along the minus strand of JBKPDV010000290.1, from coordinate 1,966 downwards.
GCGAACGGCCCGCCCGCGACGAGGAACTTTCCGCGGCGTCGAAACTCCGCCGCGAGCTCGAAGAGACGCTTCTTGTGGATGACGTAGCCCGTCAGGCCGACGATGTCGGCGTCCGTGTCGAAGTCGATCGGCTCGACGTTCTCGTCGCACAGGACGACTTCATGCTCCGAAGGCGTCAGCCCCGCGACTGTCGGGAGCGACAGGTTGGGAAACACGCATTTCTTCTTGAGGCTGGGAAGAATCCGGTCGAAGGTCCAGAACGATTCGGGGTTCTTCGGGGACACGAGATAGATCTTCATCGATCTCTCCAAACCTCGGTTCCTAACTCTTTGAAACGAATCGGGGGCGCCACCGGTAGCTGCGCGCATTGTCTCATGCGTGCCGGCCGGGTCCGGGATGCAGCAAAAGTGACAGAGCTTAGAGCGTTTGGCTTTCGGCTTCCCGCCGGTCAATTCTCGAGCCTCTTTCTGGCTGAGAGCTGAAAGCGGTTGGCTGACTGTTTCCGCAACCGGGGGCCCCTTGACAACGGTCCGCAGGAAGGTAATAGTTAACCGAATGGTTAACTATGCCGGGTCTCTGGACGGGACGTTCGGGGCCCTCGCCGATCCCACGCGGCGCGCGATGCTGGCGCGCCTGGCGTTGCGCGAGGCGTCGGTCACGGAGCTCGCACGCCCCTTTCCGATCTCGTTGCCCGCGGTCTCCAGGCACCTGCGCGTTCTCGAGGACGCGGGCCTCCTGCGTCGGCACAAACAGGGCCGTGTCCACATCTGCCGAATCGGCGCAGAGCCCCTGAAGACCGCCGGCGACTGGATCGCCCGCTATCGGCAGTTCTGGGAGGAGCGGTTCGACTCGCTCGAACGGTATCTGCAGCAGGCACAGACTGAGGAGGAGACATGGCAAGCTCACAAGAAAAAATCCCGCCGCCGCTCCGGATCACGAAGACTTTCCCGGCACCGCCGCCGCAAGTCTTCCAGGCCTGGACGGATCCGGAAGCCCTGAAGAAGTGGTTCGCTCCGACCGATCAGCACCGGACCTCGGTTCCGCTGCTGGAGCTGAAAGTCGGCGGACGTTATCGGATCGAGATGAGGCACGACGACAAGGTCTACATCGTCGTGGGGGTCTATCAGGAGATCCGGCCGCCCGACCGCCTCGTGTTCACCTGGCGCTGGGAAAACGAGCCGGATCACGGCGACGCCGGAGACACGCTCGTCACGCTGGAGCTCAAGCCGCACGGCGCCGGCACGGAGCTGACGCTGACCCACGAACAATTCGTCAGCGAGCAGAAGCGGGAGGAACACGCACACGGCTGGACCGGATGTCTGAATGGTCTCGAACGTTTCTTGTCTTAACGCACCGCAATCGCAAAGGAGGAAGAGTATGAAGGGTTCCAGGATTCTCTCGATCGGTCTGACGGCGCTGCTTGGCGCCGGCCTCGCGCTCGCCGCGGGGGAGAAGAGCAACGCGGGGTTCGAAAAGCTCAAGTCGCTTGCTGGGGAATGGGAGGGCAAGACGACCGACGGAAAGCCCGTTAAGGCGACCTACAAGGTGACCTCCGGCGGGTCGGCCCTTTCCGAGACCCTGCAGGCCGGCACCGAGCCCGAGATGCTGACGGTCTACCACATGGACGGCGGTCAATTGATGATGACGCACTACTGTTCGCTTGCGAACCAGCCTCGGATGCGCGCCGCGGCGTCCTCGGCCGATCCCAAGTCACTCGACTTTCAGTACGTGAGCGCCACGAACCTCGCCAAGGCGGACGCGCCGCACATGCATCATCTGGTCGTGGCCTTCGACGACGCGGATCACATCACCCAGAAATGGACGATGAAGGGAATGGGAGATCAGGAGGTGGCGTTCCACCTCGAGCGCAAGAAGTGAGACTTTCGCGATCGGCGGCTCGTCGGCTCTGCCCGGCGGTTCGTCGGCTCTGCCCCCTCTCCCGGCGGGAGAGGGTCGGGGTGAGGGG
>JBKPDV010000289.1:0-10178 GCA_046728075.1 Acidobacteriota bacterium | reverse complement strand
GGCAGATGTCTCGCACAGCCTTCTCGGTTTGGGGCTCTTTGGAGGGGACCTGGATCGGGCGGCCGGTCTTGGGATTGATGCCGGAAGTCGTCGTAATGTGCGCGAAGGGAGTCGCCGAGAGCATCTCGCCGCTCGCGCGGTCGAGCACGTAGACGTAACCGTTGCTGTCGGCGTGGAGAAGCGCGCTGCGAGTTCGGCCTTCCAGCGGCAAATCGACCAGGACATTTTCGCCGGCGCCGCCGTAATTGAAGAGATCGTGCGGATTGAACTGAAAAGCCCAGATGGCCTCGCCGGTCTCCGGACGGCGGGCGAAGAGCGTCGAGGTCCATTTGTTGTCTCCCCGGCGCTGGTCCGAGTTCCAGGGGGCCGGGCTCGAAGTTCCGGAATAGATCAAGTCGAGCTCAGGGTCGTAGGAGATCCAGCCGCAGACCGCTCCTCCCCCGATCTTCCACGCCTCCGGCGGCCAGCTCGAGACACCGAGATCCGTTCCGCGATCCTGCTCGTAGAAGGGCCTGAAGCTCGATCCGATCAGGACGTCCTTGTCGGGCCCGGTGCTGTCGGCCCGCCAGGCGATGCTTCCGTTGCTCAAGTTCAAGGCGGTCAGACGGCCGCGCACGCCAAACAAGGCGCCGCTGTTGCCGACGAGAACGTGGTCCTTGACGACGAGCGGCGCCATCGTCATCGACTCGCCGTGATGAAAATCGGCGAGCTGTGTCTTCCATTTCTCCTTGCCGCTCTTCGCGTCGACCGCGATCGACTGGTTGTCGAGCGTGTTGTAGAGGACCTTTCCGTCGGCGAAGCTGGCGCCTTCGTTGACGACGTCGCAGCAGGCCACTCCCTGGGAGGCGGCCTTGACCTCCGGTCGATACGCCCACTTGAGCGACGCGCCGGGTCGGGTGAGATCGAGCGCATAGAGGATGTCGGGATAGGGAGTCACCACGTACATCGTGTCGTTGATGACGAGAGGCGCGGCCTCGTGCCCTTTCGCGAGGCTCGTCGAAAACGTGAACGCGACTCGAAGGCGAGCGACGTTGCCAGCGTTGATCTGGTCGAGCGCGGTGTAGCGGGTGCTCGCGTAATCCTTGGCCGGCCGGCTCCACTGTCCGTCGTCCGCTTCGATCCAAGCGGGGTGTCGCGCGGCGGCGGAGGCCGACTTCGGAACCGCGGATACGCTCGGACGCGTCGGCTGCGGCTTCTCTCGATTCGCGCCCGAGTCACGGCAGGACGGACTCCCCGCGAGCAGAAGGATCGAAGCCGCGGCGACGACGCCCCGTTTCACGCTCGGAACCTCATTTCAGCCAGCAAGCCCATGGATCGATCGAGCCTCCCAGATCAGAAATCAGACGAGCGCTGTCCCGAACTCTGCGACTCCCGCGCCGACCCATATCAAAACTGACATAAGCGGCTAGCGCCGCCGCCGCGCCGCGAACGCGCGGTCGGTAATCTTCCTGATCAGGATGGGCGCCACGGCGACGAGAACGCGAGATACGGGCCTCTTCGCCTTCGACGCCAATCGCTCCGGATGCTCGAAGACACGTCCGAGGGCCTGCCCGAACTGTCGTCCCTTTACCCTGGCCTGTTGGCGCCGCGCGCGGCGGCGCAAGATGAGGAACACGCCGCCCGCGATAAGTCCCGCGGTCGCCGCGCCCAGAGCCCCCGTGCGGACCGGATGGGCCCTTACGGAAAGGAGTTCGTGCCGGCGCCGGTCGAGCTCCGCCACGAGGCCCGAAAGCCGTTCGCGGCTGCGCTCGATTTCCCTTTCGAGCCGGCGCAGGTCCTCGGGCGAGGGATCTTCGCTCCTTACGCGATGCGGCTCTTCGCCCATTGCCAGTTCTCCTTGAGCGTCTTGCGGGTCGCCTCCAGTGGCCGCACCCTTCGCGTCCATCCGAAGCCGGCGAATCCGCCGGCGAGGAGAAGCAGGACGCCCGCAACCACGAGAGCCGCAATCCAGGGAGCGAGAAACAGGGAGAGCCAGAGGGCCAAAGCCACGAAGAGCATGTTGACGAAGACCAGGGCCGCCAGGGCCGCGATTCCGAAGGAGCGCGCCATCGCGAACTCCTGTTTCAGGTCCGCCCGGAGCTCGGCTTTGGCCAGCTCGATTTCTTTCCGGATGAGCTCTCCAATCTCGCGCGTCGTGTCCGTGAAGAGATCGGCGCTCGACAGATCTCGCAACGGACGGTCGGACACGGCGCGCAACCTCCGCTCCTCGAGTTTCTTCTCTTCCATGTCTCCCTCCTTGGACTTCTCCAGCAGTTGCGGTCGCCCGCCGATCGCTCGGTTCATCTGCAGGATCTCGCGGTAGAGCACCTGCCACTGTTCGTAAGGGAGGAACGTCTTGTCCAGCTCCCGGGAGATCTCCTCGAGCCGCGCGAGCAGAATGGCCGAGCCGGTGTGAGGAATAGGATCCTGCTGCCAGACCTTCCAGACGTCCTTCAACTGCTTCTCCAGCTCCTGCGCCGCCGGTTCCGTCGTCTGGAGCGCGGGCGTCAGTGTCGCCTCCTCGCTCAAGACTCCGTGCGCGCGCGCCGCGGTCTTCTCGGCTCCCTGCAGCGTGACCCCGTTGGGGTTGACGATCACTTCCAGATCGCGGCGGCGGAAGAACTGGAGATTCTCGGGAAGGCGTGCCCGGAGGGTGGGACCTCCGAGCGCGCGAATCACGCGGGAGGGCGCGGTCAGGAGCCAGGGAGGCTCGGCCCGCTCCACCGGCAGCTTCGCGCGAAAGAGAGTCTCGCGAACCCTTTCGGCGATGGACGTGTATTCCTTCCTCTCGATCAGGAGAGGCAGGTGTTCCTCTTCCCAGCGCTTCGAGAGAGCGATGAGCCGGCGAAGGGGAGACGTGACGAAGGCGACGAGAAAGGCCGTTCCGATCGCGACCGTGATCGGAATCCCCCGCGCCGCGCGTTTCCAGAAGGGCTCACCCGCAGCGTGAATCTTTCCTCGACGCGCGAGAACCATTCCCACCCCGATTGGCACGAGCACAGCCGCTGCGATCCAGGCGATCCGTACGGCGCCCGATGGCACTCCTTTGGGAATCGGCACGAACGCCAGAACGAGGGCCGCGGTCTTGGGGAAGGCGACGCCGAGCAACAGGAGCGGCCAGCCCGCGGAAACAGCCACGACGGCCGACAGGAGCGTCTTCTCGCTCGCGTTCGGCGTGCCGAAGAGCGCCTGGACTGCCCAGCCGAAGATGGCCTGGACGAGCTTCTTTGAGGATTTTCGAACGTATCCGATCAGGCCCTGAAGCAAGCCCATGCGAGCCCTGGAGTAGCAAGAGCCGCGCCGGGCGGGCGGACCGTCCTTCCGTCACACCAGACCCGCCGCGTGGTCCCGTGGGGAATGCCGGGCCGGGGCGCTTGCGAGGACCCGCTCGAATCGAGATCTTCCGCGGTCAGGACGACTCGCTCTCGACTTTCTGCTCGTAGTACTCGGAGATGTGCTCGTAGACCCGATCCGGAAACTGGAGGTCTTTGTAGACGTTGGCCGAGTCCGGATCTTCGGGGTTGGGCACGATCGGGAACTCCTGGTGACACTGCCATTCGAGGATCCGCTCGCGGGTGGGCGGGCTGTAGTCGTGCTCTTCGACCTGCCGATAGAGCGCCCGCGCCTTGATCTCGGGGCAATCCGGATCGCGCGCGAGGAGCGCGACGACCTCTTCCTCGCCGAGAAAGTGACGGCCGATCATCGTGAAGACGAGCCGTCCGTAGTGGCCGATGTCGCGGCCGGCTTCGAGCGACTCGAGCAGGTGGCACATCATCCGGTTTCGGCGCAGGTCGTCGATCGCCATGTCGCTGGAAGCAGCAATGCGGGTGCCAGCACCGCGGCACCGGCGCCGGGTAAGATCGGGCCTCCAGGAGAGGAGGTCGTATGCGCGAACGCCCGATCGATTCCGTCATCGACTTGATCGACCCTGCGGTTCAAAGGATCGAGAGCATCACGGTCGAGGAAGCACGCTGCCGAATCGCGTCGGGCGATGCCGAAGCGGTCCGAGGAATTGACGGGTCGTTCGCGATCGTCTCCCGTTCCGGCGAGACCGTCCGGATGGCCCGGTCGCTCGACCGGCCGATGCGCTACTTCCTGGCCAAGCGCGCGGAAGGGCCGGTCCTCGTCGTCTCGGACCGCATCGACGCGATCCGCGCCTGGCTCGAACGCGAGGGACTGGAATCACAGTTCCATCCGAGCTACACGCGCATGGTGCCCGCGCATCACGTGACCGAGATCCGTCTGGTGGGCTGCCCCGATCCCGACGCCGTCCATACGCGCTTCTTCGCACCGGAGCGAAGCGTCTTCGCCGCCGATCTCGACGAGCTCGGCCGCCGCTACGTGGGCGCCTTGCACAAGGAGCTCGCGAAGTGGCTGTGCGGTCTGCCGGACGAGTCGCCTGTGGGAGTCTTCTTCTCGGGCGGCGTCGACAGCGGCTGCGTGTTTTTAACAATCTATAAATTGTTTTCCGAGCTCGGTCTGAATCCCGGACGTCTCAAGGCGTTCACCCTGTCGCTCGGCGGAGGCTCCGACCTCTCGCAGGCGCGCGCGTTTCTTCAGCCCCTCGGCCTCGAGCTCTTTCTCGAGCCGATCGAGAGGAGCGCCGAGGCTCTGGATCCCTTCGAGGCGGTCGAGATTCTCGAGGACTACAAGCCGCTCGACGTCGAGTCGGCGGCCATGGCGATCGCGCTCTGCCGCGGCATCCGCGAGCGCTACCCGCAGTGGCGTTACGTCGTGGACGGCGACGGCGGCGACGAGAACCTGAAGGACTATCCGATCGAGGAGAACGCGGAGCTGACGATCCGGAGCGTGCTCAACAACCCGATGCTCTACCAGGAGGGTTGGGGAGTCGGCACCTTCAAGCACTCGAAGACCTACTCGGGAGGGCAGAGCCGATCCTGCGCCCGCGGCTACGCTCCGCTGCGCCGATTCGGATTCGAGGGATTCAGCCCCTTCATGCGGCCCGATGTCATCGCGGCCGCCGAGGGGATTCCCTTTATCGCGCTGACGGGCTGGGACGTCCCGCGTCTCTATGCCCTGAAGGGCGAGATCGTGGCGCGCGGCGTGTGTCAGATCACCGGAATGGATATGCCGGTCTTTCCCAAGCGTCGCTTTCAGCACGGAGCGCTCGCGGAAGCGGAGCGCAGCCGAATCGCGTTCGCCGAGGCTGACTACCGGGCGCACTTTGCGTCTCTCTATACATAACGCCGCTGAATCGGCGTCCTATCCTCGAGCCGAAGCCGATCGGAATCGCTGGATCCTCGAGCGCCGCGCGCCGCGCAACACGGTCGACGTCACGCGGGCGGTGGCGGCGTTCGTGGAGGAGGAACGGACGGAGAGGGGAGAGGTGATTCCGGTCGCTACGGTCTTTCTCGCCAACCGCGAATGTCCCTGGCGTTGCCTGATGTGCGACCTCTGGAAGAACACGACGGAGGAGAGCGTTCCCCGTGGAGCGATCCCGACGCAGATTCGGAACGCGTTGGCCTCGCTGCCGCCGGCGCGGCGGATCAAGCTCTACAACTCGGGAAGCTTTCTCGATCCGCGGGCCGTTCCGCCGGAAGACTACGGAGAGATCGCTTCCCTGGTGGCTGGATTCGACCGCGTGATCGTCGAGTCGCATCCGGCTCTCGTGGGTGAAGCCTGCGCGCGGTTCCGCGATCTCCTGCGCGGGGATTTCGAGATCGCGATGGGCCTGGAGACCGTCCATCCCGAAGTGCTCGCGAGGCTGAACAAGCGGATGACGGTCGAGGATTTCCGCCGCGCGGCGCAGCGGCTCGAAGGGTTCGGCATCGCGCTTCGAGTCTTCGTGCTCCTCGGCCTCCCGTTTCTTTCCCGCGAGGAGTCTCTGGAGTGGGCCCGCCGCTCGATCGACGTCGCCTTCGATTCCGCAGCGGCCGCGGTCTCGATCGTGCCGACTCGCTCGGGAAATGGAGCCCTCGACGCGCTGCAGGAGAGCGGGGATTTTGAGGCGCCGACCCTCGACGGGCTGGAAGCGGCCCTCGCCTACGGAGTCGGGCTCGGGCGGGGTCGCGTCTTCGCGGACCTCTGGGACGTCGAACGGCTGCGAGCCTGCGCAGCCTGTTTTCCCGGCCGCGTCGAGCGCCTGCGGCAGATCAACCGGAGTCAGGCTCTTCCGCCGCCGCTCGCCTGCGGCGCCTGCGAGGGAAAGACTTGACCGATTTCGACCTCGTCGTCGTCGGCTCCGGATTCGGCGGCTCCCTGACGGCGCTCATCGCCCGCCGGCTCGGGCTCTCCGTCGCGCTCGTCGAAAAGGGAACGCATCCGCGTTTCGCGATCGGCGAGTCCTCTTCGCCGCTCGCCAATCTGCTTCTGGAGGAGCTCTGCGACCGCTACGGTCTCGACCGGCTTCGTCCGCTGGCCGCCTGGGGAAGCTGGCAGCGGACGTATCCCCAGATTGGATGCGGGTTGAAGCGCGGTTTCACGTTCTACGGCCACCGCTCCGGCGCCGCCTTCGGCAATGACTCCGCCCACCGCGATCAGCTCCTCGTCGCGGCGAGCCCGCACGACGAGGTCGCCGACACTCACTGGTACCGCGCGGATTTCGATCATTTTCTGGTGCGCGAGGCGCAGGCCGCGGGCGCCGAATATCTGGATCAAACGGCGCTCTCGCAAATCGAGACTCGTCCCGGGAGCATCGCCGTCGCTGGAGCGAGGAAGGGCCGGCCGGTGCGGATCACCGGACGGCTCCTGATCGATGCGTCCGGACCCCGCGGGTTCCTTCATCGGGCCCTCGGGCTGCCGGAGTCGTCGTTCTCGGAGATGCCGCGCACCGAAGCGCTCTTCACGCATTTCGAGAATGTCGAAAGGCTCGAGGACCTGCGCGTTTTCTCTTCGAGCGGTGCGCCTCCCTATCCGGTAGACGATGCCGCCGTTCACCACGTCTTCGACGGCGGATGGGTCTGGGTGCTCCGTTTCGGCAACGGCCTGGTCAGCGCCGGCATCGCGGCCGAGCCTCGTCTCGCCGACGAGCTCCGGCTGAAAGAAGGGGAGGCGGCCTGGGGTCGACTGCTCGCCCGTTTTCCTTCGATCGCGGATCAGTTTGCGGGCGCTCGCGCGACGCTGCCCTTCCTCCACGCGCCGCGTCTCTCGTTTCGCTCCTCGGGGGCAGCGGGTCCCGGCTGGACCATGCTCCCGTCCTCGGCCGCGTTCATCGACCCGATCCTTTCGACGGGATTTCCCCTCACCCTCCTCGGCATCCAGCGGCTCGCGTCCGCCCTCGAGAGATCGTGGAACTCCCTGGAACCCGCGCTGGCCGCCTCCGGCGATCGGACCCTCTTCGAGGCCGACACCGCCGCCCTCCTCGTTTCGGCTCTTTACTCCTCCTTCGCGGATTTCGAGCTCTTCGCCGCGCTCACGCTCTTCTATTTCGGTGCCGCGAGCTACGCGGAGGCGGCGCGCCGTCTGCGCCGGCAAGATTCCGGCCATGCGTTCCTCCTGGGCGACCATCCCACGTTCGGCCCCGCGCTGCGCTCCTGCTGCGCCGGCGTCCTCGACGCTCGAGCGCGCGGCACGCTCACCGAGGAACGCGTACGCCTGATCGACCGCGTCTACGACGCCATCGCCCCTCTCGACGTGGCGGGATTCTCCGACCGGAACCGGCGGAACTGGCATCCGATCGAAGCGGAGCCTCTCCTGGCTGGCGCTCACAAACTGGGCGCGACACCGGCGGAGATCGAAGCGATGCTCGCCAGGACCGGTTTTTTCGAGGCGCCGGCATCGCTTGCCCCCTCTCCCTCCGGGAGAGGGGCGGGGTGAGGGGAATGCTCTAGCCCCGAACTCTCCTTCCACCGACCAACGCCTTCCGAAGATCGCCGCGCGTCTTCTCCAGTCTCTCCCGCGCTTTCACCGCCGTCTCCCCGGTCCGCCCCATCACGATCGCCGTCTTGACCTCGCCGGCGGCGCGCGAAAGAACCTTCCGTGCTTTCGCCGGCGTCGACTCGATGGCGGCGGCGACGATGCGCACCGCACGGTCCTTCAACTTGGCGGAGCCGGCTCGAAGATCGACCATCCAGGGACCGAAGACCTTTCCCGACGAGGCGAACGCCGAGGTCGTGATCTGGTTCAGCGCGAGCTTCGTCGCTGTCCCCGCCTTCAACCGCGTGGAGCCGGCCACGACTTCCGGCCCCGTGTCGAGACGAACGAGGACGTCCGCGACTTTTCCGATTCCCGGCGAGCGGCTCGCGGTCACCAGCACCGTCTTCGCGCCGAGGCGGCGTGCCCGCTCGAGCGCGCCCCTCACGAACGGCGTCACGGAGCTGGCCGAGACTCCGATCGCGAGATCGCCGCGGCGGCACCGATTGGCCGAGCGGGAGCCCTCTTCGTAGCGGTCTTCCGCTCCTTCCCGCGCGCGAAAGACGGCGCCGCGCCCGCCGGCGATCACCGCGCGCACCCGCCGGGGGTCGGTTCCGAAGGTCGGAGGAAGCTCCGCGGCCTCGATGACCGCGAGACGCCCGCTCGTCCCCGCGCCGAACAAGTAACAGGTCCCCCCCGAGCGGAACGTGTCCGCGAACGCCTCGGCCGCAGCCACGATCGCTGTCCGCGCGCCGCGCAGCGCCGTCAATACCCTCCCGTCTTCCGCCTGCATCAAACCGATCACGCCGGCGATGCCGAGCCGGTCGAGCCGCGTCGAGTGAGGGTTGACCTGTTCTGTCGCCAGCCGTTTCCACGATCGAGCGCGCGCCATGCCGCGAGTCTAGCCCGACGACTTGTTTTCCGAACCGGGGCCCGGAGTTGATAGGCTCCGCGCACCGGGTCCCGTTCACAACAAGCGCCCGCCGGCGTGCGGGCCAGGCAAGGAGGTCGTGCCATGTCCACCGTTCCTCCGCAACCGCCTTCGACCCTCCCTCCCGTCACGGTCGCTCCTCTTCCCTGGGAAGCGCGCGACACGCGGGGCTTTTTCCCGGCGCTCTTCGACACCCTCGGTCTCTTCTGGAGCCGTCCGTCCGAGGCCTGGGCTCGCACGCGCGAGAGCGGAGACATCGGCTCGCCTCTTCTCTTTGCGGTTCTCGTCGCCTGGGTGTCGATCATCATCCAGACGGTAACCATGCGAGTCCTCCACATGCCGGCTCTGCCGGGCCGGTGGGGAAGATTCAGCATGATGCAGAGCCATGGGATGGCCGGCCTGATCGGTACGATCATCCTCGCTCCGATCTTCGTCATGATCGCTCTCTTCATCGCGTCCCTCATCCTTCATGTCTGCTGCCTGATGGTCGGCGCGCTGACCAACTCGAGATCGGGCTTCGAGGGAACGCTTCGAGTGGTGGCCTACTCGGACGCCGCCCACATCGCGGGCGTCGTGCCCTTCATCGGACCCTTGATTGCGCTGGTCTGGTGGATTTATCTCGCGGTGATGGGAATCTCTCGGATCCACCACACGACGCAGGGCAAGGCCATCGCCGCGATCCTGATTCCGCTCGTCGTCTGCTGCGGCGGCTTGGTATTGCTAGCCATGCTCGCCGGCGCCGCATACTTTTCCCGCTTTGGCCGGTAACAGAGGAGTGGCGCTCTATTGGGGCGCGACCTCGGCCGCGGTGTGCCTGCTTGCGCCCCTGGCTCCGCAGATCGCGGCCGTGCTGCCGGACTGTCTCTTCCATGCGATCACGGGCCTTCCGTGCCCGACCTGCGGAGCGACGCGCGCCGTTCTGGCGCTCTCTCATCTGGATCTGGCGGGAGCCGTGGCGATGAACCCTCTCGCCGCGTTCGGCGCGGCGGGGTTTGTCCTGGGAGGACTCGCCGCCGGGACAGCGGCGCTCACCGGGAGGTCTCTCAAGGCGCCGGCTCTTCCCGCGTGGGCTCTTCGCGGGGTCGCAATTCTCGCAGTGGCCGCGAATTGGGTCTGGTTGCTCGTGCGCCTGCCTCGATGACCCGCGCCACTCGCGTTGCCTGAGGTATCCTGAACGAGGGTGGGTCGCTGGTTCGCCTCTCTAAAATTCTGATCAAACATCGACCGCTTCCGCCGGCCCTTCTCGCGACGGCCCTCGCGGCCGCTCTCCCCGCCTCCACCCGGGCGGCTTCATCGAACGTCGCTTGGATCGGCCTGGGTCCGGACACCGGCGCGGACGTGCGGGCGCTCGCTGTCGATCCGCGGACTCCCTCGACGGTCTATGCAGGAACCTCACGCGGCCGGCCGAAAGGACTCGCCGGCGGAGGGGTCTTCAAGAGCCTGGACGGAGGGACGA
>JBKPDV010000288.1:0-6973 GCA_046728075.1 Acidobacteriota bacterium | reverse complement strand
ACCGCGGCCAGGGCGGCGACGGCAGCCGCCAGCGCCCCCAGGAGAACGGCAGGCAGCAGAAGGCCTCCCCTCCCCTCGAGCGCCCGCCGGAAAACGAAGCGCTCGACCGCGCCGCTCAAATAGCCGAGCTCGCGCAGACGTTGCCGGGCTTCATCCAGGCCAATCGGCGCCTGCGCTTGCGGTTCTTTCGGATTCACAGCGACCTCGAGCGACTCTGACCTGTCGACTGTCGACTGTCGACTGTCGACTCTTCTTCCCTCACGATCTCCGGTCCCGAACGACCCGGGCGAGGTCCGCCAGCACTCCGCCTCTCGGCCCGAAGGCCGAAAGGGCCTCGACGGCGGCAGCGAGAAGCTCTTCGACGAGCTGGCGGGAAGCGGCCGGTCCAAAGAGCGTGGCGAAGTTGGCGCGGTGAGCGTCCCGACCCGTGTCCTTGCCCATCCGAACAGGATCTCCCTCGTGGTCGAGCAGGTCGTCCGTGATCTGGAAGGCGAGGCCGAGGTTGCGTGCGAATTGGGTCAGGGCAGCGAGCGTTCGCTCCCCGGCGCCGCCGGCAAGCGCGCCTCCCCGAACGGCCACGACGAAGAGGGCTCCGGTCTTGCGGGCGTGAATGGCCTCGAGGTCTTCGAGCGTCAACGCGGAGGGGTCTGCGGCGAGATCCGCTGCCTGGCCGGCGCAGCAGCCGCCCGCTCCGATCGCGCCGGCCAGCTCCGCCGTCACCCGTGCCCTCGTCGCCGGGCTCGTTTCGGGCGCCTCGCTCACCAGCTCGAATGCCCGAGCGAGCAACGCGACCGCCGCGAGCTCGGCCGTCGCGACGCCGTGTGTGATGTGCAGGGCCGGACGGCCCCGCCGTCGGCGCGCGTCGTCCATCGAGGGGAGGTCATCCAGAACGAGAGAAGCCGCGTGAACGTATTCGACCGCCACCGCAACCGCTGTCGCGGCCGGACGGCGGGCGCGCACGAGGTCGCCGGCCGCCAGAGCCACGAGGGGCCGCAGCCGTTTCCCGGGCGAGAGCAGCGCCTCGCGCATGGCCAGAGAGAGCGTGGGAGCCCGGTCCACCGAAGGGGGCAGCGATTGCAGGAGGGCATCCTCGAGGGGAGGGCGGGCGAGCTTTGCGAATCGGTCGAAGGGCCCGGCCGTTCCCGAGAGGCTCTCGGACGAATGTTTAGCCACCCTGGTTCCGATGGCTTCTGGCGGCGGGCTCGGCTAGTCGCAAGTCCCAAGTCCGATTCCCGAACATGGGACGCAATCGCTTTCGGATTCCGGCCTTAGGACTTGGGACTGACCACCGACGCTTTCCGGCGATTACGACCCGAAGCTCGCCACGGCCTCCGCTTCGTCCTCGTACACATCGAAGACGGTAATGAGCTGAGTGACCGTGAGCACATCGCTGATCTTGGGAGGGAGATGCAGCAGTTTCAGCTTCCCACCCTTGTTCGTGACCGACGTGTAGCAACCAACCAGCTCGCCGATGCCGGAGGAGTCGATCGTGGTCACATCCTTCATATTAATGAGGATGTTCTTCTTTCCTCCCTCCACCAGCTTGTTGATCGTTTCGCGAAGCTGCACGTCGCCCGAACCGATCGTGATCTTTCCCTTCAAGTCCAGAATCTGCACACCGCCTGGACCCTCGCGCACGGTCGTCTTCATCGTCTCTACTCCTCCTTCTTCCCGTCTCGGGTCAGATGCTTCTTCAGAAAGATCTCCATGCCGCCCCCGTCCACGGGACGGAAGGCAACCTCATCCATGAACGTCTTCATGTAGAAAATACCTCGCCCCGAGGTCTTCATCCGATTTTCCGGGGCAAGAGGGTCGGCAACGCCTTTCGGATCGAAGCCCGAGCCTTCGTCGCGGATCGTCAGGCGCAGGTCGTCGTCCACCACGTCCATGTCGAGATGAACCCTCTTGGCGACATCCTGCGAGTTGCCGTGCTTGATCGCGTTGGCGAGAGCCTCGCGCAAGGCCATCAAGATCCAGTGCCGAGTTTCTTCGGGCAGATCGTACGGCTCCAAGAGCTTGCCGCAAAGATGCTGCGCCATTTCGATGTTCTCGAATCGGCTCGAGAGAGACATCCGAATGGGCCCGGTCTCGCTGGAAGTGCTGGAGGAGTCATTCACGTCGTGCTCAGGTCCGGCGGATCTTATTCGAAATGGAGTCGACAGTCGACAGTCAACAGTCGACAGTGAAAAGGCCTGCGACCACGACCAACCCCTCTGTCAACTGTAGGCTGTCGACCCTGCATGCTACCCTGCCTTTCGTGAAGAGAATCCTGTCAGCCGCCATGTTCGCCGCGGGGGCCGCGGTCCTGCTGGGCGCGACCTCTCTGCTCCCGGCCCGGGTCGACTCGGTGGCGCGCTCTGTCGAAGAAGTCCGGGGACGACGGTTCGTGCGGACCGTTCCGGCCTCCGAAATCGGCGAGCAGGAGTTGAAAAAGGTCCTGAAGGCCAAGATCGGCGAATCCTTCCCGACATCGCCGGCCGACACGATGAGAACCCTCGTTGCCTTCGGCCTCATCGACGAAACTCCGGGTCTTCTGGAGAAGCTCGTGGACTTTTACGCTTCGCAGGTCATCGCCTTTTACGATCCGGAACCGCGCCGCTTTTTCGTCGCACGAGGAGCCGAAAAGACCCTGGATTCCGGCGGGATGCCGGGAATGGAGGGCATGGCGGAGAAGCTCATCTTCGCGCACGAGCTGACCCACGCCCTGCAGGATGAGGCGATGGGGCTGGACGCCCGGATGAAAGCCCTCAAAGACGACGGAGATCGCGGATTGGCCCTGCAGTCGCTCCTGGAAGGAGAGGCCACCGTCGTGATGGTGCGCGTCGTGATCTCCGACCTTCCGGGAGAAGCCAGCGAGCTCGAGGAGACCCTCGAGCCGTTGCTCTCGGCCGGTGCGCTGGAGAAGGCCAACGTGCCCAAGGACCTGCCGCCCTATTTCGTGGATCAACTCTTCTTCCCCTACGTGGACGGGACCGCGTTCGTCCGCCGCGGGCTCAAGAAGGGGGGGTGGAAGGAGATCGACCGGCTCTGGAAGGATCCCCCGAAGTCGACGTCCGAGATTCTCCACGACGGCCTGCGTTTCGAGCCGGCCGGCGATCTGCTGCCGGCCGATGGAGCCAAGCTGGCCCCGCAGGGATCGCGGTACCTCTACTCGGACACTCTGGGCGAATGGACGGTGCGTTTTCTGCTTCGCCGCACGCTTCCCGCTTCCGAAGCGGACGATGCGGCGGCGGGCTGGCGCGGAGACCGCATTGCCTTCTACGGCTCGGGCTCCGCGATCGCCTACATCTGGCGGGTGCGCTGGGAAAGTGCCGGCGCCGCCGAACGGTTCGAAGGGGCATGGAAGAAGGCCCGCAAGAAAAAGGAGCTGATCTATCGCAAGGGTTCGGACGTGTTCGTCATTGCGGGCTTCGAAAAACCGCCGGTGTAGCTCTCAGCTAAGAGCTTTCAGCTTGCAGCGCCGGAGAGACGAGGGCGCGCGTCTGGCTGAGAGCTGACAGCTACGTCGCCCGAAACGCGAGCGGTATCACCACGAACATCTGAATCGCATCAAACGTGCCGTGAGCCATGATGCAGGGCAGCACGTTGCGATAGAGGACGAAAGTCGTCGAAAGAACCGCAGAGATCACGAGGATTCCGACCAAGACGAGAGGCTGGCCATAGACCCCGTGGGCTGCCGTGAACAGAAGGGTCGCGGCGACAGGCCCGACGCGGGTCTGGAGGAAGGAGCGGAAGAACAGCTCCTCGATGACCATCGCCGAGAGCACGATTCCGAGGCGGATGGTCAGAGGCTGCTCGTGCAGCCATCGAATCACCGGCGAGACCTCGCCGGCGGTTGCTTCGAGGCCGTTCTTTCGCAGGAAGTACACGATGACGACCACCACCAGCAAGGCGCAGACCGTGAGAGCCCAGCCGGCAAAACCGATCAGGATTCCCGAGGAGAAGTCCGCGACGGGCCGCGCGCTCTTCAACTTCAGGAAGTCCGCCCACGATGGCTGACGCGTCAGAAAGTAATAGGCGATCAGGAAGAGAAGAAGAATGGCGTGGACGGCGAAGAGGGAGACGACGGTCAGGTGCTTGGTCTGCGGCTTTCCCCCGGCGAGCCCTCCCGCAAAAGGAATCGCCACAGTCAACAGGAGAACGGCGCCGAGCAAACCTCCGGCCACCGCGCGCCGCGCGGGTTCGGCAAGCCCGTCGGCGGCGAACACGGCTCGCGATCTCGCCTGGGTAAAGGCGAGAACGATCCCCGCGCAACCCGCGGCGAGCAAGAGAAAGAAGACGAGGGAATTCATCGGGAGCGGCGGAGCATAACGCAGGTGAACCGGGAACGGTGATCGGTAATCGGTGATCGGTTATCGGGACCGTACACCGGACACCGAACACCGACCACCGTCTCTCGTATGATCCCCGCGTGACCGAGGCCTTTCCTCTCGAAGTCCGGGACGTCGTCAAATCGTTCGGCTCGCGCCGGGCCTTAGACGGCGTGACCCTCGAGGTGCACCCCGGCGAGATTCTGGGTCTTCTCGGACCCAACGGCGCGGGCAAGACCACTCTCGTGCGCACGGTTGTCGGCCGCGCGCAACCCGAATCCGGAATCCTGCGCGTGTACGGTCTGGCCCCCACCGCTTCGGCCGCGATCGACTCGCGCGGCTGGGTCCCGCAGGAAATCGCCCTTTACGCTCTTCTGACTCCTCGGGAGAACCTCTGGACCTTCGGCCGGTACCAGGGCCTCCGCGCCGCCGCCCTGGACGATGCCATCGACCGAAGCCTCGACTGGTGCGGCCTCGTCGATCGGGCGAAAGACCGTACTGCCGCTCTCTCCGGCGGCATGAAACGGCGCTTGAACATGGCGGCCGGCACGATCCATGACCCGAGGTTCCTGCTCTTAGACGAGCCGACGGTCGGCGTCGATCCCCAGTCACGGGAGCGCATCTACACCATGATCGGAGAGCTGAAGCAGCGCGGCGTCTCGCTCCTCTACACGACCCACTACATGGAGGAAGCCGAGCGTCTCTGCGACCGGATCGCGATCATCGATCACGGTCAAATCATCGCGTCAGGGACCCGGGAGGAGCTGGTGCGCTCGACACTGGGCAACCGGCAGACCGTCACGATCGACTCGGACGCGCCGATCGGCCCGGCTCTCCAGGAGAAGCTGACCCGGATGGGCGCCACCGTGGAGGGAACCGTCGCCCGAGTCCTCGCGGATGATCCGCCCCGGCAGATCCGGGAGCTGCTCGAGGCGTTCCACGCGGAAAACACGCCGATCAAGGACCTGACGTTGAAGCGCGCCTCGCTCGAAGAGGTGTTCCTGATTCTGACAGGACGGGAGCTGCGAGAGTGATCCTGACCGTCGCGCGCAACCGGCTGATGAACCTCCGCCACGATCGGTCGGCGTTCGTTCTGTCCTTTGTCGTGCCGATCGTTTTCTTCTCGATCTTCGCCGCGATCTTCGGAAGCGCGAGCGGGCGCTCGACGACCAACAAGATCGCCGTGGCCGTCGCGGACGAGGACCAATCCGATATTTCCCGGCGCTTCCTCGAGGCGCTCCGCTCGGAAGCGGGGTTGAAGGTCGCCACGGAGGTCGAACCGACAAACAAGACGGAAAAGCCGGCGCCCCTTACGGCGGCCACGGCCGAGGCGGCCGTCCGCGCCGGCAAGTTCCCCGTCGCCCTGGTCATCCCGAAGGGCTTCGGCTCGGTCCCGATCCGGTTTGGCCCGGGGGGCGAGCATCCCCGGCTGATTCTGCTTTCCGATCCGAGCGATCCGATCGCGCCCCACGTCCTGGAGGGCCTGGTCCAGAAGGTCGCGATGACGTCGATGCCGGAATCGATGGCGCGCGGCGGCATGGACGAGATCGACCGGTGGAGCGGCGGCCTGACGCAAGAGCAGAGGGCGCGCATGGAAGAGGTCCTCGCCCGGATCCGACAGCAGCGGCCGAATCCATCGACTGGCGGCCCGCGGACCTCGGAAACGGAAAGCAATGCCGGGCTCGTGAGCGTCGAACAGCGCGCGGTTCTCGGCCAGAAGAGGAAGAACCCGATGATCGCCTTCTACGCGGCGGGGATCGGTGTCATGTTTCTACTGTTTTCCGCGGCCGGGGCGGGCGGCGCCCTGATCGAGGAGGCGGAGAGCGGAACGCTCGACCGGATCCTCTCCACGCGCGTGAGCATGACGAAGCTCCTCGCCGGAAAGCTTCTCTACCTGGCCTGGCTCGCGGCGACGCAACTGCTGGTCATGTTCGTCTGGGGCTCGATGGTCTTCGGCCTCGAGATGCGGGGCCACTGGGGCGGCTTCCTGATCATGACCCTGGCGACCGCGCTCGCCGCCTCGACCTTCGGCCTGCTGCTGGCCGCAGTCTCCCGTTCGCGGATGCAGCTGGTGGCGCTGTCCAATCTTTCGATCCTCGCCATGTCGGCGATCGGCGGCAGCATGTTTCCACGTTTTCTGATGCCCGAGCTCATGCAGAAGTTCGGCCTGTTGACCATCAACGCCTGGGCGATCGATGGTTTCCAGAAGGTGTTCTGGCGCGAGGAACCGACCTCGCACTTAGTCCCCCAGGTCGCTGTGCTCATCGGGATTGCGCTCCTTCTCTTCGCGGCCGCGCGGCGGCTCGCTCGGAAGTGGGAAGCGACGTAGAGGTGACCAGTGTCGAGTGACAAGTGACGAGTGACGAGCCAAAACGAGTTGAAGTCTGATTTTCCGAAGCTCCTCTTGTCACTTGTCACTTGCCACTTGTCACTCTCCGATGACCGGAGTATTCGATGAAAAAAGCAATCCTGTCACTCACGCTGATGCTGGCTGCCAGTGCCGGAGCGTCGGCGGCTCCCGAGCCCGCCTCCGGCGACTTCGTGATCCAGGACTTTCACTTCGCCAGTGGAGAAACGCTGCCGGAATTGAAAACCCACTACCGCACCCTCGGCGCGCCGAGGCGCGACGCTTCCGGAACCGTTCGCAACGCGGTCCTGATCCT
>JBKPDV010000287.1:0-13015 GCA_046728075.1 Acidobacteriota bacterium | reverse complement strand
CCGGAGAAGTGGAGCATCCGCCAGGTCGTCAATCACGTGATCGACACGGAGCGGGTTTTTATCTCGCGCGCGTTCTGGTTCGCCCGGGGCTTCGACAGTCCGCTGCCAAGCTTCGACGAAAAGATCTGCGCCGGCGCGGCTCGGGCGGACGAGCTTTCCTGGGCCGACCACGTCGAGGATTTCCGAGTCGTACGCATGTCTGCGCTGACGTTCTTTCGAAACCTGCCGGCCGAGGCCTGGGCGCGCAGAGGCGTCGCCAGCGACAACCCCTTCACCGTTCGCGCGCTCGCCTACATCATCGCCGGCCACGCCGCGCACCACACCGCCATCCTGCGGGAGCGGTATCTCTAGACCCCCTCACGAACCGAAAGGAGCTTCGATGCGAATCGCCACCCGTTTGTCCCTGCTTCTCGGTCTCGGCGCCTTCGCGTTTTCCTCCGTGCTGGCCGCCGACGCGAAAGATTTGAAGTCGACGCCGCAGGCC
The DNA here is from genome assembly GCA_046728075.1 of Acidobacteriota bacterium. Lineage (GTDB taxonomy): Bacteria > Acidobacteriota > Thermoanaerobaculia > UBA5066 > Gp7-AA6 > JBKPDV01. The sequence continues at coordinate 12,531 of JBKPDV010000287.1, read as the reverse complement.
AAGGCCTACGATGCTGTCCTCAAAGCGGTCAACGCTGGAGACTTCGAGGCCTACAAGAAGGCCATGACGAAAGAGTCCGGGAAGAAGATGGATCAGCAAATCAAGGAAACCAAGATGGACCCGAAAAAGGGGATGGAATTCTTGAAAGCCATGGCTCCGGCCGACTTGAAATACACGAATCTCAAGGTCGACGGGAAGAAGGCAACCCTCCAGGCCACCGGCAAGGTCGGAGGAGAGGTCAACAAGGGAACCATCGAGCTCGAGCAGGAAGACGGTCAGTGGAAGGTGGCCACCCAGAGCTGGACGAACGCGAAGTAACACGTCGCTCCGCGCTGCGCCCGTGACCTGCGCCTGCCGGCGCACCGGCCACGTCGCTTCCGCGTGCTCGGGACCTGCGCCTGCTGGCGCACCGGCTCGCGGCTCGGCCACTGGCCTCGACCGCGCGCCTGGTCCCTCGGGCGCTCACGCTCCCGCGGCGCGCCTCCTCCCCTCTGGGAGACTACGCGCGCCGCGACCCGGTCTCTGACCGGGTCGACGAATCAAGAGGGGCTCTCGGGTTTAACTCTCTCAGCCGCCTGGTCGCGCAGCGACCGCCGCGGCTGAAAGTTTCGACCGCTCGCCTGGTCCCGTGCACAGCGCTCCGCTCCCGCGGCGCGCGCCTCCTCCCTCGGTACTTCGGGAGATTAAGCGCGCCGCGAACCGGGTTGGCGCCGGGTCGACGAAACAAGAAGGCCGTTGGGCTTAGGGGGCAGGACGTGCACCCGAACGCGCGAGCCACGTGTTCTCCGGCGAAAGCTATTTACTTCGGCGACGTCTGCTTCTGCGCGAGATCCCAGAGCCGGGAGGCGTCAGCGTCGTTGCGAGCGGCGGCCGAAGGGGCGACTTCTCGAAAACGGTTGAAGTATCGGCCGGTCGCGCTGGCGAGATCCGCCGCGCTGGCGAGCCACACGACCGGCGCTGCTCCTTTTGCCGCGGAGGGAAGCACGAGATTCAAGATCCAGGAGATCGGCCTGGGAGCTGCCCCCCAGATCTTCGTCGCGATGGCTCCCGGATGCATCACGACGGCCGCCACGCCTTGCTCGCGACGAGCGAGCTCCCGCGTGAAGAGCGCGAGGGCGAGCTTCGAGTTGGCATAGGCGCGGAAAGTCGTGTAGCCGCGCTCGAGCTCGATGTTCTCCCAGTCGATCCCGCCAGCCCTGTGCCCTTCCGATCCGACGTTGACCACCCGCGGTCTTTCCGAATTTTTCAAAAGGGGAAGCAACCCCCGGGTTAGAAGGAACGGGCCGAGGAAATTCGTCGCCCAGGTGAGCTCGTGACCGTCGGCTGAGAGCCGGCGGCCGCTGACCGCGGTCCCCGCGTTGTTGACGAGCACGTCCAGGCTCGAATGCGCGGCGGAGAGGTGATCCGCCGCCTTCCGGATCGATTCGAACGACGCCATGTCGATCTCGAGGAGCTCGGCCCGACCGCCGCCAGCCGTGATCTCGCCGACGACTGCCTGGCCGCGCCTGGCTTCGCGGGCTCCGACGACGACTCTCGCCCCCTTCTTCGCGAGCGCGCGCGCCGTCTCGAGCCCGATCCCCGAAGTGGCGCCCGTAACGAGAACCGTCTGGCCGGCGATGGATTCGGGTTGGTCGCTCATGCGCCTCCCAAGATCTTCGCGGTTCGGCTCTTCATCACGTCTCACCGTCCTTTGACGATCTGGCGGATCGCCGCACCCACGCCCTTCGAGGGCTCCTGCCTTCGCGCGGTCTGACTGAGCCGATCCGGCGAGTTGCTCCTCGCCGCGCCGCGCGGCAAATCGGTCAGCAGGCTCCCACCTGGACGCGCGCCGCCTTGTTCGGCCCCGAGTCTATTGCTGCGTCGATCGGCCGCCTCGCCTGGGCCGGGAGAAGCCATACCGGTGTTGAGCCGATCTCGGGTCTGAGCCCCGCGAATGCTGGCCCTGCTCTGGACGTCACTCAAATAGAGTCTGCCCGAGAACGAGCGAATGAAACGCCGGAGATGGAGACTGTGGCGGCCGTTCCTGCGCCCCCGCGCCGGCCGGCGGCTGCCGCCGGAGCTGCGCGTCCAGAACGTCGGCCGGCTGGCAGCCGCGCTGCCGGCGGGTCTCGAGGACCCCGGCTTCGCGATCCTCCTGCGGAGAATCGACGAGTCCCCCATTCTCGACGGGAATCGCGTGCGCGTCTTCTTCAGCGGACCGGAAACTTTCGAGGCGATGCGATCGGCCATCGACACAGCGCGCCACGAAATCTTAGTCGAGTCCTACATCTTCAAAGACGACGCGACGGGCCGTTCTCTTCGGGACAACCTCGGCCGCGCGGTCGCTCGCGGCGTGACGGTGCGTGTGCTCGCGGACGCGTTCGGATCGATCGCGACCCGCCGGGCCTTCTGGAAGGAGATGCGGACTGCCGGGATCGAGGTCCGCCTCTTCAACCCGCTCTTTCCTCACCTGTTGCTGCAGCCGTTTCGCGACCACCGGAAGATCCTCGTCATCGACGCGGTCACCGCTTTCACGGGCGGCATGAACATCGGCGACGAATATGGCTCGAGCCTCTCCGCGCACGGAGGTCCCTGGCGCGACACGCACGTCCAGGTCGAGGGCCCCGCCGCGTGGGCGATGGCCATCGTCTTCACGGAGGCCTGGCACGCGGCGGGCGGCAGTCCCGTCGTGCTCGGGCCGCTCGAGCCTCAAACCGGCGGGGTTGCGGCCCTCGTGCTCGACTCGCGCCCCTTTCGGGGCACCGGGGAGATCGCCTCGTCGCTCACCGCGATGATTGCGGCCGCCCGCCGCCGAGTCTGGATCACCAATGCGTATTTCGCGCCCCGGCGACGCGCCGTCGATTTGCTCGGGGAGGCCGCGGCGCGGGGCGTCGACGTGCGGCTGCTCCTGCCGGGGAAGAGCGATGTGTCCCTGGTTCGCCATGCGGGGCATGGTCACTACTCGGCGCTGCTCGCCCGAGGCGTGCGGATCTTCGAATACCAGGCAGCCGTGTTGCACGCCAAGACCGTCGTGGCCGACGACTTCCTCTCGATCGCCGGATCGAGCAATCTGGATTTCCGCTCCTTTCACTTCAACGCCGAGTGCAACATCGTCCTGTTCGGATCGGACACCGCCCGCTGCTTTACGGAGGCGTTCGCGAAGGACCTCGAGAAATCCGTCGAGATCACGCCCGCGCAATGGGCGCGGCGCTCCTTTTGGCACCGGCTAGGCGACGCGTTCGCTCGCCGACTCGGCCCCATTCTTTGATCGCCGGCGCAGGAACTCCCTCTCCCTCCTCCTTCGCTCTGATAGAGCTTCGGAGGACAAGTCCGGGAGAGGCCTGCCCGCCGAAGCTTTAGCGAAGGCGGGGGCGGGTGAGGGGCGACTACCCGCTTGGACCTGCCCCGGTTGCGCCGTCAGGGCTTCGGGCATATGGTCCTGCCAGCAAAAAGGCTCGGAAACAATGCACGCCTTCGTAACGGTGCCCGGCCGAAGGCCCGGGCACACAGACGACTGCCCCCCGGGAGGTGGGCGAGAGATGAGTATCCGAAGAGCCATGGGAACTTCCGTCATCGGGGTCGCGCTGCTCGGCTCCAGTCTTTCCGTCTTCGCGCAGCCGGCGCCGGGAAGCATGCCTCCGCCGAAGATCCTTCAGATCTACCGCGAAGAGATCAAACCCGGGAAGGCCCCCGCCCACGAGCAGGTCGAGGCGGGTTGGCCGAAGGCCCTCGCCAAGGCGAACTGGCCGACCAACTATCTGGCAATGACGTCCTCTACCGGGCCGAGCGAGGCGTGGTTCATGACCGGATTCGACTCGCTCGAGGCCTGGGAGAAAGACTCCGGCAACGTCGCGAAAAACTCGGCGCTCAAGAAGGAGCTGGATCAACTCGAGGCGCTCGACGGAGAGCTCCGTTCGGGCGGCCGCAGCCTCGTCGCGATGTACCGGGAGGATCTCAGCCACCAGGCCAACGTCGACATTCCCAAAATGCGCTATTTCCGAATCATCACGTTCCGGGTCCGGCAGGGGCACGACAGTCAATTCGCCGACGCCGTGAAGATCGTGCGAACAGCTTTCGAGAAGGCGAACGTGCCGGCGCACTGGGCTGTCTACCAGATTTACGCGGGCATGCCTGCTCCGACTTTCCTGGTGATCCTTCCCGCCAAATCGCTCGCGGAGGTGGATGCCGCCATCGCCGCTGCGCCGGCCGTTCAGAAGGAGGAGGGGGAAGACGGCGTCAAGAAGCTCCAGACGATCGCGTCGGATGCGTTCAATTCCGTCGAGACGAACATCTTCGAGTTCAACGCGAAGATGAGCTATCCCTCCAAGCAGTGGGCGGACGCGGACCCGGACTTCTGGAGACCGAAGGCGGCACCGGCGGCCAAGCCCGAAACGAAGAAGCCGTCGGCGAAGGCGGAAAAAAAGACCTCGTAGGAAGTCTCCGATTGGGCCCCGGCCGGCCGCAAACCGGCCGGGGCATCCTGCCTCGATGGAAGGGCGCGGGCTGCTGGTCGGTCCTCGATGCAACCCTTTTCCCTTCCGCCGTCACTCATCTTGAAGGGAGGTGGCTGATGGCTCGATCGAGCGTGCTCGCGATACTGGGATTGAGTGTTCTCTTCGGACCGATCGCGACATGGGGAAACGGGCCTCCGAACCTCAAGACAGCGGGACCGGCAAGAGAGGCGTTCGAACGCTTTCGCTCGCTCGACGGGGTGTGGCGAGGAGAAAGCACGGGCGGGTGGAAGGAGGATGTCTCCTTCAAGACGATCGCGGCGGGCTCCGCCGTGATCGAGACGTCGTTCGACGCCCATCCGAACGAGACGATGGTGACGATGTTCCGGTTGGACGGAGATGTCCTCGACCTGACTCACTACTGCGTCGCCAGGAACCAGCCACACTTGAAGGCCACGGCGTTCGACGACGAGGGGCGCCGGGTCACGTTCACGTTCGTCGACGGCGGTAACCTGCCGAGTCGGGACACAGGTCATATGGACAAGGCCGTCTTCCGTTTCGAGGATTCCGATCACGTCACGACGCGCTGGACCTGGTATCAGGACGGCCGCGAGAGCTGGATGGAGGAGATCCGGCTCACTCGAAAGAAATAGACGCTGCTCCGGTGCGCGAAACGGAAACCGAGGACGCCGCGGATCGTGAGCTCGTCGAGAATTACCTGCGCCGGCGGGCAGAGGCTTCGTTCCTTTCTCTCTACCGCCGCCACACGCCGGCGCTCTTCGGGCTCGCGGTGCGCCTGTGCGCGGGCGAGCGGAGCGATGCGGAGGAGATCGTTCAGGAATCCTGGGTCCGCGCCGCCCAGGCCCTGGCTTCCTTCCGTTGGAGCTCGAGCCTGCGCACCTGGCTGTCGGGCATCGTAGTCAACGGCTGGCGCGAGCACGCGCGGGCGCGCCGCCGCGAAGTTCTATTGGAAGACGAGCCATCTGCCGCCGGGTATGAGATTTCACTGGCGGCCCGCATCGATCTGGCGCAAGCCGTCGGCGATCTGCCGGACGGCTTTCGGGCCATGGTCGTCCTGCACGACGTGGAGGGGTTCTTCACACGAAGAGATCGGTCGCCTGCTCGGGATCGGAGCGGGAACGTCGAAAAGTCAGCTCGCCCGCGCGCGGGAGGCTCTCCGGCGGCGCCTGGGCGGACGCGTGGCTTGAGAGAAGGAGATTGATATGAACGACACCGACAACGGGTGGACGCCGAGCGAGAGGGACGCCCTGGGCGCGCTCCGCCGCGAAGTGCCCGCCCCCGGCCCGCTCGAACGCGCCGTCGTCAAAGAGCTCGAGGCGCGTGGCCTCCTGAGAATGCGCCGCGGGCCTTCGCGCTGGCGGCGCCCGATTGCGCTGCTGGCCGGCGCGGCAGCGCTTTTCGCGGCCGGCTTTGTGATCGGCGGCCGCCCGACGAGCCTGAAGCTTCCGCTCGACGCCCGGTCTCGCTATGTGCTCTTTCTCGAAGGAAACGGGGAGCCACCCCCCGGAGAGGAAGCGCAGCGCGTCCGGGAATACAAACTCTGGTCGCGCCGCGTGGCCGCGGCCGGTCACATGCTCGCGGGCGAGAAACTCTCGACGGAAACGTGGCGTCTGGGCGGCGCGGACGGCGCGGGTGGGGGAGATTCGGTGCGCGGATTCTTCCTCATCGCGGCCCGTGACGACGCCGAGGCGCTCGAGATTGCGCGAGACTGTCCGCACCTTCGGCACGGCGGCCGAATCGTCCTGCGAAAGGTCGCGCCCGTCTGACTCTCCGTTGTGGTATTTCGGGGGGGTCAGTCTTCACGGAGGAACCATGACAGACCGCTCGACCTACGACGTCGTCCCCGGACGCAACGATCCGATCCGGATCGTGCCGCTTTATCTGCCCGACGAGGTCGTGCAGCCCACGATCGACGGGGCCGCTGTCGCCCTCCCGGCGGCAAAGATGACGTACCGCCGCGGACCGCTCTTGACGGCCGTCGAGGTCGTCACGATCTTCTGGGGCGCCGCCTGGCAGAGCAAGCAGGCCCCGCTCGTAGCGCAGATCAACGGCTTTTTCGACTTCATCCTGAGGAGCGCCCTGCTCGACCAGATGAAGGAGTACAGCATTCCCGGAAAGTCGATCGGCCATGGACGCAGGACGGGCACCGTCACGATCGCGGCACCGGCGCCGCCGGGGTCGGTCACCGATGGCGCGATCCGCGTCTTCCTGCAGCACCAGATCGCGTCCCACGCCGGGGTTCCGCAGCCCGGCCCCAACTCGCTCTACTTCGTGTTCCTGCCGCCCGGCGTGACCGTCGTCTCCGGCGGGAGCAAGTCCTGTCAGGCGTTCTGCGGCTATCACGATGCTATCGGCAACACGTTGTTCTACGCCGTCGAGCCGTATCCGGGCTGCAACGGATGCCGCGGAGGGCTTTCGCCCTTCGAAGCCCTGATTACGACCTGCTCTCACGAGCTCTGCGAGGCCATCACCGATCCGATTCCTGGCCAGGGCTGGTACGACGACGCGCACGGCGAGATCGGAGACGTCTGCGCCTGGAAGACGAAGAAGCTCGGCGCCTACACGATTCAGCTCGAGTGGTCCAACGCCGCCAGCAAGTGCGTCTGAGAAGACTTCTTCTCGCATCCGCCGGAGCCGTTGCGATTTCGTGCGCGGGAGGCGGGACCGCGGCTCCCCGTTCGGCTGCCGCCTCCGATTACCGCTTTCCCCTTTCCTCGCCGGACGAGCTGATCGTCAAGCTTGTTGAGGCTCGAGCGGCCGAATATTCCGGCAAGCGCGCTGTCCGGTTGATCGAGGAGCCCGGGAACAAAGAAGGGGACACGCTCGCGCTCCTGCCAAAACCCAGTTTTCAGGACGGCACCATCGATGTGGATCTCGTGGGACGTTTCAGACCCGGAAGCTTCGGAGGGGCCCGGGGATTCGTGGGCGTTCTGTTTCGCTCGAGTCCGGACGCGTCTTCCTACGAGTGCATCTATCTGCGTCCCACCAATGGCCGCGCCGACGATCAGCTTCGCCGCAACCATTCGACGCAGTACATCTCGGAGCCCGGATTCGACTTCGACCGCCTGCGCAAGGAGGCGCCCGGCGTTTACGAGTCGTACGTGGATCTCGAGCCGGGAGTCTGGACTCACATGAGAATCGAAGTGAGCGGCGCCCGGGCGCGGTTGTTCGTCAACGGCTCCGCGCAGCCGGTCCTGATCGTGAACGACCTCAAGCACGGAGTTTCGAGAGGGCAGGTCGGGCTCTGGATCGGGGTCGGGACGGAGGCGTTCTTCTCTTCCCTCCGGATCCACGTGGCCGATCCGCCCCGCCGCGAGCCGTAACAAGTTATATATTGTATCCGGCGCGAGAGATCAGCCCGCACGCGTGCCGTCGGGGACCGGACGCTCGGGGATCGCGAGAGCAGGCGGGATGCCGTCGGCGTAGCCGAGATCGAGCAGCATCCCCTCGGACGTCAGACCGGCCATCCTGCGGGGCTCGAGGTTGACGACGAAAAGCGTCTGACGGCCGACGAGCTCCTGCAGATTTTCACGCTCTCCCTTCATTCCGGAGAGGATCGTGCGAGTGTGGTCTCCGAAGTCGACTTCGAGCCGCACGAGCTTGCGGGAGTCGGGTACCTCTCCAACGGACCGTATCGTTCCGACCCGAAAATCGAGCTTCTCGAGGACATCCATCGGGACGGCAGGCTTGACCGGCGCGGGTGTCATGACGTGAGCCTGACGTTCTCGTTTGGCGGGCGAACTCGCCGGCCGCGTCCTCTTCGCGGATGTGCAGCGCGACAGGTGCGCCCGTGTCCAGCGGGCCCTTCACGGTCGGCCTCCTTCGGCCAGCCGTACAAATATTGGTCGTGCTCGACGGACTCGTCGTTCACCGGGGACGTGAATTTCCCCACGAGCCCGTCGGCGGGATCCTGTCCAAACACAGTGGGCGCGGTGGACTTCGGCATGCGATATCACGATACCGCGATATCCCGGCTAGAATCCCGCCCGCATGAAGCTCCTCTTCGTCTCGATCTCGGGGTTGGTCGGCGACATCGCATGGCAGGCGGTGAAGGAAGGCCACGAGGTCAAGTACTCCATCGACGACGAGAAGGAGCACGACATCGCAGACGGCTTCGTGCCGAAGTCCGCGAACTGGGAAGGGGATGTGGACTGGGCCGACGTCGTCATCTTCGACGACACCCTCGGCCATGGGGCGAAGGCGGCGGCCCTCCGCGCGAAAGGGAAGAAGGTCGTCGGCGGAACCCCCTACACGGACCGCCTCGAGGACGACCGCTCGTTCGGCCAGGAGGAGCTCAAGAAGGTCGGCATCCCCATCATCCCGTACCGCGACTTCGAGTCCTTCGACGAGGCGATCGCATACGTCAAGGGCAATCCGGACCGTTACGTGATCAAGCCGAGCGGCGAGGCGGCCAACGTCAAGCGGCGCCTCTTCGTGGGCGAAGAGGAGGACGGAGACGACGTCGTGCGGATGCTCGAGGCGTACAAGAAGGCTTTTTCAGAAGAGATCAAGGTCTTCCAGCTCCAGAAGCGCGTCACGGGGGTGGAGGTCGCGGTCGGGGCGTTCTTCAACGGCAAGGAGTTTGCGACACCCATCAACGTGAACTTCGAGCACAAGAAGCTCTTCCCCGGTAATCTCGGGCCGCCCACGGGAGAGATGGGAACGTCCATGTTCTGGAGCGACCCGAACGCTCTCTTCAACCGAACGCTGAAGAAAATGGAGCCGCGCCTGGCCCAGGAGGGATATGTCGGCTACATCGACTTGAACTGCATCGTCAACGGCCTCGGGATCTACCCGCTCGAGTTCACGTCGCGCTTCGGCTATCCGACGATCTTCATCCAGCAGGAGGGAATGACGACGCCGATCGGCCAGTTCCTCCACGACCTGGCCGCGGGCTCGGCGAACCGTTTCAAGGTCAAGAGCGGCTTCCAGATCGGCGTGCGCATTGTCGTGCCTCCGTTCCCGTTCGACGACGACGCGACCTTCGACTCGTTCTCGAAGAACTCGGCGATCGTCTTCAAGCGCGGCATCCCGCAGGAGGTCCACATCGAGGACGTCAAGATCGTGGATGGCCAGTGGCTCGTCGCGGGGACCTCGGGCGTCAACCTGACGGTCGTCGGCCTCGGCTTGACGATGAAACAGGCCCAGGCGCAGGCCTACTCCCGCGTCCGCAACATCATGATTGCCAACATGTATTACCGCGACGACATCGGAGACCGCTGGGAAGAAGACTCGGATCGCCTCCACAACTGGGGGTATCTGAGGGAGAGCTAGAGACTTTTTCTGGCCTTCTCGCCCACTTTTCCCGATTTTGCTCCCAATCTGACCGGTTTCGAGCGACTCTATAGGGACAGGAATCGGAAAGAGGAGGAAGCCCGGCTGTTGTGCCGTGCCTGAACATGCTCGAGCGAGCTGCGCCGAGAGTTGAGCAGAAGAGCGCCCCGGCCGCGATCGGAAAGTCGCCGGACCAGATCGCCGCGCTTCGTGTGGCGGCTCTGCTGATGCTCGCCAACGCTGTCCTCGCGATCCTCGTCGCGATCGTCTTTCGAACCCAAAGGATACCGATCGCGCAGATCGTCCTGAGCCTCTTCCTCTCTTACTATCTCTACACGCTGCGCCCGCACGCCGAAGCCCTGGCGCTGGGCCTTGCTGTTCTCGGGGCGATCGTGCTGCCGATCCTGTACCTGAGATCGGGCGTGCCCATCTACCTCGCCCTGCTGGAATCTCTTCCGTCCCTGGGAACGGCGGGCGCGCTAACTCTGCTTTTGTCGGGCGAGTCCAGCTTCGCACGACGCGCAACGGGTGTCACTGTCTTTTGCGTCTTCAACGTCGGCTTTTACGTCCTGATGATGCTCCTGCGGCTGTCTCGGCGCTCGATGTGATCCGGCCGCGAATCGTTGGTTGACTCGGCGGAGAGAAGAGTCACCTTCGAGATCGAGCCGTGCCGGGCGGTGACGCGACGCTACTTCGCCGATGGTTTTGCCGCGGCGGTTCCGGCGTCGCCGGCGCCTCGATTGACGGCGAGCAGTTTCGCCAGCACCTCGTCGTAGTACGGCTTCTCGCGCAGGCCCGCGTACTTGCCGGGAAAACAGGCGACGGTGATGTCCGCGACCCCGCGCCGGACGTCGAAGTTGTTCAGGACCACGGCCAGCCGCTGGTCGTGCGGGAGCCGCGTGTTGTCGATCATCGGGAAGTCGAAGCGCCCGACCCAGAACTCCGTGGAGGTCGTGTCGGCCGATCCTTTCTCGAGCGTCCGGATGGTCACGCGCACCTGAATCTGCTGAGTCTCCGGATCGGCCCGCAACGCCTCGACTCGGACGTTGCGCCGGATCCCTTCCACTTCGAGATCCTTGGCCACGAAAGGCGCCTCCGCCTCGCCGTCCGGGGCGAGGAACGAAAGCTGTTTCGTATTCAGCGTCGCGTCGAAGGTCTGTGCCCCCTCCTCGATGACCAGCATCTGCTTCTTTGCCACCTCGCCGGCGACCTGCTCGAGGCGGGTGACGTATTCGGTCCTTCGCGGGCTGCCCTTGATCTCCCGCTCGATGTGAAGGAAAAGAGGCTTCAAGTTCAGCGACTCGTGAAAGTTGTACACGAGCAGCTCCAGGTTCAACATCTTCTGCTCGGGCGTGGCGGGGCCCTCGCGCAGGAAGGAGTTGATGATGGAAGCGAACATGTCCTTTCGCAGCGCGCTCTCCGACTCCTCGCGTTTGCTCGTCAGCTCGGAGTAGAGGCGGGAGTTGGTCTCGCTCATCTGCAGCCGCTCGCGCAGCGCCGCTTCGTGCTGTTCCCGCTCGCGAAGATAAGAAGAGGTCCAGAAGCCCAGAATCGCCACGGCGATCGCCGTCAGCAGACCGCCCACCGGCTGCAGAATGATGCCGAGCTTGTCCCAGGAGTCCCGCTCGGGAGTTTTCCCGGGCGGTTCCTCCTCGGAAGCGTCTTCGCCCGGATGATGCCGCCGCGTCTCCGCCATCACTTCCTCGAGAGCGTCACCTTGCCCCCCTCTTCCTTGACGACGAGGTCGTACCGCGTCGGCTTCTCGAAAAGGGTCACCTTGACGGATGGGCTCGCGCCCTTGTAGGTCAAGATCAGGCGGCAGTCTCCGCTCGAGGCCGTGCGGATGCTGTACGAGCCGAATTGATCGGTCGCGCCTTGCCCGGAGGCTTCGCCGCACTCGAGCTTCAGGGTCGCGCCGGCAGCCAGGGGCTTCCCGTTCTCGCTGATCGTTCCAAAAACCTCGCCGGCTTGAGCGGCCGAGGCCGCCGCAAAGCACAGAGCGGCAAGAGGCAAGAGCTTCTTCATGTTCCCATCCTCCTTTGCTCCTAACCCGCTATCCTCCTCAAGGCATTCCAAGAGCAAAATACGTGCACTGACCCCGAGCGAGGGGACCCCGGACCGATCGATGCGAGGAGAGGAAAGGAGGCGATGATGAGATTCCACTTTGCGTCTGCGAGTCTCGCCGCGCTTCTCTTTCTGTCGGGACTCGAAGATCCTCTTCCGGCCCAGTCCGCCGCGAGCGCGGACGCGCCGACTCCGGCGCCTCCGGACCTGGCGGGCGCGAGGCCGCGGCCGTTCGACGATCGCATGGCCGCCGAGCTCGGCAGTTACATCGCGAGCTTCCTGGATCGGGCGCGAGCTCCGGGGGCCGCCGTCGCGATCGTCCAGGGCGGCAAGGTCGTTTACGCGAAGGGCTTCGGAGTGCGCGAGCTGGGAAAGCCGGACCCGGTGACTCCTCAGACTCTGATGATGATCGGCTCCACGGGCCAGAGCATGACGACCCTGATGATGGCGACGCTGGTGGATGAGGGCCGGATTGCTTGGGACACGCCCGCCGTGAAGATCTATCCGGGCTTCGTCTCGAGCGACCCCGATCTGACGCCGAGAATCACGTTGCGGGATATGGTCGGCGACTGCACGGGCAGCCAGCGGCACGATCTGGAGACGTATTTCGCGGCCACGCGGCCCACGGCGGAGGACGTGATCCGATCGCTCAAGACCTTCGCGTTTACCGGCGACTTTGGAAAGAAGTTCGGGTGCGTGAATCAAATGGTCGCCGCCGGCGGATACATCGCCGCCTGGTCGG
>JBKPDV010000286.1:0-17131 GCA_046728075.1 Acidobacteriota bacterium | reverse complement strand
GGATGGCACCGGGCGCAGACCTGCTCGACTCTCATCTTGTTGACGAAGGAAGAGGTGTCGAACCCGCGGCGCTCATCGTGAGCGCCGTGGCAATCGACGCACGTCGGCGCTCTCGCGTCCCCGCGCAGGAGCGCGGCTCCGTGAACGCTCTGCTCGTAGGCTGAAATGAAGCCGGGGCTGGCAGAGACGCGGTCTCGCACCGCCTTGTTCTTGAGGTGACAGGATAGGCAAAGCCGTTCCTGTGCCCTTTTCAGAGCAGCCAGATCGATCCCGGCCCCCGCGGTCATCACCGATTTGTGACAGGAAAGGCAGGAGGGAGCCGGCTGCGCTCCAGAGGCCAGCGCCTTTCCGTGCTCGGAAGAGAGGAAGTGATCGCGGATCTCCTCGTGGCAGGTCCCGCAGGCTTGCGCCTGTCTGGCCGGCGTGAAGCGGAAGCTCGGGTCCGCAACCGCCGTAACCTCGTGCGATCCGTGGCAGTCGGCGCAGTCGACCTGCGGCTTCTCTTTTCCGCTCTCGGCGCGGGCGATCTCCGGATGAAAGGGATGCGAGGCGCCCGCCTTGTCATGGCAGCTCGCGCAGTCGACCTTCTTCGTGTGGGGCTTGTGCGGAAAGTCCTGAGTTTTCGCCAGATCGGCGTGGCAGTCCACACAGGCGACGCCGGCCTGACCGTGAACGGAAGACTCGAACTTCGTCCGAGCGACAAAAACGGAGCGCCCATTGGACCGTTTGGAGTCGGTCTCCCCGTGGCAGGTCAGACAGTCTTCGTTGGAGGGAGGCTTGACCGACTTGCCGGGGGCGGCGAAAAGAGCGCTCGCGGAGATCGAGAGGGCGATGGCTGCAATGGCGAATCTCATCGGGCCCCTTCGTCGCGAAAGCTTCTCGGGACACACGTCGGGCCGGACTTGAACTCGATCGACTGAGAAACGGGCCAGGACCGGCGATCGCCCTTCCTTCCGGCGCGATCGCCGATCCCGACCGGGAGTCCTGTCTTACTTCTTATCGGCCGGGTAATCCTTCAGCCAGGAGACGTCGACTTCCTTCGCCTTCCGCTTCTCTTTTTCCGCGATCAGCCACTTGCCCCGATCGTTGTGCGAGACCGCGTCCTTCTTGGGAAGCTTCTCGTTGTGGCAGTAGAGACAGTTCTCGGCCGGAATCCCGAGCTCCTTGGCCTGCTTCTGCATTTTCAACGTCGCCGACGAAACGTCGGACAACAACATGCCGCCGCACCAGAGCAGAAGCACGACCGCCAGACCCAGACTTGAACCGAACTTCCTCATGAGCCGTTCCTCCTTGCAGACCCACCATGGGTCTGTCGGCACACAGATTACTTCGATTTCTCCCCCGGATAGTCCTTCAGCCAGGCGGGATCGACTTCCTTCGCCTTCCGCTTCTCTTTTTCCGCGACCAGCCACTTGCCCCTCTCGTTGTGCGTGAAGGCGTCCTTCTTGGGAAGCTTCTCGTTGTGGCAATAAAGACAGTTCGTGGCCGGAAAACCGAGCTCCTTGGCTCCCTTCTGTATTTTCAGGTTTGCCCTGGTCGCGCTCGGCACGAGCATGCACACCGCCCAAAACAAGAGACCGATCGACAGCCCGAGTCTGGAACCTTTTCTTTTCACTTCCACCCCCTGATCAGAAAGTTGGTTGCCAGCGAAGATAGAGACCATACCGATTGGCCGCGTACTTCCCTAGGCTTCCCGTGTCTTGCGCAGCGTCATTGTACTTGTCGCGCATCCATTCGGCGATGATGCTGATGCCCTTGGTGACCGGAACCTCTCCCGTGACGCGGGCCCGGTCGATCGTGAACGGGTACGACCCTCTGTTCTCGAAACGGCCAACGGTGCCGTCCAGGGTAAAGATGGGGAAGGTGAGATTCAGCCCGCCCTCGATGGACGTACCGCGCTCGCGGTGATCCGAGACAGCCGTCGTGAAGTCCTGCGGGACGCGATAGAGAATCGTGCTGTCGGCCTGGTACTTGCTCGCCGAGAAGTGCACTCGCAGCGGCTTGACCGGCGTGAGCTCGATCTCTCCGCCGTACTCTCGAATCCGGCCGTCGTAGCCGATCCCGGTCCGGTCGTTGTCGGCGTCGATTTGCTGCCCCGTGGCCGACACCCGAAGATGGGTCTTCGGGTCCAGCCAGGACAGCCGCAGCCGGTACCGGTCCCGATCGAGGAAATCCGTCCGGACGATCGGGTCGTTCGCGCGCTCGCCGATCCAGTCCGCTCCTAACGTGAGGCCGGAGCGGGTATAGCCGATGCCGGCGCTCCATTCCGAGACGCGCCGGCCGAAGTCTCCTCCCTGGCCGCCCGGAACGACGATCTCGGAGAGATCCGGCGTCACCACCACGTCTTCCCGAGTCTCGGCCCAGCTCACGTGCCCGCTCCAGGGACCAATTCCGCGCGCCGACAGCCGGGTCTCGAAGTGGTCGTCGGTCCGGTCCATCGCGTTCTGCGCCTGCAAGAGCTTCAAAAGATCCTTCGGGTCGGAGCCCGCAAACGTCACGGTATTGAGGTAGAGCGTCGAGACCAGAGCGAAACCGTCGAGCCACCGGTGCCGCCGCGACCAGCCGGCTGTCAGGTCGACTCCATCGACGATCGTTAGCTCGGCGCGACCGCTTCCCCGCCAAAAGGTCGATTTCGACTGCGTCGAGGCGGTCTCCGTCAGGCCTGCGAAGAAGCGGCTGATCTCGAAGGAAACGAGACTGCCGGCAAGACTCTCGGTCTCGTTCGTGTCCGCCTCGCCGCTGGCCCGCTGATAAGACCCGATCAGGCGCACGCGCGGACCGATCTTCCCTGTCACGAGCGCTGTCGTCGAGGGAGTGTTGGTCTTGACCGAGGTCTGGCGGTTCAAGTTCGTCAGGTTCTGCGAAACCCCCAGAACCGGGTCCGAAAGGCTGTTGCCGTTTTTCTCTCCCGGCGCGAGCGCGAGGCTCTCCGTCTCTCGGAACTGGCGCCATCCCTGAACGATCCGCCCCGACACTGGCCCCGCGGCGAAGTTGGCCCCGACGCGGACCTCCTGGTCGATGTCGTCGAGGTTCGACGCGAGGCGAAACTCGTCCTCGCCCACGTGGTAGGTCGTGCGGCCGGGACCGGAATAGGTGTTGCGCGTGTAACCGATGAGGGGTGTGATCATCCCGCCCGGAAAGATCTCGATCTCCGCGTCGTAGACGTTCCGCCCGCGGTCGATCGTGTGCTGGCCGGGGATCACGGTCGGGAAGAGCGGGTTGGCAAAATCGGCCAGCGCGGAAAAGAAGTCGGCATGGCGGTAGGAGAAGCGCAGGCTCCAGAGACCGGCGCGTCCCGCCTCCAGACGCAGCGCGCCGGCAGGTCCTGCGCCAAGATCGCTCCCGTCTACTCGGAGGTGGTCGATGAGATTTGTCCGTCCGTCGAAGTCCGACGTGGCAAAGGTGACGTTGCGCAGCAGGATGCCGGGCCGGTCGTTGATCTGAGACCGGTACTCATTCTCGTTGCCGGAGACGCGGACGACGCGGTAGCCGACCTCGACGTCAAGAGGGACCGTCTGCGCGAAGAGCGGAGCCGTCCCCAGCAGCAGGCCGGCCAGAGATAACAATTTGTAGATTGTTTTCATCTCGGCTCCTACTTGAACAATCGCGGTGAGAGGTTGGAGCCGTGAATCGCCGTGTGGCAGGTCGTGCAATTTCGCCAGCGCGGAAGCGTGACGTTATGGGTCGCCGGCGGCTGCGAGCCGAGCGTCGACAGGTTGAGCGTCGAATGACATTCCAGGCAGAGCTGATCGACCCGCGCTCGGATGAGCATCTTCTGGTTGGAGGAGCCGTGCGGCTCGTGGCAGGAAAGGCAGTTTCCGATGAAGAGGGGGGCATGCTCGAACACGAACGGCCCTCTCTTCTCGGCATGGCAGGTCAGGCAGGGCATTTCTCCGGTGCGCGTGAGGCGCAAGCCGTGGTTCTCGGGAAGGCCGTGGGGATCGTGGCAGGAGGTGCACTCCATTCCCCCGCGACCGATCCGGTGGGCGAACGGTTTGTCATGGAACGCCGCGGCCCGCGCCGGATGACAGGAGGCGCAGAGGGCCGTTGGGGTCTTCTGAAGAAGCCGCGGCGTCCGCGGCGCGGAACTGTGGACCGAGTGGCAGGAGAGGCAGTTGATCCCCTCCGGCGGGCCGGTCCGGAAGGAGGTGTGTGCGCTCAAGCTCGCACTCAAGTTGGTATGGCAGGTCAGGCAGAAGTCGGCGCCGGGGCGCCCTTGGAAAACGCGTATGTCGCTCTTGTCCTCTCCCGCGGAATCCATGTGCTTGGCGCCGGCTCCGTGACAGGACTCGCAGGCTTTGTTGTCCGAGACGGACTTTCCCCAGCTCACGCCCGGAACTCTCGTGTGCGCGTTTCCGCGGAACGATTTGCCCTGGTCTTCGTGGCAATCGACGCAGAGAGGAGGCGCTTCCTTCTTCTCCGGCGCCGGCTTCTCCGGCGCCGGCTTCTCCGCTGCCGGAGTGGGCGCGGGAGGCGCCTGCCCGTCAGCGAAGCCAGGAGACAGGACCACAAGAAAGGCCAGGCCGGTGGCGGCCTGGAGCATTCTCTTGAGGCGTCTCATTCGGCCCTCGTGTGCGTGTGAGGAGGCAGGCGGAATGCCCGCCTCCCGCCACGCTATCTACCGGGCGTGGACCTTGACGACGTCCCAGTCCTTCCCGTCGCCATGACAGGTTGCGCACGCTTCCGCCGTCGTCGTACCGCCGAAGTTGGTGGTGTTGAGGTACGCGTGCGCAGCCGCGTCGACGTTGTCGTGGCAGCCCAGGCACGCGGTCGTGGCGGGCCCCTGCGGCGAGAAGTAGTCTCGCGGCGTCAGCGCGGGAATCGTGCCGGTCGGAAGCGGCAGATTGTAGGTCGAGGTGCTCGTGTGGCACTGTACGCAGTCCTTGCGGTCGCCCGGATACCGGACATCGTTGAAGTTGGTCGGGGCTCCGCCGAAGCCGTAGATCGTGAAGTCCTGCGTCAGGTTCTCTCCGGTGTGGATGCGGTGAATCATCCGCTTCAGCGTGATCGTCTCGGGTGTGCCCGCGGAGGCTGGACGCACCGGCGAATCATTTGCGTTCGGGTTGTGGCAGATGTCGCATTCCTCGATCGCGATGCGCTGACCGCCGTGGGAGAACGTGGTCGCGAGGCGGTCGTGGCACTTGTTGCAGTTGCCCTCGAGGTCCACCACCTTGCGCCGCGGCACGGGACTCGGATCCGTGACGGCGACGTAGAAGACCGGGTTGACCGCACCCTCGGTGTAGGTCGGGGGTCCCAGTCGCGGGGCCGGATTCAACGTGATCGTCCGGCGCGCCTCGATCGCGACCGCCCAGGTGCCCTTGGCTGTCGCGGGAATCGCGTTGGTGAACGTGTAGACGGCGGTCGTGCCGTTGAATGTCGCGCCGGTCGCGCTCTCGCGGAACGGCTGAGCCGGAGGCGCCTGCCCGGTTCCGTAATCCGTCGTCGGCCCGCCCAGGAGGATGTTCAGGCTGGGGCTGGCGCCCAGATTCTTCGGGTCGAGGATCGTTCCGTCTCCGTTGGTCATCTGGAAGGTGACGGTCGGCTTCTTGCCGGGGCCGACGTTGGAGACCGAAAGAATTTTTGCCTTCAGGCCCTTCAGCTGCGCGGACTTGTAGGGCGGAGTGTGCGCGGTCTTGATCCCGGCGTCGTATTCCTTGTCCCCCTGCGGGGCATGGCAGGCCGCGCAGGCGCTGTCGTCGGCCTGCGGGCCACCGTCGTGGTTCTTGCCCGTCACCCAGTCGATGTCGTCGTGGCAGGCGCCGCAGGGCGCGCGCGCCGGCTTCGTGTACCAGACGTCTGACTGCGAAGGCTTGTGCGCCGGGTCTCTCCCCTCGTGACAGTTCTGGCAGTTGCGGATGTCCTGCGGGAAGACGACCGTCGAAAAGTCGTGGTCGCTCTGGGCGTTGCCGATGATGTGATACGGCGTGCCGGCCTGCACGCTGGGCAGAAAGCTGCCGCGGTGGATCTTGTGGATGAAGACCCTCATGTCCAGCAGGTTGCCCGTGTCGGGATCGGTGTTCTGCGGCGAGTGGCAGAGCACGCAGAGCTTGGCATCCTGACGGACATCGCCGTGGGCCGCGAGCGGGTCGTGGCACTGGTTACAGGCGTTCCTTTCCTGGATCTCGTCCCACTTGACCGTGACGGTCTGGCCATCGGGCCGAAAGTCGAACTCGTCGTTGTCGATGTAGACCTTGCCGTCCATGATGTCCGCCGGCATCGTGCGCCGGCCGTAGACGCCGACCGTGTGCGTCTTCGTCTGATCAAACCCGGCGGGGAGGACCTGCCCGAAAGTGTACGTGAAGTGGCCGATGTCGATGTCCTTGTAGACGCCGCAATTTGTGGTGGTGGTGGAGCTGCACGCAGTGTCCGAGGTGGGCTGGTTTGTCGTGATTCCGATCCGGTCGGGGGGGGCCGGGGGGGCCGCCGTCGCAACGCGGGTCTTGTAGGTCGTGTAGTTCCGGTTCGCCGGGTTATACCAGGCTAGAACAAAGGTCGTCGTGGTGGCGCCGGGCGTCTGGATTCCGACCCGGTCGACCGGCGCGCCGAGATCGTCCGTGAGCGTGACGTCGGCCACCGGCTTGCGGTCGGCCCCGATCGTCACGCTGTTGACCTTGATGTGATAGCCGGGGCGCGCGAAGCTGGCCTGATCGGCCGTCAGGTAGTGCTCCTTGGATTGCGGTGAATAGATCGCCTGCGGCGAAACGATGCCGCCGTCGCGGGGCGCGACCGTGATTGGAGCGTTCCGGCTACCGGATACCGCCAGCGCCCCGGCCGCGATCGCCAGAACCAGAGTCCCTTTCAGCACGCCCATGGAACCTCCTTAGTGGCAGACGCACGCAGGACAATCCAGCGCCGCCGGGCGAGCCGCCTCGGCGAAGCCGGAGAAGGTGATTGAGTCTGTTTTCACGTTGGCTCTTCAGACACTTCGCTTTTTAGAGGGAGCGCGACGTAACCCCATGATGCAGGTGAATCAATTTCAGCCTAAACGAATCGAATGGCTCATTTGAGGCACTCCGGAATCCGAAGCCCGCGACCCTTCGCCGGGACCGTCCTGGGAAACTTCCTTCGCCCGGGGATTCTAGCCCCGCAGCCGGGAGACCGGTGATGCCCTTTGGGGCACCATCCGGGGGAGTGCGGGGGCCGGCCACGAGAAGTACACCCGACGGAGATAACAATCTATATATTGTTCTCATCCGTCGGCTCCAACTTGAGCGCAGCGGCGAGAGATCGATGCCGTACACCGCGTGAGACGGGCCGTGCAGATCTGCTACCGCGGCAGATTCAGATCGCGGCTTGTCGGTTGTTGATGAGCCACCAGAGGAGGGCAGGCGAAGCCGCCGGCACGAACAGGAGGGCCGGGGCCGTGGCTGGTGTCCCTCCGCATCCGGGCGCGCTTTCGCCGCAGGTATGACCGTTTGAGCGGCCACCCCTCCGCGACTCTCACGACTGACGCTTTCGGTTCCGAGAAGCGCCGCCGCTCAACCCTAAGAAAGGATCCA
This sequence comes from Acidobacteriota bacterium, assembly GCA_046728075.1. Lineage (GTDB taxonomy): Bacteria > Acidobacteriota > Thermoanaerobaculia > UBA5066 > Gp7-AA6 > JBKPDV01. Next base: position 9,632 of record JBKPDV010000286.1, on the reverse strand, counting down.
CTTCGCGAGCAAGATTTGTCGGCATCAGAACGCCGGAAGTCTTCCTCGCGCAACATTGGTGCGAACGTGTCATGACAGCAAAGCGACGCGGAGCCAAAATCGCCATCGCTTTGGTGATTGAAAGGAGGACGTCATGAACCTGATTCGTCGTGAGCCCAATCTTCCGTTTTTCCCCCGCTTCGATACGAATCTCTTCCGCGACATGGAAGACATGTCCGACAAGCTCGGCAAGTTCTTCGGACCGTTTCTCCGCCCCTATGAAATGAGCGAGTCCTTCAAGGTCGCCGACTGGGCGCCCGCCGTCGACATCCAGGAGACGGAGAAGGAGTACATGCTCAAGCTGGAGATCCCGGAGGTCAAGAAGGAAGACGTCAAGGTGACGCTGCAGGACAACGAGCTCACCGTGACCGGCGAGCGCAAGCTCGAGAAGGAAGAGAAGGGGAAGAAGTTCCACCGCATCGAGCGCGCCTACGGCACGTTCGTGCGGACCTTCACGGTCCCGATGGACGCGGACGAGACGAAGATCAACGCGGAGTTCAAGGATGGGCTGCTTCTGTTGAAGCTCCCCAAACTCGACAAGCCGCGGCCCAAGACGATCGAAGTCAAGGTCTTCTGATCGGTCCCGTTCTGAGGATGCCGCCCACGCCGGGGCGGCGCCTGTTCCAGCGGCCGGCTTCGTGCCGGCCGCTTTTTTTCGAGCCGTGCTCGGACCGGCTGCCGTCCGGTCTACTTCTTCTTGTCCTCCGCCGGCTTGCCTGAAGAGGCCGGCGCCGGCGGAGGGCTCGGTGGAGCGCCGTAATAGGCCGCCAGGGCGGCGATCTCCGCGTCGGTCAGGCGCTGAGTGACGTCCCGCATCACCCGATAGACGTCGTTGGCGCGCTCGCCGGTGCGAAAAGTCGTCAGCTGAGTGGAGAGATCCTCAGACTTTTGGTTCTGCAACGCGGGCATTCCGTAGAAGCTCGGGTTGCCCGCGCCGCGATCGCCGTGACACGCATCGCACGCCGGGATCAGCCGTGTCCCGTCGCCGCTGGAGACGAGTCGGAGCACCGAGCCGCTCGTCTTCGCCGGCGCGCGCGAGGGGCGATAAGGCTTCTGGGCAGCGTAGAAGGCGGCCAGATCGGCCATGTCGCGCTCCGAGAGCGAGACCACGGCTTCGTTCATGATCGGGCTCGTCCGAGTGCTCGCCTTGTAATCCCGCAGCTGCTTGAAGACATAGAGCGGGTCCTGCCCCGCCAGGTTCGGGACGTCCGGCGTGTCGATGATTCCCGCGGGTCCGTGGCACTCGGCGCAGTCCTTGTGAAGAGTCTTGCCTCGGGCGGCATCGCCGCTTCGGGCGAGCCGGACGGTCGCGAGCGTCCACGCAACCTGCGACGAGGGTGCGGCCGCCGCGGGTCCGGCAGCAAGCCAGAGCGCGAGGGCCGCGGCAGAGACGGCGCCCGCCCGTCTCACCTTGCCCCCCACGCGAGCGCCTTCGGAACGTGGAGGAAGAAGAACTGCCCGATCGGATAGGACCAGGTGATCGCCATCAGGATCACCAGCAACCAGTTCCAGACCGTGAAGCCATTCAGGAGGGTCGGCACCGTCAGCACCGGCTCGACAGTCTCGGCATATTCGACGGAGCGGTCTGCCTCCGCCTCCCGACTCCGATGCGTCAGGAAAAGATTGGCGAGAAACATCAGGCCGGAGACGACGAGGATCGCGCCGCCCGCGGCCATGATGCCGGTCCAGGGCCGCCACCGCGCGACGATGCCGGCATCGTAGGGCATGGAGGCGATGCGCCGCGGCATCCAGAGAAGACCCACGTAGTGCCATGGAATCGTCAGCGTGAGCGTGCCGACGAACCAGAGCCAGAGCTGAGTCCTCGCCATGCCGGGCGAATAGAGGCGGCGTCCGGTCAGCCTGGGCCACAGGAAGTAGGCGCTGGCGAAATAGACGATGACGACGGAGCCGCCGAAGATCAGGTGGAAGTGCGCGGTGATCCACATCGTGTTGTGGACCATGGCGTCCATCGCGTAGGAGGCGTTGATCAGACCGCCGAACCCGCCGGGCAGAAGCAGGAGAAGCGCGAGGATGCCGCCGAGCGTCACCGGCTCGCGCCACGGAAGCGCCCCGATCCAGCCGAAGAGGCCTCGACCTCCGCGCAGCCGCCCCGCCGTCTCGAGCGAGGCGGCCACGGTGAAGCCGGTCAGGAGCGTCGGAAGAGCCACGAGGAACGTGCCGAACGCGTGCATGAGCTTCCACCCCGCCGCCTGCTCCGGGTCGACGAAGACGTGATGGAGGCCGATGGGAAGAGAAAAGACCAGGAGCATGATGAAAACAACGCGTCCCATCTCGTCGGAGAAGAGGTATCCGCCCGCCGCCTTCGGCACGATCGAGTAGAGCGTGACATAGGCCGGGATGAGCCAGAAGTAGACGATGGGATGCAGCGTCCAAGCGAAGAGCGCACGGGCGAGACCGACGTCGATCGTCTGGGCGAGGCCCAGGGAGACCGGGAGAAGCTGGAAGACGACCTCGGCCACGACGCCCACCATCGTCCAGGCCCAGAGGATCGCGCAGCTCGCCATGCCGAACTGCGCGAGCGGGACCGGGCGGCCCGGGTTCTCCCGTTTCCATCGGACCGTCATCGCGATCGTGATCACGATCCATGGGATGGAGCCGACTAAGAGCAGGGCCGCTCCGACGTAGAAGGACCAGTGCGCGATCATCGGAGGATAGAAGGTGTAGAGCACCGTAGCCCGGCCGGAGACGATCGCGAGCGCCGCGATCACGGTCCCGGCGAGCATCGTCGCGAACCCGAGCCAGGCCAGGCGCGGCCACCGGATCGGACGGCCGAGACTCGTCGCCGTGACGAAGAGGCCGAAGCCGACGATGAAGAACGTCGTCAGCACGAAGGCCTGGACGACCCCGTGCAGGGTCACAGACTCGTAGTACGTCGACGCGGAGGTCCGGATCACCTGGTCGCGCGCGAGAAGCTGAAAAAGGCCGAGCAGGATGGCGAGACCGAAGAGCCCAAAGCCGACCCACATGTGGGCGAGCGCAAGGCGATCGGGCCGGACGGACGGACGGGGGCTTTCGGCGGCGCTCATTTGCGGGTGACCTTCACGCGGCCCCACATCGACTGGTGGCCGAGGCCGCAGTACTCGTTGCAGAAGAGCGGGACCGTGACGCTGCCGTCCGCGTTTGCCGTTCCCACTCTCGAAACCGAGTCGAAGTCGATTTTCGTGTGCACCTGCGAGACGTAACCGGGCACGACCTGGGTGCCGATGTTCGTGCCCGCGACGTGGAGGCCATGGAGGACGTCCGCGCTCGCGGCGCGCAAAACGATCGGCGTGTCGGCGGGAAGCGTGATCTCGGGAGGATGCACCGAGTAGCGCGCCATGACGACCCGGACGATCACCGTCCCGTCGCTCGACCGCCGCACTCCCAGGTTGTCTTCCGCGAACTCGGGCGTCAGGTGAAGCCGCGTCGAGTCGATCGGCTCGACGTTGCTCGGTGGATGGATGCGCAGGGCGACAGCGGTATAGACGACCAGCCCCATCATGATCGTCAGGAGACCGACCGAGATCCAGGCCCAGCGCCCCTCGAGCCGATGGACGTGCACGGTCAGCTCACCGTCCCTTCAGCGCACCGGCCCCAGGGCGAGGAAGCGGCCGACGTAGAGGATCGCCCACCCCGCTAGAAGCAGCGCCCCGATCACGAGCATCAGCGCGTACGTTCCCCGCGGCGTCTGTGCCAGCTGCGCCTCCTCTTCGGGAGTCGGTCGCGGCATTCCTCTCCTCCGCGTGAGCGAGACTCCGATCCAGCGAATCGGTGCGGCATTCTTACCACAGGAACGCCGTTGACGCGCTTCGGAATTGACCCTGCGAGGCGCGGAGGAGACAATCCGGCGAGATCGACGAACTCTCGATGACTCCCGGCCACGTCCTCTCGGAAGACAGCTCTCGCCGCGGCGGCAAAGCTTTGATTTCTCCAAGGACCGTCTAGTTGGCGGCGCTCCTCGCAACCGCGTTCCTCGTCGGCCTGGCGGGCGGCGTCCACTGCGCCGCGATGTGCGGCGGCATCGTCGCCGCTCTGAATCTGCGCGCGCCTCCGGCGGAGCCCGGCCGCAGTGGGACGGCACGGGGGTTGGGCCGCCAGCTCGCCTACAGCCTCGGACGGATCGCCTCCTACGCTTGCGCCGGGGCGATCGCGGGCGCGGCCGGCGGTCTGGGGCTTCTCTACGATGGAGTTCTGCCCGTCCAGATCCTGCTGTTGGTCGCGGCCAACGCCCTCATCATTCTTCTGGGTTTCCACCTCGCCGGCATCGGCACCGTGCTCGACGCGCTCGAGCGAACGGGCAGCTTCCTCTGGCGCGGACTGGCGCGTCTGGGAGCCCGGCTCGCCCCCGCGAGCACTGGCGCGCGGGCCGTCGCCGTCGGGCTCGTGTGGGGTTGTCTTCCGTGCGGGCTCGTCTACAGCGTGCTCGCGACGGCCTTGGTAGCCGGAAGCGCCTGGAAAGGCGCCGCCGTGATGGCGGCATTTGGACTCGGGACTCTCCCCAACCTGCTCGCCGCCGGAGTCGCCGCGGACAGGCTCCGGCGCTTCGTAAGGGAGCCGCGCGCGCGCCGCCTCGCCGGGATCGTCGTCATCCTGCTCGGCGCGGTCGGCCTCGCGCGCATCCCGGCGGTGGCCGAGCACGTCCGGCACGGGCTCCATTCCCTGCACTAGGAGTTGGCGGGAGACCTTGCGGTCCCCCAAACCCCCGGCCGCTCTCCGGGGGCCGGCCGCCGCAGGCGCAAGGCGTTGGCGACGACACCGAGCGAGCTCGCCGACATGCCGAGCGCGGCCGCCCAGGGCGGCACGAGGCCGGCGGCCGCGAGCGGCACGGCGAGCAGGTTGTACGCGAGCGCCCACGCGACGTTCTGCCGGAGGAGTCTCGTGGAGCGGCGGGCGATGCGCCGAGCGGCCGCAAGAGACGCGAGGTCGCCGCCCAGGATGACGAAGTCGCTCGTCAGCCGGGCGAGCTGCGCCGCCTCTCCGAATGAAACGGATGTGCCGGCGGCGGCGAGCGTCGGAGCGTCGTTCCATCCGTCTCCGACGTAGAGCACCCCTGCGCCGGAGCGTTCCTGAGCACGGATCCATTCGAGCTTCCCGCCCGCAGTCATCTCGCCCCTCGCCTCGTCGAAGCCGAGACTCCGCGCGAGCCGCTCCACGGGCTGCCGGGCATCGCCCGAGAGCAGGACGGCGAACCGAATGCCGGCGTCGCGAAGGTCCCCCACGATCTCGCGCGAGCCGGGCCGAAGAGTTTCTTCGAACGTGAAGAGCGCCGATCGTCCGTCTCCATCCGCGAGCACGGCCACGAGGAGCCCGTCCGCGCGCGCCTGGGCGATCGCTTCTTCCAGATCGCTCTTGCCCTGCGCCGGACCGAGGGCAAACGCCGGCGATCCGATTCGCCAGCGCACCCCGCCGACGCCGCCGGCGACGCCCTGACCCGGGTGGTGTGCGACCTCCTCCGCATGAGGCGAATCGCCGGCCGCCGCGCCAACCGCTCGAGCGATCGGATGCGTCGAGGAGGACTCCAGCGCGGCGCCGATCTTGAGCGCCTCTTCTCGGTCGAGGCCGCCGGTGGCGCGCACCTGCGCCAGGCACGGCGCGGAGAGCGTCAGCGTGCCCGTCTTATCGAATGCAGCGGTTTCGGCTCTGCCCAGTCGCTCGATGCCCGACATGCGCGCGGGCAGGACACCGATCTGGGCCAGGCGTCCCGCGGCGATGGTCAGGATCATCGGGGTCGCGAGCGCGAGAGCGCATGGACAGGTGACGATCAGGACCGCGACGGTCGCCGGCAGCACGACCGACGGGTCGTGCGCGGCCCACCAGCCGGCGGTCGTGGCCGAGAGCGCCAGCACCGCCGCGACCAGCGGCCCGGCCAGGCGATCCGCGAGCTGCGCGAAACGCGGCCGGCTCGCCAGGCCCCGCTCGAGAAGGCGTCGGATCTCCCCGAGCGCCGAGGCTTCCCCGACGCGAAGGACGCGAAGCAGAGCTGGGCGATCGCGCGTGCAGCTTCCCGCCGCGACTTCGTCGCCCGGACCGCGCGTGCGCGGCCAGGGCTCGCCCGAGAGCACGGCCTCATCGAACCTCGCCGGGGCTTCGAGGAGAATGGCGTCGGCCGGGACGATCTCTCCGGGGAGCACGCGAACGAGATCACCGACGGCCAGGTCGAGAGCGGCCACCTCCCGCTCGCACCCGTCGGCGTCGACGCGCCGCGCGGTCGTGGGCTGGATCAGGGCGAAGCGGTCCAGAACCGCGGCGGCGGCCAGGCGCGCGCGGGTCTCGAAGGCGCGCGCCAGGAGAACGAAGAAGACGAGCATGGCGATCGCATCGCCGTAAACAGCGCCCGAGCCCCGAACCGTCGCCACGGCGCCGCCGATCCACGCCGCTGCGAGGCCGAGAGCGACGGGCACGTCCATCCCCGCGCGTTTTTGGCGCAGGTCGCGCCACGCGCCGAAAAAGAAGTCCTGGCCGCAGTAGCCGAGCAGGACGACGGCCGCGGCGAGACAAGCCCAGCGCGCGAACGTCTCCCAGAGAGGAAGCCGCCCGGAGGCGTCCGGGCCTCCGACAAAGTAGACCGCCAGCGAAAGATTCATCACCATCATGCCCAGGACGCCTGCGAACACGAGGCGGGGAATGTCCCGGCGAGCGGCCTCGCGTTCGAGCCCGGCCCGGTGGGAGGGGTCCATCGGCCGCGCCTCGTACCCGATCTCCCGGACGGCCGCCAGAATTTGAGAAAGCACAACCCGGCTCGGGTCCCAGCGGACGCGCGCGCTGCGGCTCGCGTAGGCGACGGCGGCCTCGATCACGCCCGGCAGCGCCCGAAGGCGCCGCTCGTTCAACCAGAGGCAGGCCGGGCAACGAACGCCCTCGAGCAACAGCGAGGCTTCACGATGGCCTCCAACGGTTCGGACGAACGATCTTTGGAGATCCTCCCGATCGAAGAGCCGATCCGCCCGGCTGTCCTCTGAGGAGGCGGTCGGCGCCGGGGCCGTGCGTAAGCCGTAATAGGCCTCGAGTCCGTTTCCAACGATCGCTTCAGCGGCGGCCTGACAGCCGGCGCAGCAGAAGTCTCGCGTTTCCCCGAGCAACCCGCTCGACCAGCCGCGCCCTCGAGCGACGGGCAGCCCGCAGTGGAAGCAGCGCTCCGGGAATGTCTCTGCACTCACGGTGAGAAAATCCTTCTACCAGAGCTCGCGGAACGGCCACAAGCTCAGAGCCGAGAGACTTCTTATCTCGCCGACCCGGTCACAGTCCGGGTCGCGGCGCGCGTAGTCTCCCAGAGGAGTCGCGGCGCGCGTAGTCTCCCAGAGGAGAGGAGGCGCGCGCCGCGGGAGCGGGAGCGCGCGAGGGACCAGGCGCTCGGTCGAGCCCCTTTGGGCGAGCCGCGAGCCGGTGCGCCGAAGGCGCAGGGCCCGAGCAAGCGGAAGCGACGGACTAACCTTCGATCACGACGTCTTTGCCGAGGAGGTCCGCGCAGAAACGGGAGATTTCGGCGTTGGAGAACTCGTCCCAGCCGCGGCAGGTCCCCTCTCTTGTCTTCGCATCACAGGCGAGCGAGACGCGCTGCCGCACCTGCTCTGCCAGCTGCCAGAGATTCGCAAAATCTTCCATCTGCTGCCGAGAGAGATGGGTGCTGCGCCCGATAGCGCATCGCCAACGGCGATCGAACTCCGCCGCGTTCCAGCGCCGAAATCCGTAGCAGAAGATCCCGTTCCGCGCCGCGATCTGGCACATCGAGTTCTCGTCGTCGGTCAGCGCGAGCAGCGCGGCTCGAAGCCGGTCGATCGCCTCGCCTCGCGCCCAGGCCTCGGCCACGGCGCTCACGCGGCGGACCCGGTCCGCGTCTTGCGCGAAAGGGGACTCGCTGGACGCGGGTCGTCGATCACCAGGTCTGGAAAACGCGCCCGAAACGTCTCGGCTGTTTGACAGTCCCAGCAGAGTGGAAAGTGCGTTCCGAGAACCTCGGCGAGCTCCCCGGCGGGCACTTCTCCCCAGGCCCGGACCTCGCGGGCAGGCCCCAGCAAACCCGGCTTGTTGCTGAACCACTGAATCTCTTCGAATCTCTTGCCGCAGAGCGCGCAGACGGCGCCTTCGTACCATTTGACCAGACGCTCGCGCACGAGGCATCCGTCCGGCGCGGACTCGATCTGGGCCAGACACTCCTGCCCGCATTCCTGCCGTTCGGGCCAGCGCGAGCAGGAGACGAGGCGGTAGACCGGGTCCTCAGCCAGCGACGTCCAGGCCGCGCTGCGGGCGTCCACCTCCACGATTTCCGGTGTCGTCGTCTCGGGACAGACGATGGTGCGCGGACCGCGGGCCTTCACGTACGCTCGGGCAAAGAGGAAGGCGGTGAAGAAGAGCGAGAGAACCAGGGCGATTCCGAGAATCCACAAGAGCGCGATCATGACCCACCTCCTGGCGCCAGGACATCACTGTAGCCCCGGCGGTCCGGACCGCATGATCCAAATGAATCAGTTGCGGAAAAAACGGATTTCGGTGCGGACCGGCCGGGTCATCGCCGTTAGCGCAGCGCGATCTCCGGTCGCCTCGGAGAGTCGGGCCGCGCAGGGCCTCACCGACTGATCGTGCTCGCCGTCAGCCCGGAAGACTGCGGGCGTTCCAGCAGCGACGGCGCGGCCTCGCCGACGCACCCTTCCTCGCAGTGTCCGACCGGACCGTCCCACCGATTGCACGAGGCGACTTTCAGCTGCGGATCGCCGGTCAGGTTGGTCGCCGCCGCATGAGCAGCGTCGAGGCGGACGACGGCGGGATTCTTCGTCTCGGGACAGCGGACCTGCCGAGTTCCCGAGAAGCGGCGCCGCGCCCGGAGAAACATCACCAGAACCGGAATACAAGAAAGAACGAAAGCGACTCCAAGAATCAGTAGAACCTCCATCTCTCGCCTCCTTATCTGGCCGCCAGCAGGTTGCGTTCGTCCATTCCGCCGCAGCCGTTGTTCGAGAAATTGCGCCCGCATCCGCCGGCCGTATCGCACGCGTCGCCGCTGAAGCCTTTCGGGTTCACGAACGCGATCCAACCCCGGGCCGCCTTCTGGATTTGAGGAAGATTCGCGTCCTCGCGGGCAATCAGGTAGTTCGAGAGACCCCAGACGCTCTTGGCCAGATTGCAGGGGCAGCAGCAGGTCGCCGCGGAAAACTTCGCGCAGCAGGCTGCCGGGATTCCCGCAAGGGCCCGGTCGCGCAGCTTTTTCTGAGCCGGCGTCAGCTCGATCGATCGGTTGTAACCGATGAACTCGGCCGCCTGCGAGGGAGCGTCGAAGAAGCGCGCCTTCGCTGCGGAGGCCGGAGCCGCCGACGCCGCGCCGTTGAAAGACAGGGCGGCAAGAGTGGGCAGCACAAAGAGCGTCCCCACGAGAAAGACCCACGTCGACAACTTGGATCGAGTGACCATCGCTTCCTCCTCGCGGCCTTCTGGTTCCGCGACGTGATCAACGTACGGCTGCCCGCGCCAGGGTTCCTGATGCAGATGCATCACTTTCCTTTTCGGGCCTTCCGGGATTGACTCGCGAAGGGACGGGTGGTCGACCCGGCCGTTCGCCTCGAGGCTGCCCGGGTGGAATTGATCTGTTTGTATCAAGAGCG
>JBKPDV010000285.1:0-7512 GCA_046728075.1 Acidobacteriota bacterium | reverse complement strand
CTGGGATATCGCAAACCGCGGCGCTCCGCCGCGCGGCGATGTTCAGGCGTCCACATCGAGCACCCCCTCCTTCGATTCGGGTGCCCGACAATGAATCACATCCGATTCTTCCGACTCAACAACTTCTTGGATCGGCTCTTAGAGATGGGCGTGACGTCCGGTTGTTGGGCTGCTGCTGGCGGAATTGACCGCCCAGCGAACGGTCGAGATGTGCCGATCCGGTCCGTTTCTTGTCATAGACGCGTCAAGGCGTGCATTGCGTCAATTTGCTGTGTCTTGGCGAAGATAAGGCGTAGAGTTGTCTGTTTATGACTTCCTGTCGGCCGCACGGAAGGTGCTGCCTATGGAACGGAAGCTCGCAGCGATCCTTGCGGCGGACGTGGTCGGCTACAGCCGCCTGATGGAGGCGGACGAGCCGGGGACGCTGACGCGCCTGAAGGCGCTGCTGAAGGACATTTCGAGCCGAAGATCGCCGAGCACCACGGCCGCGTGGTGAAGACCACCGGCGATGGGCTGCTGGTCGAGTTCCCCAGCGTCGTCGAGGCGGTGCAGTGCGGCGTCGAGTTCGAGCGGGCGAATGCCCTGCGCAACACCGACATACCCGGCGATCGTCGCATCGAGTTCCGCATCGGCATCAATCTCGGCGACGTTATGGCTGAGGGCGGCGACATCTACGGCGATGGGGTCAACGTGGCGGCGCGGCTGGAGGGGATGGCGGAGCCAGGCGGCATCTGCATCTCGGCCGCAGTGCTGAATCAGGTGAAGAACAAGATGGAGCTGCGGGTCGAGGACCTCGGCAGCCACCAGGTGAAGAACATCGCCGAGCCGCTCTTGGTCTATCGCGTGCTGATGGGTGCGACGGCGGCGCGGCCGCGGGCGGCGGTCTGGTTGGCCAACTTCCGGCGACAGCCCCGGGCGATCGCCGCGCTCGCCCTTGCGCTCCTGCTGGCAGGCGGCGCAGCGGCAGGCTTCTACCTGTACCCGCGCGTCATCCCACCGGCGAGCGGCATGCCGGCGATCGCCGTGCTGCCGTTCGACAACATGAGCGGCGATGCGGAGCTGGGCTATCTCGGCGACGGCGTCAGCGAGACATCATCACCATGCTGTCGCGCTACCCCGACCTTGCGGTCGTCGCGCGCAATTCGAGCTTCGTCTACAAGGGCAAGGCCGTCGATGTCCGGCAGGTCGGCAAGGAGCTTGGCGTCGCTTTCGTGCTCGAAGGCAGCGTGCGCAAGGAGGCGGACAAGGTGCGCATCGTTGCCCAGCTCATCGACGCGCGCACGGGCCAGCATGTGTGGGCGCAGCGCTATGACAACGCGGGCAGCGATCCCTGGGCCCTGCAGGACAAGGTGATCGGCAAGATCGTCACGTCGCTCGCGGGCGAACGGGGGCAGGTCAAACGAGCGGAGTACAAGCAGGCCTGGGGCAAGGATACGGCCGACCTGGAGGAGTATGACTACTACCTCCGCGGCCATGAACTCCTCATGCGCTTCACCAAGGAGGGCAATACGCGGGCCGGCGAGATCTGGCGCGAAGGACTCGCCAAGTTCCCGAACTCATCGCTTCTACGCGTCAAGCTTGGCTGGTTTCACGACCAACGAGCGTTTGAATACTGGAGCGTCGACGCTGCCGCTGACTTCCGGCGAGCCGGTGAGCTGGCGCGTGAAGCACTCGCGATGGAAAACGTCTCGCCGCAGACGCAACGGCTGGGTCATTGGCTCCTCGCCTACGTCAGTCTGTACGGCGATCGAGATTTCGAGCGCGCGCTTTCCGAAGCCGAGGCTGCCAAGGCTCTGGCACCATATGACGCGCACCTGCTCGGCGATTTGTCGCAAGTTCTGACTGCGACTGGCAAACCTGACGAAGCCCTCGGCTGGCTCGAGGAATCACGCCGTCGAGATCCTGGACTGACTGGCCTCGAATGGAATTGGGCCTGGGCGTACTGCGTGAAGGGCGACTACGAAAAGGCGATCGAAGCGGCGAGTAGAATCGAACCACCATCCCTCGCAGAGAGGTACATCCTCCCAGCGGCAAGCTACGTCCGCCTCGGTCGCATGGAGGAGGCCCGTGCCGCGGTCGCGAAGTTGCTGGAGCTTGATCCCGGCTTTTCGCAGGTAAAGGTGCGCGTAGGTTACGTTTACAGCGATCCCAGCGTCCTCGATCGCCAGCTGGCCGACCTCGGCAAGGCCGGCCTGCCGGAGAAGTAACCGGCATGGAACGCAAGCTCGCCGCCATTTTCGCCGCTGACATCGCTGGCTACAGCCGGCTGATGGGCGTCGACGAGGAGGGGACACTCGGCGCGCTTCGCTCGCATCGCGAAGTCGTGGACGGGCTGGTTGGCGTCCATCGCGGCCGCGTCTTCAACAGCGCCGGCGACAGCGTAGTCGCCGAATTTCCGAGTGCCGTCGAAGCCACGCTTTGCGCGGTCGAAATCCAGCAGGAGATCGCCCGGCGCAACGAGCCGGTGGCGAAGGACAAGCGGCTCGAATTCCGCATCGGGCTCAACATCGGCGACGTCATGGCCGAGGGCAGCAACCTGTTCGGCGACGGCGTGAACGTCGCCGACCGCGTGCAGAAGCTGGCCGAGCCGGGCGGGATCTGCGTCGCGGGTAACGTCCACGACCAGCTCAGAAACAAGGTCAGTTTCACCCTGGAGCCGATGGGTGAGCATCAAGTCAAGAACATCGCTGCGCCGGTGTCGGTCTATCGCGTGCTGACCAACGGCGCCGTGGCGCGGCCGCGTGCCGTTAGGTGGCTGCGCGGGCTCAGGCGCAACAGAGTGATTGCCGCCGCCATGACCGTGGTCTTTCTCGTCATTGGTGGGGTCGTCGGCTGGCATCTCTACCAGCAAGGAAGGCCGCCGCCGATGCCCGTCAGTCCGGACGCGGCGCTCGGCCTCCCTGTGGTACTGGTCTTGCCGTTTGAGAACTTAACGAGCGATCCCGCACAGGAGGTCGTGGGAAAGGGCATCGCGGAAGATCTTCGCAACCTGCTTTGGAACTTTCCCGATGTCCAGGTGGTATCGAGCACTTCAAGCGATACGAGCCAGGTGCCGAAATCCGCGGCCCAGTTCGTCATCGAGGGAACGGTGCGGAAGAGCGGCCAGACGGCGGTCATAACCGCCCAACTGATCGATAACAGCACCGGCGCGGAGCTGCGGTCAGACCGGTTCGAGGGATCGATCGCCGATCCGGTTGGGTTCGAAGATACTATAGCCAAGGCGCTCGCGGATAAATTTGGCGGCATGACAGGCGACATGCGGAAGGCCTACGAGCGCGTCGCCTGGAGCAAGGCCGATGCCGACCTCACGCAATACGACTACTACGTGCGCGGTCACATGCACCATCACCGCTTCACGAAGGAAGAGGTCGCTATCGCGCGTGATATTTGGAAAGAGGGCCTCCGGCGTTTCCCAGACTCTGCGCTGCTCCGCATCAAGATCTCGATGACCTACGATTTCGACCTCTTCCATTCCGTGAGCAAGGACCCGGCCGCCGACATGTCGCGGATGCGCGAACTGGTGACGGAGGCTACCGCACTAATAACGGGACGCCGCGTGTCCCGATTCGAGGAGTGGTATCTGCATTGGGCCTCAATAGCCTTTTTCTGGAGCAAGAGCGACTTTGGACAGTGTATCGCGGAGGCCAAGGCAGCGATAGAATTCTCGCCTTACGAAGCGCCCGAGAAGTAGCCGCCATGGAACGTCGCCTCTCCGCTATCCTTGCCGCCGACGTCGCCGGCTACAGCCGGCTCATGGAGGCGGACGAGGCCGGCACGTTCGAGCGGCTCAGGGTGCACCGCAAGGAACTGTTCGAGCCGGAGATCGAGAAGCATCACGGCCGCGTCTTCAAGCTGATGGGCGACGGGTTGCTGGCCGAGTTCGGCAGTGTCGTCGATGTGGTGGAATGCGCGGTCACGCTCCAGCGCGCCATGGCCGGGCGCAACAATGGCCTCGCCGAAGACCAGCGCATCGACGCGCGCATGGGCATCAATCTCGGCGACGTGATCGTCGAGGGCGAGGACCGCCACGGCGAGGGCGTGAATATTGCCGCGCGTCTGCAACAGCTGGCCGAGCCCGGCGGCATCGCGATTTCGAGTACCGTCGTCGAGCACGTCAATCACAAGCTTGCCTTGCAGTTCGACTCGCTGGGCGAGCATCAGGTCAAGAACATCGCCCAACCGGTCCATGCCTATCGCATCCGCTTGGATATCGTGCCCGTGCGGTCGGCGATCAGGGCGCAACCGGCGCGGGTGCAGCGCTGGCCGTGGGCTGCCGCCGCAGCAGTAGCCGTGTTACTTGTCGGCGGCGTGGCGCTGTGGGTTCTAGCCGACCGCGAGCCGACAGCAGCGCTACCGCTCCCCGACAAGCCGTCGATCGCCGTGCTACCGTTCAACAATCTCAGCAGCGATCCACAATGGCAGCACCTGGCGGATGCCGTGACCGAGGACGTGATCACCAATCTTGCGCAGTCACGGGATCTCTTCGTCATCGCCCGCAATTCGACCGACGTCTACAAGGGCAAGGCCGTCGATGTGCGCGATGTCGGCCGCGAGCTCGGCGTCAAATATGTCCTCGAAGGCAGCGTCGACGCGGCTGGCGACAAGATCCACATCACCGCTCAGCTGATCGAGGCCGCACCCCGCAACCATGTCTGGTCCGAGCGCTACGAGGGCGCCGTCAGCGACATCGCGACCATGCAGGACGAGGCTACCCGGAAGATCGCCGGGACAATCACGGGATACGAGGGGCGTCGTCGCCGAGGCCGATCGCGCAGTGGCGCGGCGCAAGCCCCCGGCCAACCTGCGAGCCTACGACTACTATCTACTGGGCATGGAATCGAAGCACAAGGAGACGAAGGAAGACAACATCAAGGCCCAGGAGCTGTTTTACAAGGCGCTCGATCTCGATCCGGGATTCGCGCGGGCTTATGTCGGATTGGCGTGGACCTACACCTATGAGATCCAGCTGGGCTACACCGAATCGTTTTCCCGATCGATGGCCGACGAACTCGCCGCCGGGCAGAAGGCCCTGGCGCTCGATCCCTATGACGCCGAAGCTCATCTGGCTGTGGCCGTGAACTACCAAGTCAACGCCGACTATGAACACTCGCGACAGGAGTTCGAGCGGGCGTTCGCGCTGGCGCCGAACGATGCCGATGTGCTGCTGATCTCCGCCGGAAGCTATCCCTATCTGGGGGATCCGCAGCGCGGGCTGGTCATGGCCGAGCAGGCTGTCCGTCTCAATCCGAACTATCCGGCCTGGTACAATCGCCAGGGTCTGTCGGAGGCCTATTATTTCGCTGGCGCATTCGACAAGGCGCTCGCCGCTGCCAAGCGGATCCAGAACCCGCAAGAGTGGAACGACGTATTCATTGCGGCAATCTATGGCCAGCTCGGACGGCAGACCGAGGCCGCCAGCGCGGCCGCAACGATCCTCAAGCTCGACCCCGAATTCTCTGCCGAGGCATGGATCTACAATCCCGCGGCGTTCACCGCCCGCGACATCGAACTGAAGCTCGTCGTTGACGGCATCCGCAAGGCCGGTCTGCCCGTGTGCGCGACGGAAACGTATCTGCAAGCCCACAAGGATGTGAAGCCGTTACTGGATTGCGAGAAGGAGCGGGTGAAGAGCTAAATCGGCCGGGGCTAAGGATAGGTGCCGCGCTGCCGCGCGAAACCCCTCCTCCTGCCCCCTCCCGCAAGGGGAGGGGGAATATATTCTATGGCTGTGGCTTTCTTGAGGGGGAGGGGCCGGGTCGCGGGTCAAGTCTCCGCCTTGCTGGATAATCTGGTTGGGGATGCTGGGCGAACAGCTGGTGCCGTTCGCTCGGCAAGGAGGCGATCGAATTCTTCGCGGATCGCCTTCAGTTGCCGCAACTCGAACTCGGCTACGCGCAGGCCGCGCCAGCGCTCGGCAGCGCGGATGAGCGCGCCGTACATCAGCTTCAAGACAGCGCGCTCGCCGAAGGCGTGCGGGATCGCCTTGGTGCGCCGGCGTTCCTCGCCGAACAGGCGCTCGAGCAGATTGGTGGTGCGGATCGCCCGGCGGTGCGCCAACGGGAACTTGAGATGCGCGATGCAGGCCTCGAAGTCGTCCTGGAGGCAGGCAACCGCGCTCGCCAGCTCGCGGCCATAGCTGGCGACGATCTCATCGCGCAGCAGCCGCGCCAGCGCCGGCGAGGCCGCCTAGTAGCAAGCGAGCGCCCAAGCCTTGAACTCCGGCCACAGCGGCTCCGGCACTTTGCTCTGCAGGTTGCGCACCTTGTGCGCCAGGCAGCGTTGGCGCGCCGTGCGCGGCAGGCATTCCTCCGTCGCCCGGATCTGACCGGGCGCCCCGTCGGTGACGGCCAGCAGCGGATCCTTGAGCCCGCGCCGGCGCATGTCCTGGTAGAACTCCCGGCAGCTTGCGGTGTCTTCCTTCGTGCCCGGCGCCAGGTGCAGCAGCACCTTCGTGCCCTCGACCGTGATGCCCCAGGCCGCCAGCACCGCTTCGCGCGGCTGCCCCAGGTGCAGCCGCTCGGCAATCCCGTCGACGAACAGGTACAGCAGATCGAACTCCGACAGATCCCGGCTCGCGAACGCCTCGTAGTCTCGCCACAACCGCTCGCTGAGCTCGCTCACCGCCGTCTTGCTGAGCAACAGACGTCCCTGATCATCCGTGAAGGCCGCTTCGATGTCGCGCAGGCTCAAGCCTCGCGCGAACATCTCCACGGCCAGCTGTAGGGTGCAAAAACCGCATCCGGGGACCTTCTCTCTAGTCGGATCGAATGGAACACTCCCCCTGCGGCGATAACACGGGGAGGGATGGGTGATACTATGGACGGCGTGGGCGATCGCGGCGTTCCTCAAGCCGAAGGCGCTGCTGGTAGCGGAGAACCTATGTTTGCGACAGCAACTCATTGTCCTACAGCGTCGGCAGCCACGGCCGCGGTTACTTCGGGCCGATCGGCAATTCTGGATCCAGGCGAGGCGCTGGTATTCCGGCTGGCGTGACGTGCTGCTCATTGTCCAGCCCGAGACGGTCTTGAGATGGCACCGGGAGGGTTGGAGGGCCTATTGGCGCTGGCGCTCAAGAGCCCGGCGGAGAGGCGGACGCCACCCGATTTCGGCGGAGCTCAGAGCGCTGATCCAGCGGATGGCTTCAGAGAACCGCTTCTGGGGTCAACGAAGGATCCAGGCCGAGCTGGCGAGGCTCGGCTTCAAAGTCTCTGCCCGCACCGTAGCGAAGTACATGCGCCGGCGCTATGGCGGGAAGCCCTCACCAAGCTGGCGGCGGTTTCTCAAGCGACATGCGCAAGATATCTGGGCCTGCGATTTCTTCTGTGTGCGGACGATCTGGTTCCAGACCATCTATGTCTTCTTTACGATCCATCATGCCAACCGCGAAGTCCTGCATGTCCAGGTCACTCGCAACCCCACGGCGGAATGGGCGGCGCAACAGATCGTCGAATGCTGTGGCTGGGACCGTGAACCACCCCGCTTCCTCATCCATGACCGCGACAGCCGCTACGG
>JBKPDV010000284.1:0-14264 GCA_046728075.1 Acidobacteriota bacterium | reverse complement strand
GCCCGGCTCCCCTGGGTCCTGAACTCCGTTTCCGTTCACATCGTTGAATTTCGCTCCGGAGATGGTCCCGGTCAGGATCCCGTTGAAATTGCCGAAGGCGTTGCTGACCGAGTTTCCGTTTGCCGGCAGCACGACGGTGATGCCGTCCGAAGCGGGCAAGGTCTGCGTAAAGCCGGTCGGTGGCGTTTCCGTCAACGTGTACGTCCCGGCGGCGAGGCCGGTGAAGAGGAAAGTCCCATCCGCCGCCGTGACGGTCGTCTGGGTCGACCCCCCGCCCGACGGAGTCAGCTTGATCGTCACGCCGGCGAGCGGCGGCTCGCCCGGATCCCGCGCGCCGTTGGCGTTGCTGTCCTGGAACTTCACGCCGCCGATCGATCCGGGAATCGGCGCACTCGGGAAGAGCAGGTTGGGCACGTTGTTCATGCAGACCTGGATGATGTAGGCGAAGTCCTTCGCGAACAGACGCTGCGCGATGACGGCATTGCCCGGCCCGGTCTGTTTGAAGCCGAGCGGCGCGGGGCTCGTGACCCGAAAATCCTCGCCGGAGGCGAGACCGCAGATCTGGAAGGAGCCGTCCGCGGTGGTGAGGCCGGTCAGGACGAGGCCGGTCGCGTTTTCCACCTTGATCGGAACGCCGGGCAGGCCCGCCTCTCCCGAGTCCCGCACCCCGTTGCCGTTGGCGTCGTTGAACGCCACGCCCGAGATGCAGAAGGAGTCGTCGCAGGAAGGCTTGTCCTCGACCCGAAAACCCGCCGTCAGAGAAGTATCGGTGTGAAAGCCGTGAAAGCAGCCGGTGCCGCAGACCGGATCGACCTGGCTCGGAGTTCCGTCGAATGCCGCGACGGGCGTCACCCAGACGATGTAGAGCGCCTTGCGCGCGCCGGCGTCGTTGTAAGGAGAGAGCGCGATCGCGAGCGACCCACAGGCCGTCTTGCCGTCGGTCGCATGCGTCGTCCCATCGTAGGAAGAGATGACGCCACCTTTGACCGTAAACGCGCGCTCGGAGACCGGGTCGGTCGAGAGGAGCGTGCGGCCGGAAGGATCGGTCACCTGGAAGTAGTACTTTCCGTCGGAGAGGTAAGCCGGGAAAAAACAGGGCGTCGCGGTCGGGCCCGCGGTCAGCAAGACGTCGGCCCGCCGCGTGAAAACCTGCACCGGCGCGCCTCCCGTGGCCGCCGTCCCGATCGAGCCAAAGATGACGGCCGACGCGGCCACAACAGGCGAACCTTCGGCGGTCGAGGCGTTCCGGAACAAAACCTCGCGCGCCCCCGAATCTGCGGAAGCGCGCTCTGCCGCCAGGGAGCGAGAGGACTGCGTCTGTGCCGTCAGCGCAGCGCAAACGGAGACCGCCAGGACAAGCGACGCGACGCGAACCGGCTTCATGCTGGCTTCCTTCCGTCGAGAGCTTTGAACTTGGGGAGCATTCCTCCAGATCGGGCGTAGAAACTGCAAATAACGTGCCCTGACGCCGGTGAGCGCCAGGGCATCGCCTCCCTCGCGGCCTCAGGAAGAAACCCGGCGCAGTCGCCAGCCAGCCAACCAATCGCGTGGGATTCTCACTTCGACTCCACGCCGGCACGTTGTGAGGCAGAATCGGCCGGGAACGGCGATGAAGATATCAATAAGCGGGAAAACGGATCGCGGCAAGAAGAGATCCAACAACGAGGATGACCTCGCGGCCGAGGACCTGACCGTGGCGAAGCCGGTCGATCCGATCGAGGCGGAAAGCCTGACCGTGGGGGACCGCGGCATTCTTCTGGCCGTCTGCGACGGCGTCGGCGGGCGCCGCGCGGGCGAAGTCGCGAGCGCGCTCGCCCTCCACTCTCTTTGCGAGGAGATGGACAAGCTCGGCGACGGGTGTCCGCGGCAGACACTCTTCCGAACGGCGGTCGAAAACGTCAACGAGCGCGTGCGGAAAGAGGCAAAGGCCGATGCCGAGCTTTCTGGAATGGCGACGACGCTGACCGCCGCGGTCATCTGCCGGACGCGCACGCTGATCGCTCACGTCGGCGATTCGCGGGCCTACCTCGTCCGCGGCGGTCACGCCCGTCAGCTCACGCGGGATCAAACCTTCATCGCCTCTTTGATCGAGAGCGGGGCCATGAAGGAAGAAGACGCCAAAACCTCGCCCTATCGCTCGATGATTCTTCAGGCCATCGGCCGCGAGAAGAAAATCCAGGTCGCCCTCGACGGCATCGAGCTCGTGGCGGGCGACCTGCTTCTTCTCTGCACCGACGGCCTTTCCGAGAAGGTCAAAGGTGAAGAGATGGCAGGAGCCTTCCGCACCCATTCCCTGCCGGAAGCCGTGACCTCCCTCATCGCCCTCGCCAACGACCGCGGCGGCGACGACAACATCACCCTCCTCGCCGCGCGAGTCGAGGAACTCTAGAGACCCCCTTTCCCCCGGGAGAGGGTCGGGGTGAGGGGGAAGCCATAGCCGATCCTAAAGCTGGTCGTATCGGGCATCCTTCGGATTGCCCCACAACCTCGCCAGCACGGGATCCGCGTCCGCCGTTAACGCGAGCAGCCCTTCGTTGTCCGGTTCAAGACCCTTGCGGAGACGTTCTTCGAGAGCCTGCAGGACATACTGTCGGATCGGCAGATGATGCCAGGCGGCAGCCAAGCGGAGTCGCTTTCGCAGCCCCGAGTCTACGTCGATACTGATGCGTAGTCGCTTTGCAGAATGAACCAATGTGCGAGCCATCTGTTCTCCTCCGCCGGCGCTGGCGGAATGACACATCTACTCCATGGTGTCAATCTCACCATCGATTGCTCTCAAAGTGACGAGACTCAATTCGAGACGCGCTCGAGAGCGGCCCGATAGCGAAGACGGCGCCTGCGGCCGGCCGCGCCGGGAGTCACAAGCGCCAGGAGATAACGAACAGCGGCGCCGAGCCACAAGACTGCTCCCGCGAATTTCGCGGCGAGCGGCCCGTGGTGCTTTCGGACGTATCGGCGCAGCGACGCGTGCAGCTGGCCGAACAGCGCGTCTCCGCCGGAGGCGCCGCCCAGGTGAACGACCGAGGCGGCGGGCTCATACAGAATCCGCCATCCGGCATGCCGCAGCCGGGCAAAAAAGTCGGACTCCTCGGCGTAGAAGAAAAAGTTTTCGTCGAAGCAGCCGACCTGCTCGAATGCCGTCCGGCGCACGAGGAGCGCCGCTCCCATCAGCGACTCGACTTCCCGAGCCCCGTCGTGGTCTTCATGTGTCTTGGTGTGGCCGCGGAAGATCCCACGGCCACCCGTGAGGGTCGCGAGGCCGGAGCTCTCGCAGAAGATCCTCCACGGCGCCGGAAGCCGGCTGATCGAGGGCTGGAGACTTCCGTCCGGATGGAGCAGGCGCGGACCGACGACAGCGGCGCGAGGATTCCGTTCCAGAGCCGTCGCGAGCGCTCCCACGGCGCCGGGCTGGACGAACGCGTCCGAGTTCAGAAAGAGAAGGTAAACGCCCGATGTCTCCGCAGCTCCTCGGTTGCATGCCGCTCCGTAGCCGCGGTTCTCCGGCTCGGCGACGACTTGGGCCCGCGGGACTTCGCGTGCCAGGGTCTCGCGGATGCCATCTCCCGAGGCGTTGTCGATCACCACGATGTCGGCCTCGGGCGCGCAGTCCGCGAGCGACCGAGCCGCTCGAAGCGTCTCCGCCGGAGTGCGGTAGTGAACGATGACCGCGGAGATCTCCGCCATGAGTCGACATATTAAGATCTCGACTCAGTGAAGATCCTGGCGATGGCGGGAACCCGGCCCGAGGCCATCAAGATGGTGCCGGTCATTCAACGGCTGCGGCGTGAGCCGGAGCGCTTCCAGGTCACGTTTTGCGCCACGGCGCAGCACCGCCAGCTTCTGGATCAGGTTCTCGGCCTCTTCGGGCTCACGCCCGACCTCGATCTGGACCTCATGCGGGCAGATCAGACCTTGAATGGGCTGGCCTCCCGGCTGTTCACGGAAGTCGACCGCGTGCTCACGGAACAGAAGCCCGACTGGCTCCTGGTCCAGGGCGACACGACGACCGCGCTCTGCTGCGCCCTGGCCGCGTTCCACCGCAAGATTTCCGTGGCGCACGTGGAAGCGGGTCTGCGGACTGGAGACCTCGAGGCGCCGTTTCCCGAGGAGATGAACCGTCGGGTCGTGGACTTGGTCTGCGCCGCGGCCTTCGCGCCGACGCGACGCGCCGCCGAAACGCTTGCGGCGGAAGGAGTGCCGCAGAGTCGAATCCATCTGACGGGCAACACCGTCGTGGACGCGCTCCTCCAGATCGCCGCTTCCGAGGGACCGGTCGAAGAGGAGAACCTCGTCCTGATCACGGCTCACCGGCGCGAAAGCTTCGGAAAACCTCTGGAGAGAATCGTCCGCGCGATCGCGCGCCTGGCGGGCGCCTTTCCGCAAACGCGGTTTGTGCACGTCGTGCACCCCAACCCCAGCGTCATGGCGACCGTATTCCAGAACAAGGGACTGGCCAATGTCGAGCTCGCCGAGCCGCTCGACTACCGCGGTCTCGTGCGGCTGTTGCGGCGGTGCCGTTTCGCGCTGACGGACTCCGGCGGCATTCAGGAGGAGGCTCCGACCTTCCGCAAACCGGTGCTCGTGATGCGCGAGAAGACCGAGCGTCCCGAGGGAATCGAAGCGGGAATGGCGAGGCTGGTCGGCACCGACGAAGAGCTGATCTTCGCCGAGGCTTCGCGTCTCCTGGCCGACGAGGCCGCCCGCAAAAGCATGGCCGAGGGTCCCAACCCGTATGGCGACGGCCATGCCTCCGACCGGATCGCGGACGCGCTGGCGGGCCGGCCCTATTCTCCGTTCGACGCGACTGCCCCGCGCCGCGCGCTCGCGTAGCCCGATGCGCGAACTGCGCAAACGGCTGCGAGAGCTTCTGCCCGACACGATCCGAGAGCGCTACCATCGGTACGCGCTGCGCCGAGACTTCGGGATCGATCGTGAGAAAGGGACGCGGCGTCCCGTCCGGCTCGATCCGCGCCGTCCCGCCGGATTGAACGTCGTCGGTTACTTCCAGTCCTCGAGCGGCGTGGGACAGTCCGCTCGTTCTCTGGCCGACGCGGCCGAGCAGGCAGGCATCTCTGTCGCGCGGGTGGAAGTCGAGGCTTCAGCGAAAAGAGGCCCGCAGCCTGCGCCGTATGACGTCAACCTCTACCACGTCAATGCGGACGGAGCCGCGAGTATCGTGGAGGAGCTCGGGCCCGGGCTGCACGCCGGGCGCGCCAACGTCGCCTACTGGTACTGGGAGTCGGAAACCTTTCCGGAGCGCTGGAAGGATCGCTTCGACTACTTCGACGAAGTCTGGGTCGGAAGCGAGTTCTGTCGCCGCGCCGTCGCCGATGCCTCGCCGGTGCCCGTCGCTCTGGTCCCGCCCGCCGTCCACGTTTCTGAGCCTCCTGCGGATGTCCGCTCTCGAGCAGGAGTCGGAGCGTCGGACTTTCTTTTCTTGACAGTCCTCGACGCCTTGAGCGTTCCCGAGCGCAAGAACCCGCTCGGCGCTGTGAGAGCCTTCGCGCGCGCCTTTCCGGACTCCCCGAATCTCGTGCTGCACCTGCAGATCCGCAACGCGGACGAAGCACCGGGACTCCTCGAGGCCCTGCGAGAGGCTGGCCTCGGTGCTCGAGTCTCGATCTCCGACGCGGCGCTTTCGCGAGACGAGGTCGAGTCCCTCCTGGCGGGATGCGATGCCTACGTCTCGCTCCATCGCGCCGAGGGTTTCGGCTTCCCGATGGCGGAAGCGATGGCGCTGGGCAAGCCGGTCGTGGCGACCGGCTACTCCGGGAACGCGGACTATCTCGACGAGGCGACTGGATTCCCGGTCCGCTGGGTCTACACGGATCTGCCGGCGACGATTCGAGACTACGACCGCGGCACGCGCTGGGCGGAACCGGACGAGGAGCATGCCGCGCGCCTGCTGCGGCAGGTCTTCGAGGACCGGGGAGAAGCGACGCGCCGCGGGCAAGCGGCGCGCCGCAGGATCGCGGAAAAATACAATATAAAGATTGTTGGCCGGAGGATCGCGTCTCGATTGGAAGGCCTTCGAAAACGACTCCAGGGGGCCGCGTGAGGCCGGAATGGGAGAAGGGATGGCGCGGACGCCTCTACGCGTTCGGGCGCCGTCTCGTCCCGCTGCACTGGCGCCGAGCGATCCGGCGCCGAATCGCGCCGGAGCGCTTCCTGGGGATTCGCAAGCCGGATATCGAGATTCCGCGTTTCGAGTTCGACGCGAACGAGTCGCGCGCCGGCCGTCCCGACGTTTTGTTTCTTCCGGTGATCGCCTGGTCCTATCGCCGACAGCGGCCGCAGCAGCTCGCGGAGGCCCTGGCGCGGCGGGGCAAGCGCGTCTTCTATGGAGCCCTCGCGGGCCCGGGCGAGCCCAAGGAGGACACCGGCGCGGCGCTCGGCATCACGCTTCTGCCGCTGCCCGGGGTCCACCGCGAGGACCCGCCCGACCGACGGCTCCAGAGTGGCGCTCTCGAGAGTGTGTTGGAAGGCCTCGCCCGGGCGCGCGAGAAATACGAGCTCCACGAAGTCGCCATGGTCGTGGAGACTCCCTTCTGGACGCCGCTCGCGCTCGAGCTTTCCCAGCGGTTCGGCTGGAAGATCGTCTACGACTGCCTCGACGAGCACGCCGGCTTCGCCACGAATCGTCCGGAGGCGCTGGAAGAAGAAGAGAGGCTGACCGCGCAAGCGGACCTCACGGTCGCGACGTCGTCCGTTCTGCTCGAGCGCCTCTCGAAGAAATCCCCTACGGCGCGGCTCCTACCAAATGCCTGCGACGCGGCGCTCTTGCGAGAAGAGCCCGATCCAGCGCCGGAGCTCCATCCGCTGACCGTCGGCTACATCGGCGCCGTAAGTGAATGGTTCGACTTCGATCTCTTGAATGAACTGGCGCGCCTGCGGCCGAGTTGGAAGTTCGAGATCGTGGGAGGCTGGGAAGGCGATCGCGCGGTTCGTCCACCGATGCCGTCGAACGTCACGTTCCACGGGGAAAAGTCCTATCGCGAGCTTCCCGCGCTGAGGGCCCCGTTCGACGTGGAGATCATTCCGTTCCGGCTGACTCCCCTCACGCACGCGGTCGATCCCGTGAAGCTCTACGAGGCCGCGGCTGCCGGGCGGCCGGTCGTCGCGACTCCCATGCGCTCGCTCCGCCCGCTCGCGGATCGCGGTCTCGTCCGGCTGGCCGCGGCGGCGGCGGATTTCGCGCGCGCGATCGAGACAGCCGCCGCGGAGCGTCCGGCTGCGGTCGAGCGGCTGCGAGCGTTCGCGCGGGAGAACACATGGGACAGGAGAGCGCAAGACCTGGATCGATGGATGCAGGAGCTCTACCCCGTAGTCTCGATCGTCATCGTCACCCACAACGGCCTGGCCTACACGAAGCTCTGTCTCGCTTCGCTCGACAACTGCACCGACTGGCCGCGCACGGAGATTCTCGTCGTGGACAACGGATCCACCGACGGCTCGCGGCAGTGGCTGTTCGACGAAGCGGCGCGCCGCGGAGAAGGATTCCGCGTGATCACATTCGCTGAGAATCGAGGATTCGCGCCCGCCGTCAACGCCGGCGCCGCGGCCGCTCAGGGCGAATACCTCTGCTTCCTGAACAACGATACGGTCGTCACTCGAGGTTGGCTGTCAGCGCTGGTTCGGCACCTCGAAAGCGACCCGTCGCTCGGAATGGTCGGACCCTCCACCAACGAGATCGCCAACGAAGCGAAGGTCGTCGTCGGATATCGTGACCCGGAGGATCTCGAGCCCTGGGCGCTCGCGTTCACCCGTTCCCAGGCGGGACGAGCGGAGCCGATCGACGTGCTCGCGATGTTTTGCGTCCTGATACGTAAGAACCTGTATGACGCGGTCGGGCCCCTCGACGAGCGTTTCGCCGTCGGCATGTTCGAGGACGACGACTATTCCCGCCGCGTGCGCGACGAGGGACTCCGCATTGCCGTGGCCCGCGACTCGTTCGTGCACCACTGGGGGCGCGGAACGTTTCGGATGCTGCCGGAGGAGGAGTACCTCAGAATCTTCGAGGAGAACCGGAAGAGATACGAGGAGAAGTGGGCCTCGGCCCCCGCGTCGGTAGAGCGGCGGTCGGCGGGTTCTTCGGCCCGCGATCTCGAGGCGCGCGCGGAGAAGGCGCAGGCCGTCTTCGTTTTCCCGCCGACCATCGGCTGGGACGTGACTCTCGTGCAGAGGCCGCATCACCTTGCGCGTGCACTGGCGCGTCAGGGCTTCCCCGTCGTCTTCCAGGAGACCGAAGAGGAGGCTCGCGGTCCCCTGCTCACGGAAGTCGAGCCCAACCTCTTCCTGCATCGCCAGGCGGCAGGATCTCTTCCGAGCCTGGCGCACCGGATCGTTTGGGCGTTCGCCTACAACCTTCCGGAGCAGGATGTTCTCGCCGGCTCGCGCCTCGTCTACGACGTGATCGATCACCTCGACGTCTTCCAGGCGCCGCGCCGTGTCCTTATCCGAAACCAGGAGCGCGCGCTGGAAGCGGCGCATGCGGTTTTCGCCGTCTCCCGGCCCCTGCTCGAAGAGATTCGACATGTCCGATCCGACGCGGTTTATCTTCCTAACGGCGTGGACGTCGCGTTTTTCCGGGCTTCAATCGACAACCCGGCGGTCCCGGAAAGGATTCTCCGGGCGCGCGCCGCGGGACGTCCGGTCGCCGGATACACCGGGGCGCTCGCCCGCTGGGTGGACGTCGAGCTTCTCCGCGCGCTCGCTGAGAAGCGGCCGGACTGGGACTTCGCGCTCGTCGGCGAGGCCCTCGACGACTCCTTCTCAGCCCTGCAGGAGCGTCCCCCTTCCAACATCCTCTTCCTCGGCCGGCGTCCCTATGCCGTCATGCCGGCCGTGATCGGATCGTTCGACGTGGGCCTGATCCCTTTCCGCCTCGGTCCGGAAGGGCTCCACGCCTCTCCCATCAAGCTTTATGAGTATCTCGCCGCGGGCCTGCCCGTCCTTTCGACACCGATACCGGAGGCGCAAGAGATGCCCGAGGTCTCCACGGCTTCCGACGCGCCGGGATTCTCGACGCTCCTCGATCGCGCGCGCGAGCTGCGCGGCTCCGCCTCGTTTCGCGAGCGGGCCGTCGCTCGCGCCCGCGAGCATGACTGGGCCCGCCGGACCTCGACCGCGCTCGAGGCTCTCGGACTCGCGCCGGTCAAGGTGCCCGTCGCGTAGAATTTCACCGAACAGGCTGACTCATGGAAAAGGTGATCATTTGAGCTCGACAGCGATTCAGGCTCGAGGCCGCGTGCCGTTCTATGACTCGGCCAGCCGCGGTTCGCGCGTTCTCGGAGAGGGGCGCGCTCTCTGGTCCTACCGGTCGCTCATCCGCGAGCTGGTGATCCGCGACATCAAGGTCCGCTACAAGCGCTCGGTCCTGGGCGTCTTCTGGACGATGCTCGCCCCGCTCTTAAACATGATCGCGCTCACCCTCGTCTTCTCGTCGATCCTCAAACAGCAGATCCACAATTACCCGGTTTTCTTCATGACCGGATCGATCTTCTGGAGTTTCTTTTCCCAAACGACATCCTCCGCCGCCTCTCAGACGCAGGACTCCAACGAGATCGCCAAGCGGATCTACATTCCCCGCTCCGTCTTCGTGGCCTCGGCCGTCGGCGTCGGGCTGGTCAACCTCGTGCTCTCGATCGTTCCGCTTCTGCTGATCCTCATAGTGACGGGATTTCCTCTTTACCCGACCTGGTGGTTTCTGCCGATCTCCGTCCTGCTCGTGACGCTGTTCTCGGCCGGCGTCGGGTTCCTCCTCTTCACGCTCGCGTCGCGGTTCGCGGACGTTCGCGAGATGTACCTCGTGCTCGTGCAGACCTGGTTCTTTCTGACGCCGATCGTTTATCACCCGTCGATCGTGCCGGCGAAATACCGTTTCGCGCTCTGGTTGAACCCGATGTATTACCTCCTCCAGACTTTCCGGAGGCCGATCTACGACGGGATGCTGCCTTCGGCCCAGCTTCTAGCCGCGTCCGCCGCGCTCTCGGTGCTCGTCTTCGTCACGGGTTGGATCTATTTCGCGCACCGCGCGGACGAGTTTGCGTTTCAGACATGACATCCGCCATCCGTTTCGAAGACGTTTCCGTCCGGTACCGTGTCCCGAAGGAGCGGATCGGATCGCTCAAGGAATACGCGATCCGTCGCATGAAGCGCCGGATGGCCTATGACGACTTTGAGGCCCTGCGCGATGTCTCAATCGAGATTTTTCCGGGCGAGACGGTGGGCGTCGTCGGCCGCAACGGTGCCGGCAAGAGCACCCTCTTGAAGCTCGTCGCCCAGGTGGTTCCACCGACCGACGGACGCGTCGTCGTCGTGGGCCGCATCGCGCCGCTTCTCGAGCTCGGCCTGGGACTCCACGGTGAGCTGACCGGGCGGGAGAACGTCCTGCTGCAGGGAGCCCTGCTGGGCTTCTCCCGAGCCGACATGAAGAGACGGCTGGAACGCATCGTGGCCTGGGCGGAGATCGAGGAGTTCATCGACGCGCCCATTCGCACCTACTCGACCGGAATGATGGCCCGGCTGTCTTTCTCCGTCGCGACCGACGTGGACCCGGACATCCTCTTAGTCGACGAGGCCCTTTCCGTCGGCGACGAACGTTTCCAGTTGAAGTGCCTCGACCGCATGGAGTCGTTCCGCCGCGCCGGCAAGACCGTCCTCCTCGTCTCCCACGCCCTCGCGCAAGTCCGCGACAACTGCCGCCGAGCCATCTGGATCCACGAGGGCCGCGTCGTGCAGGACGGGGATTCGGTCACCGTGACCGAGGCGTACCACAACTGGTCCATTCATGGCGAAACTTTGGCCCCCGGCGCTCCGGCGCTCGGCGTTTCCTCAGCCCTGCTTTCGTGATGCAAAAAACGTGGGGACGAGTTTTCTGCTCAACCTCCGCCGGGTGAGCTTTTCTCGGGCACCTTGGCGAGTCCCTGAACGATTCGGTTGTGGCGCGATTTCAGGGAGGGGGTCGCGGCTTCGCAATCCACGACAGCTCGGCTATCGTAAATGCGGCCGCCCCTTACACGAAATCCGCATTCCTCCAACATCAACTCTAGACATTTGAGATTAGGCGCCCACCAGTTCGTGTAGTCACCCCCCAAAGAAGCTCCTGGGTAGAACTGCAGGAGCGGGATCTCTTCGAGCACGGGCGAAAGGGACCGCAGAGAATCGAACCGCCCATCTGGAAGCATCAAACCGGTCTCGTCCAGGACGTGGGTTTCGAGAATCATTCGATTTCGGCAGAGACTTCGCACGATCGTCAATGCATGGATCGGGTCCGGCAGGTGATAAAGAACGCCAAGGAATAGAACGAGATCGAAGGTGCCCAGCCTCTCCGCCGAGAGATCATAAAGATCGGCCTGCACATAAGGTACCCGCGCTCCCAGAAGCTCGGCGGCGACCGCGAAGCCCGTTGTGCCGGCGGGCGCATAATCGACCGCGAGGACGGCCGCCCCGCGACGCTCGAGTTCGAAGGCGAAGAATCCGTCGCGAGTGCCGATGTCCAGGGCGGTGAGGCCGGAGCAGTCTTGGGGAAGACCCAGGCGTTCGAGCGCGGTCTGGGAATCATTCGTCCCTGGCGTTCGAACCCCGGGCCGCACCTCGATCCGGTGATACCAGTGTTGGACCGAGGCGATGCGGGCGGTAATCTGCTCCGCGCTTAACGGCTCACGGTTTTCGCCACTTTCACGGCTTGTGTCGATGCTCATCGTCGGGGTCGGAATCATATGTCCCGGAAGCGACGGCGATCAGCGGGCAGTCGCTCGAGAGCCGGTCAGCGGCCGCCTCGCGAGCACATAGGTCTGTTTTCCGAAAAACCATTGGGCCGGCCGCATCCGGATGTACGCCGCGACAAGCCAGGGCCACCTCGGGAGTCGCGATTTACTCGTGAAGGGAAGAAAACGGATCCGCATTTCTTCGATGTCGTACCCCGTGGCGACCAGCGCCTCTCGAAGGCTCACTTCCGTCAAGATCATGGAGTGATCGAGAAAGTCGAAGTAGCGTCCCGGACTCAGGCGATAGTTCGGCTGAAGGATCATCAAGGCGCCACCCGGCCGGAGCTTGCGGTGGATTCGAATCAAGAGGTGGAGAACCGTCCTGTAATCTGGCAGATGCTCCAGGAGATTGCTCATAAAGGCTGTCTGAACGCTCTCATCGGCCACTTCATCCAAGGAGAGATCGGTGGTGACGTGAATCTCGACGTCGGGGCTCGCGTAGGTTGGCAAATCCGGGTTGGCGTCCAACGCGATCTTCCGAACGGCTGAGACCGCATTGATGAATTGACAATATCCGGCTCCCACATCCAGTACGGCTCCGTTTTGGTCGATCCGTTTCTGGAAAAAATCGCGGACCAGGACCTCCCAGACGCTGCGCATCTGATCGATCTCAACGGTTGAGAACCGATTTCGATAGAGCCTCTGCAGGGAATCCGAGAGCTCCACGAGCTCCGTCATCGCATTTTCTCTCCATGCTGAAACGGAATCTGTGCGCCACGTCAATCTAACCGCGAGTACAGCACAAGAGAAGAGGATTCTTGGGCGATTCCAAGCCTGAAAGATTTCGCTCGACGTCTCCCAGCGTTGCACGCGCATCCCGCCCAGAAGATGAGAACCGAAGGTTGGGGCTTCGCCGGCAAATCCCGCGCGCGGGTTATACTTCAGAGAACCAACACTGGTGGAACGAAGGAGTTACTTGCACATCGGACAGTTGGCACGTCCCCACGAAGTTCTCGGAAGCTGAAGCACCGTGGCTTCCTCAAAATCTCAGGTGGAAATTCGCGCCGCGGCCTCGACGCCTGTCCAGCAACTTGATTCGAAGCTCGACTCCGAGTTTCTTTTCGGGTATGAGTCGCGGGCGGCCGAGTCTCGAGGGGAGTTGGAGCTTGCCGCTTCCCCGAAAGCTCTGCTCAGCGAGCTCTTAGAGCTCCGAGAGGAGATCACCCGTCTCGACGCCACGCTTCGCCGGGCCCTGGCGCAGCTCGGTGGAAATGCGGTCGGACGGGGCGAAACTGCCCTCTCGGTTGGTCGGCGGTCGGGTCATGCTGCCCTGTCTGTGGTCGAGATGCCTGCGATGGCTTCCGTTGTGAAGGCCGGGCCCGCGATCGCCGCCTGCACGATCATCTCGAAGAACTATTTGAGCCTGGCACGGGTTTGGAATGAGTCTTTCCGTCGCCACCATCCCGGGGCCCGGACGTTCGTTCTTCTCGTCGATCGAATCGATGGCGCCTTCGATCCTTCTCGAGAGGAATTCGACGTCATTACGGTCGATGAGCTGAAGATACCCGGCCTTTCGGATTTCACCTTCAAATACAACATCCTCGAGCTCAACACGGCGGTCAAGCCTTTCTTTCTCGATTTCCTGCTTCGAGAGCGTGGCGTCGAAAGAATCCTCTACTTCGATCCCGATGTGCTCGTTCTCGGTCCAGTCACGAAAGTGCAGTCCGCCCTGGAGACCGCCAACATCGTCTTGACTCCCCATACTCTGTCACCGCTGCCGGCGGATCGTCTGACGCCGAGTGAGGTGAGTTTTCTCATCTCGGGCGCTTACAACCTCGGCTTTATCGGGTTGCGCAAGAGCCCTGTGACTCTGGATTTTCTCAACTGGTGGCAGAACCGCCTCCATGAATACTGTCTCTCCGCCCCCGAGAAGGGCCTCTTCACCGATCAGAAGTGGATCGACCTAGTGCCGGGCCTCTTCTCGGACGTCGAGATCATCCGAGATCGGGGCTACAACGTGGCTTATTGGAATCTTCACGAGCGTGGCGATCCCGTTCGCGAAAGCGGTTGCTATTCTCTCGGCGAGAGCCCTATCGCGTTCTTTCACTTCAGCGGCCTCGATCACGATCGACCCGAGCTGATCTCGAGATACCAGACGCGATTTCGGCTTCGCCATTTGAACGGGGCCTACCGGCATCTGTTTGCGGACTACGGTCGGGCGGTCCGCGAGGCGGGCTTCGATCAAACGCGCCACTGGCGCTACGCCTTCGCATCCTTTGACGATGGAGTACTCATTCCCGATTTGCTTCGGCGCTTCTACCAGAATATGGCCGATGCGAAAGAACGTTGGCCAGACCCGTTTTCGACGAAAGGTCCGAACACGTTTCGTGGTTGGTTGCTCGAGCCGGCTCGTTTTGGCTCGCGGATCCCGCGCTTGCTATCGATTCTCTTTTCCCTTCGTCCCGACCTCCAGGAGGCTTTCCCCGACGCCGAGAGGACGGGAGCCGTAGCTCTGCTCGACTGGGCGATTCTTTCGATGCCCACCGAATACAAGTT
>JBKPDV010000283.1:0-2431 GCA_046728075.1 Acidobacteriota bacterium | reverse complement strand
AGCAGCGATTCGTACGGGGGCCTGTTCTTCCGGGCCTACCGTAACTTCTTGGCTCGAGCACTCCGCTTCCGCTGGGCGGTGGTGGCCCTGTCGATCGGACTATTCACCCTGGCGCTGTATGGCTTCACCAAGGTCGATCAGAGCTTTTTCCCGCCCGCGACCCGGCCGCAATTCATGGTGGATACCTTTCTACCCGCCGGCACCCACATCCGCGACTCGGAGGCGTTCGCCGGCGCCGTCCAGCAGTACATCCAGGCTCAGCCCGGCGTCACCCATGTCACGTCGTTCATCGGCGGCGGCGGTCTGCGCTTCCTGCTCGTCTACAGTCCGGAAAAGGAGAATCGAGCCTTCGTGCAGTTCCTCGTCGATGTCGATGACTGGAGGAAGATCGACGGGTTGATTGCCGACATCCAGAGGTATTTGGACGAGAAGCACCCGAACGCCAACTCCGTTGCGAAGAAGTTCCTCCTGGGCCCGGGCCAGGGCGGGCGCGTCCAGGCGCGGTTCCGAGGTCCCGATCCCGCGAAATTGCGCGAGCTCGCCGATCGGGCGAAGAAAGTCCTCGAAGACGATGGCGGGGCTGTGGCCGTGCGCAGCGACTGGCGCGAGCCTGAAAAGGTCATCCGCCCCGACCTGCTCGAACTCCAGGCACGCCGCAACGGCATCACGCGCGTCGAGGTGGCCCAGGCCCTGGAAAGCAGCTTTGAAGGACGCGTGGTCGGCTTCTACCGCGAGCCGGGCGGCGCCGGCACGGGAGTCTACCCGCAGGAGACGCGGCTGCTGCCGATCGTCACTCGTCCGCCCCTGGCCGAGCGCGACGACGTCCGCGTGATCAACAGCTTGCAGATCTGGAGCCCGGTCGCCGCGCGGATGATCCCCATGAATCAGGTCACTTCCGGCGCCGCGGTCGTCTGGGAAGACCCGATCGTGATGCGCCGCGATCGCTTCCCGACCCTCACCGTCCACGCCGACCCGCGGTCCGGTCTGCCCAGCCAGCTGTTCAACCGCGTGCGGCCGAAGATCGAGCAGATCGAGTTACCCCCGGGCTATTCGCTCGAATGGGGGGGCGAGGATGAGGATTCCCAAGATGCCCGCGCCGCCCTGGTCAGCCCCCCAGGGAAACCGCATCTTATCTCAAGTATTGAACAGGGCTTTCTCCCGGTACTCATCACTCGCGGCACACTTCAGTCGCTTGGTCTCGATCCCGCGCCGGCAACTGGTCTGGCGCTTCAGGAGCCCCAAGGCAAACCGCCGGATCACGCTCAGGTTCGCCGGCGCATGATCGTGGCGGACGCGGCACTCGTCCTCGCGAAAGCTCACGTCCAGCTGCCAGTGCAGGTTGTTCTCGATGCCCCAGTGGCCCCGCACCGCCTCGGCGAACTCTCTCGCTGAGAGGAGCACGCTCAGGATGTAGTAGCGGGCCTCCAGGCGGCAGCGGCCCTGCGAATCAGTACTCTCGGTGATCGCCATCCCCACGGCGCTCAGGTCCCGCCACACCCCGTCCGGGTCCACCGTCTCTGGGGCAGGAAAGATGACGTACGTCCGCGTCTCCTGGCGGCCGTGGCCCGTCTCGACCGTCTGGTGCTCGTCCAGAGCGGCAGCGTCCTGCTCCAGACCGGCGTCGATCGCCTCTTCCACCTGCTCATACAGCGTCGGCTGGTTCTGCTTGACGGCCAGGACGTAATCGCCACCACCATCACGGATCTGCGCCGCGATCTCCTTCTGGCAGCCCATCGCATCGATTGTCACCACCGCCCCGGAGATGTCCAGCAGCCGGAGCAATTCGGGGATCGCCGTGATCTCGTTCGACTTCTCATTCATGACCACTTGGCCGAGCGACAGCTTGTTCTCCGACGCCCAAGCCGAGACCATGTGGATGGCCGCCTTGCCGCCTTGCCGGTCGTACGAGCCCCGGAGCGTCTTGCCGTCGATGGCAATCAGCCGATGGTCCGTGATCTCCTGCACCGCCTGCATCCAACTCAACAGGCATTTCTCGAACGCCCCCGGATCGAGGCGGGCCAGGACGCGCGCGAAGGTGTCGTCGGAAGGGATGCCGTTGGTCAGGTCAAGGTAGCGGGCGAACCAAGTCCTGCGGTCGAGTCCGAACTCGTGGATCGCGGCGAACGAGTTGGCCCCGGCGAGGACACCGCAGACGGCGATGAATGCGATGTTGATCAGGGGGTGCTTGCGGGTCCGCTCCACGCGCGGATCGTTGAGGTCTCGGAAGTGGTCCTGGAACGCGGCGGACTCGCGGCTGGGCATGGTGACGATCCCTCGCAGGCCGGCGGTGTGATCTCCGTAGGTC
Source organism: Acidobacteriota bacterium (assembly GCA_046728075.1). Taxonomy (GTDB): domain Bacteria; phylum Acidobacteriota; class Thermoanaerobaculia; order UBA5066; family Gp7-AA6; genus JBKPDV01. The sequence goes on along the minus strand of JBKPDV010000283.1, from coordinate 126 downwards.
GTCCTGTTGTATGCGGGCGTGCTCTCCCAGTCCACGAGGGTTCGCTATCTTGATGCGGAGGCCCTGGGCTATCTCCTTAGCCCGCGGAACGAAATAACTTTTACAACTCTGCGTCCTCGCCTATGA
>JBKPDV010000282.1:0-8199 GCA_046728075.1 Acidobacteriota bacterium | reverse complement strand
GTCGTGGCGGCTGTCGTCCCGGAGCTCTGGATCGGAAAGGGAACTTAGCGTGCCCGAGCATCACTCCTTCTTGTACGGCCCGGTCAACCGGCTTCTGATCCACCTGCTCGGCTCCCCGCCGGTGGAAAAAATGTCGCCGGGCGCCGCGGCGTTCTTTTTTCCCGACGGGAAGGAAGCCTGGATACCGGACGCCGCCCTGATGACGCTTCTGCTGCTGCTGATTTTCGCGATCTTCTTCCCGTGGCTGGCCCGCCGTTACAGCAGGGAGAAACCGGGCGGCCTCCAGACCTTTTTCGAGATGCTCGTGTCGGGCCTGCGGAGTCTGGTCGACGACGTGATCGGACACGGCGGACAGAAGTACCTGCCGATCATCGGAACGTTCGCGATCTTCATCGGGGTCGCCAACCTCTTCGGCCTCTTCTTCTTTCTCCAGCCCCCCACCGGGTCCCTCTCGACCACGGTGGCGCTCGCGGTCATCTCTTTCCTGTACTTCAACTACCAGGGGATTCGGGAGCACGGCCTCCTGCGCTACCTGAAGCACTTCACCGGCCCGCTGCTCCTGATCGCGCCCCTTTTCTTCGTCATCGAGATGATCGGGACGTTCGCGAGGATGCTCTCCCTCTCCCTTCGCCTCTTCATGAACATTTTCGGCGAACACACGACCACCAATGTTTTCGCGCAACTCGTCCCGATAGTCGTGCCCTGGCCGATGATGGCGCTGGGAATCTTCACGGCGGCTCTGCAGGCCTACGTCTTCGCGCTTCTTTCGGCCGTTTACGTGGCCGGGGCCATCGCGCACGAGGAACATTGAGGAGGGGCCCGGCAGGCCGGCTGGAGCCACAACTCATGATAGGGTTCGCCAACTGTTGCGCCGGAACGGCGCCAAGTTAAGGAGAATTGGGGATGCTGAAGAGAACGGTTTTGCTGTGTGCCCTGGCTCTCGCCCTTGCTCTGCCGGCGCTCGGGCAGGAGACGGCCGCCGCCGCTCCGGGTCCCTCCGGCGGTGTGAAGTGGGGAGTGATCGGGGCGGCTTTCTTGCTTGGATTGGCTGCCGCGGGCGGAGCAGCCGCGCAGGGAAGGGCCACAGCGGCTGCCGCGGATGGCATGTCGCGCAACCCAGGGGCCGCCAAGGACATCCGAGGCATGACTCTGCTGGGCCTGGTTCTGATCGAGTCCCTGGTCCTCTATGCGCTGCTCATCTGCTTCCTGATATACACACGCTGACCCGCGGGCGGGCTCTCCCTGAGAGGCTTGGGGCGAGCCCGCGGTTGTCCTCTCGCAAGGACAATATTGACCTCTCCAGGAAACCTTTGGCTGGTTTCCTGCGTATTATTTTTTGAAACCAGGCCAGACGTCCCGGTGTCTCAATCCGTAGAAAGGGCGCAGGTTAGCTCCGTTGTCCGCCGGAAAGGGCCTGGAAAACCAGGGCGGGCAGGAATCTTGAAATCGAAGGAAGGACATGTACAAACTACAAGCCGGAGCCGACGCTCCCGCTCGGGAAGGAAACGGCGTCTCCTCGTGGGATTTTGACTCCCAGGTAATGCCTTATCTGGACTCCCTCTACAACACGGCGTATCGGATGACCCGTAGCGCGGAAGATGCGGAGGATCTCGTTCAGGAGACCTACTTCAAGGCCTACAAGTATTACGACAAGTTCGAGGAGGGGACGAACTTGAAGGCCTGGCTGTTCAAGATCCTAAAGAACACATTCATCAACAACTACCGGAAGAAGAAGCTCGAGCCGCGAAGTGTGGATTTTGCCGAGATCGAGGATTCCTTCGAGAGGATCGTCCGGCGCGACAACAACGATCAGCCTGCGGACCCCGAATCGGAGTTCTTCACGGGCGTGCTCGACGACGATGTCCGGAAGGCGCTGGACTCGCTTCCTTACGACTACCGCATGGTCGTGATCCTGGCGGATCTGGAGGACTTCTCCTACAAGGAGATCGCCGACATCCTCGATTGTCCTGTGGGGACCGTCATGTCCCGGCTCTACCGGGGTCGCAAGCTCCTGGAAAAGGCGCTCCTGAAGTACGCCCGGCAGCACGGCTATATCCGCGGGGCCGAGCCGACCAAGATGCGCACCCGGCCGAAGAGCCCGGCAGCCTAGGCCTCGAGCGCCGGCGGCCCGGTTTCGGTCCGGCAGGAATTTGCCGGGGGAGAGGGGGGTTTTCTCTCTCTGGCAAATGGACTGCGCCAAGGCTCGATTTCTCCTGTACGCCTACCTCGACCGAGAGCTGTCTTCCAGGGAGGCAGAGGCTCTCTCCAGGCATCTCGCCGACTGTTCCCCCTGCCAGGCGCGGGCCCAGGCCGCGCGGGGGCTAGCCCGCGTGCTTCGGTCGCGGGTGGATCGCGCCAGGGTGCCCAACCGGTTGCGGCTTCGCCTCCAGCAGCTTGGCGAACCTGCCGTACGCCCCCGTTACCCTGCCTTCGCCATGGCTGCGGCAATCCTTCTGATGATCCTCCCCCTGGTCACGGACGAATCGCTCCGGGGGGGGCACGGAGTAGCCAGGGCGGGTCTGGGGCCGGCGGGACCGGCCTCAAAGACGTTCCCCCTGGTCTCCCGCCGCCTGACCGGAACGCTCGTCTGCCTCCGCTGCGAGGCCCGGCATGAGGCGGGTCTCTGTCCTCTACCCGAGGCCCGGCACGAGCCCGCCTTGTGCGCGGACGACGGGGAAGTCTGGCGGCTCATGGCCCGAGACTCCTCTTTCGGTTCCGTCTCCGCGGGCCAGACAGTCACCGTGGAAGGGATTGCGTTTCCCCAGTCTGGATTCCTGCGCGCGAGCCGGGTCGGTTACTAGCTGTCACCTTTCAGCCGGAAAAACTCGACGCCAGTAGCCGGTAGCTGGCAGCTGATAGCTTCCCCTCGATGCCCGAATCCTGGGTCGAGGCCTCCGCTCCCGCCCGCGTCGACCTGGCCGGCGGCACACTGGACCTTTGGCCGCTTCACGTTCTGCACCCCGGCTCCAAAACGATCAACGTCGCGATCGATCGAGAGGCGGGCTGTCGAGTCCGCGGCGGAAGCGAGGGATTGCTGGTGCGGTCGCGGGACCGGGGATTTACGAAACGCGCGCGATCCGCGGGGGAACTCCTGGCCGAACCCGCTACGGCGTTGGTGGGGTCTCTCCTGGAGGCACTCGAGATCGAAGAAGAGCTCGAGATCGAGTTCTGGTCGGGCGTTCCCTTCGGTTCCGGGCTGGGAGGCTCCTCGGCTCTGACCGTTGCTCTCCTGGGCGCTCTCGAGAATCGGAGCCCTCGAAATTTCTCCGTCATGGACCGCGTCGATTTCGTGCGGGATGTCGAGACGCGTGTCCTTGGAAAACCGGCCGGAGTGCAGGATTACTATCCGCCGCTCGAGGGGGGCGCCCACATCATCGAGTTCCTTCCCGGACGCACCAGCGCCCGGCGAATCACGGTCGATCCGAAGGTATGGGGTCAGCATCTGACCTTGTTCGACTCCGGGGTGTCCCATTCCTCGGGGATGAACAATTGGGAGATCCTGCGGGCCCGCCTGGAAGGAGACGCTCCCGTCGCGGAGAATCTGGAGTCCGTCCGCGAGGCGGCGGACGGAATGGCGCAGGCTTTGATCCGGGGCGACTTCCCGGCAATGGGAGCCGCAATGGACCGCGAGTGGTCGGCGCGGCGCAGGCTCGCTCCGGTCGTCTCGACGCCGGCGATCGAGCGCGCAATCGCCTCGGCCCTCTCTGTCGGGGCGTGGGGAGGAAAGGCCTGCGGCGCCGGTGGCGGGGGATGCGTGGCCTTGCTCTCGCCCCGGGACCGGACCTCCGCCGTCCGAGAAGCACTCTCGCAGCTGGGTGAGGGCACGGTCCTGGACGTCCGGGTCGTGGATCGGGGGCTGTCGGTCGAGGGGACCAGCTAGGGAAGTTGTCAGTTCTCAGTTCACAGTTTTCAGTTCCGATCCCAGGTCCCCAAACTGATAACGGACAACTACCTGGTCTTCATCCACTCCACGCATGCCTCGAGCTCCCGGCGCATTGCCGCGGCCGACTCGGCTCGGTGCCACGCGCCGTGGCCCGGCAGCACCCATTCGAACGAATAGTCGAGCAGGCGTTGCATGGACCGGGTCTGCTCTTCCCAGGAATACCAGCAGGCATCCCGGAATGCCACGAGCCGGCCGCGGCGGGCGGACCAGGCGAGGTGGTCGCCGGTGAAGAGGTATTTCTGGCGGTAGAGCAGGACGCTGTGGCCCCGCGTGTGCCCCGGCGTGGGAATGACCAGGAGATCGTCGGCAAGGGATAGCGGTTCTTGTCCCGAAATCGGACGCTCGACCGACCGCGTGCCGCCCGAGATGTCCGCTCGATGAAGCACGCGCTCGCATCCGAACCGGCGGGCGAAAGCCGCGTGATCGGCGACGTCGTCGCGGTGCGTGAGGAACATCGTCGCGATTCCCCCGCGGCGCTGGAATTCGTCGAGCAGGCGCGGCACCGCCTTGGGCGAATCCACGAGAACGTTGCCCGCCGGGCGCTCGACGAAGTAGGAAAAGGCGCCGAACGAGTCCGGCGAGGTAAAGCCGCAAAAGAAGACGTTTTCCTCTACGCGTTCGGGAAAACCCTCGAGTCCGGGTTTCACGTCGGCCCGGGACGCTGTCCCGATCGAGCCCGTGGGGCAGGCCACGAGGGCCATCAGCGCTCGCCGCCGCTCTTCGTCTGTCTTCGGCTGTTGAACGACGTAGGAGTGGTCGGAGGCCTCGGCGAAGACGCGCGGCTCGATGCGACGGCACGCGTCGCAATCGATGCAGGTCGTGTCGACGTAGAAGTCGCCGGCAACGTTGTCGGGGTAGCGGCGGGCGGGGGAGGCCATGGGTCAGCTTTCAGCTGTCAGCTATCAGCTCTCAGCCATCGCCTCCCGCGCTTCAAATCCTCTCCAGGTCATGCAGGGTGCGGGGATCGACGGCGTCGCCGGTATTCAGGGTCGACTTGGGCTCGAAGAGAAGGACGGAAGCTTCTTCGTCCGCCGTGGGCCGGTGCTCGACGCCGCGAGGCACCACGACCATTTCTCCTGCCGAGAGCTCGACGTCCCCGTCGCGGAATTGGATCCGCATCCGCCCCTTCACAACGAGAAACAGCTCGTCCTCCTTCTCATGCTGGTGCCAGACGAACTCCCCCTGGAGCTTGACTAACTTGACAGCGCAGTCGTTCACCTCGCCGATGATCTTCGGGCTCCAATGTTCGTCAAACAGCGAGAGCTTCTGAGCGAGTTCGATCTTCTGCGGTTTCATGTCACATCCTTGCCGGCTCGGGGATGCCGAGAAGCTCGAGCAACTTCGACATCTCCCGCCGGAAAATACGGGCCACGCCGATCCGCCGGTTCCGGACATCGGCGTCGGACTCCTGCACGATCGGATGGCGATGATAGAACTGGTTGAAGGCCTGGGCCAGGTCGAAGGCGTGGCGGGCGATGGTCGAGAGCTCCAGAGTGTCGACGGCGCGCTGGACCACTTCGGAGAGAAGTGCCGCGGACAGCACGATTTCCCAAAGGTCGTCCTCCCATGCTGCTACGCCAAGGCTTCGCAGGACGTCGCCGGTGAGGTCTGCGGGGATTCCTCGATCGGCGAGCTTGCGGAAGATGTTGTCCGCCCGCACGAGCGAGTACTGCAGATAGGGCCCGGTGTCGCCTTCGAAGCTCAGGGCCTCGTCGAAATCGAAGGCGATGACCTTGTTGCGGCCGAACCGCAGCAGAAAGTAGCGCAGCGCGCCGAACGCGATTGCCCGGACGTCGGCGTCAGCTTGTGCCGCATCGGCTTCCTCCCCGCGCCGGCGCGCCACTTCGACGCGGGAACGTTCGAGCAGGAGCTCGATCAGATCGTCCGCCTTCACTCCGAGGCCGCGGCGGCCGGACATCTCGACGTAGGGCTTCTTCTCGTCTTCGGGTGTGAGGCGGTATTCCTCCTCGAAGCGCTGCGCGAGCTCCCGGGCCGCCCGGGGAGAGAGGGCAACGACCTCATAGGAGAAGTGGGCGCTCGCATCCGCTTCTTTCGTGAAGCCGAGCACGCGGAGACCCTCCCTCACGACGTTTTGCGGGTAGGACTGGCGCACGTCGATGACATTGAAGACGCGCTCGGCGCGGCCGAACGAGGGGGCGTTGGGGTCGCCGCCCGCGTGCGCCGTGCGCCAGAGCGGGTGCTCTCGGACCTCGCGAGGGATCTCCTCCGCGCGCACGGAGCCGCTGTTCCAATTGGGGGAGAGACGCTCGTAGTCGAAATCGATGCCGAGGAGACCGAACTTCCAGAGCTGGTAGGCGATGTCCTTGCCGGTATAGGTGACGGTGCCGTTGGAGCGGACGAGAATCTTGTCGGGCTCCTCGAGGCCGGCGAACCCCTCCGTCTGCGAGAGCTTCAGCACCCAGCAGCCGGCATGGCGGCCCTCAGTCTCCAGCGCGATCGCCCCGGATTGCCGGAGCATCTCGAAGGCCCGTCCCCAGAAGTTCTTGCGGAGGATGTCGCTTTCCCGAGGCATGAGGTCGTAGGCGATGCCGATGCGCCCCATCGTGGCCAGGTGAGCGGCGGCGATCGAATCCGCCACGGCGGCGGCAATTCGCGCCGTCTCGTTGTCCCCGGCTTCCATCGCGCGCAGGACCTCGCTCCTCCAGGCGCGCGTCTCGGGCCGGGCTTCATAGGTGCGGCCGACCTCCGCATACAGATCCCAGCAGAGGTAGGCAAATCCCTTGGCGTACCGCGGCCCGCCTGGAAGCGCGGCGTCCGCGATGACGGGGCGGAGCTTCTCCTGCGAATCGACGCCGGCCAAATGGATCAGCCCCGCCACGACGTCGGCGACCTGTACGCCCGTGTCATCGAGGTAGTTCTGGACTTCCACCGAATGTCCCAGAAACCGGAGCGCCCGCACCAGGGTGTCTCCGAGCAGCGCGTTGCGGAGATGGCCGATGTGCGCGGCCTTGTTGGGATTGATGTTCGTGTGCTCGACGAGGATCTTTCCCGGCCGAGGGGCGCCCGCCGGCGTCTCGCCGAGCATCCGAGCGACGAAGGGGCCGCGCGCGAGGAAAAAGTTGACATAGCCGCCCCCTTCCACGCGAGCCTCTCGCACACTCGGCGGCAGTGTCACACCCGCGGCGATCTCCGATGCGATCGCCCGCGGCGCCTTTCGCAGCGCCTTGGCCAGATCGAACGCGACCGGGGACGCCAGATCTCCCATCGCGATCCGCGGAGGCCGCTCAAGGGTGATGCGGTCGGACGGAATTCCGTAGATGCGCGTCACGGCTTCGGCCAGATTCGCGGCCAGATCGCGGCGGATGGCCTCGAGCGCGCCGTTCATGGGGGCGCGAGTATATCGAGCAGGCGGAAAAAACCGACTACCGACTCCTTCCTCTGACTATCGACTACAATCAAAACGGTGAGCCATTCCGTCATTCGTTCCATCTCCGTGGGAGCCAGCGCTTCGGACGCGTTCGACGCGTTCACCCGGGTTTCCGATCTGCTCTCGTGGCTCTGCGAGGGCGCCCTCGTGGGTCTGCGGCCGGGCGGGAACTGGGCCATCGGGTTCACGGACAGACGCGGACTGACAGAGGCGACCATCCTCGGAAAGATCGCGGACTTCGAGCGGGGAAGACGGCTGGTCGTACGCAATATGTCCTACGAGCCTCGTTCCGGAGACGCGCTCGAGGGGCTCTCCCTCGCCTGCACCTTCGCGGACAGCGGGGAGGGGTGTCTGGTGACCGTGGAACACGACGTTCCGGACGCGGGGCCCGCCTATGACCGCTATCGGGAAGAAGTTGGTGAGGACTGGGCCTCGAGCCTGGCGGACTTGAAACGCTACCTCGAAGGACCGCGCAAGCGACGCGTCTTGATCGAAGCAGGACTGCCGGAGAACTAAAGCGGACGGAGTGACGGGGTGACGGGGTGAAGGGGGGACGGGGAGTGCCCAAGCGATCCAACGAGATCTTCTTTTTCTCCCCCCGTCTCCCCGTCCCCCGGTCCCACCGTCTGGTGCTCGAATGGCGATGAACACCGAATCCAAAGAAAAGGAAGTTGCCTGCTCACTCTGCGAGGGCAAGGGCTGGATCCTCGAAACGGTCCAGGAGCGCCGCGTCGCGCGTCCCTGCGAGTGCCGTTCCAAGTCGCTCCGGCAGGAACTGCTGACGTCCGCGGGAATTCCGGAGCGTTACCGCGAGGACACACTCGACAACTTTCTCGATAACTCTCTCTCACTCCAGCAGGCCAAGGCC
>JBKPDV010000281.1:0-6083 GCA_046728075.1 Acidobacteriota bacterium | reverse complement strand
GGGGGCGTCGAAGCCTCACCCGTGGGTCCAGGACGTTCTCTACAACCTGTTGAACACGCGCTACAACAAGAAGCGCATCACGATCGCGACCTCGAACTTCGAAGACGAGCCCGATACCGCGTCCGGCGAAAAGGAAAAACTGGAGGACCGGCTCGGGTACCGCGTGCGGAGCCGACTGTATGAAATGTGCGTGCTCATTCCGCTGAGGGGACCGGACTTCAGAAAAGCCGTTCATCGCGCGGACATCCGCTCCCGGTTCTGACTTGCGGTTTCCTTTCCGAAGTCTCGTCGGCCCGCTCGCTCTCCCGGCTCTCCTGGCGGGCTGCACGCTCCTGCCCGGGAGCCACCCTGCTCCGGCGGAAGGCGCACCGGCGCATCCCGAGCCGACGCGCGCGCCCTCGGCGGCGGCCCAGCCGGGCACACTGCCCGTTCCCTCTGCCGCCGCGCCGTCCGGAACTCTCTATCGCGTCGGATGGAAGAGCGATGTTCCCGAGTTCGTCTACGGCCCTCCGGGTCAACGCTGGATCGTCGCCGCCGGCGGCAGAGCGGAGGCGCTGCGAGGGACCTTTCGCCTCCGGCCGGACGGAAAGGTCGTGGCCGCGAGCTTCGCGGCGCAGCTGGGCGCTTTCTCCAGCGAGGAAAGCGCCAAGTCGGCGCTCGAACGGCTCTCGGCGGAGCTTTCGACGCCGGGAGCCGTTGTCTTCTCGGCGGATCGCGGCGTGTATCGGGTGCTTTTGGGGCGCTTTCCGGATCGCGCGTCGGCGGAGCTTTTTGTGCAGAGCGCGCGCCAGGCGGGACACGAAGCCCTGGTCGCGGAAGGGAGCGCCGTCGCGCCGACGCCGGGAGCGGCGGCGTCCGTCGTCCTGTCAGGCGAGGACGGTGTCGTGCGCCGTCTTCCTTCGCCGGTCGACATCTCGCCCGCCGAGGCGGAGTCCCGCGTGCTGCTGGACGCGAAGCCTTACCGGGGAAGCCTGCGGGTCTCCGTCAACTCCCGGGGACTGTTGAACGTCGTCAACTTCGTCGACCTGGAGGAATATCTCTACGGCGTGGTGCCCTCGGAAATGGGGCCGAAACGGTACGACGAAATCGAGGCCCTGAAAGCTCAGGCGGTCGCCGCTCGGACCTACGCCCTCGCGCATCGCGGGCAGTTCGAGGCCGAAGGCTACGACATCTGCGCGACCCCGAAGTGCCAGGTCTACGGCGGCCTCTCCGCCGAGGACCCGCTCTCGACGGCTGCCGTGGACGCGACGCGGGGGCTCGTGTTGACGCACGGAGGGCATCTGGCCGACGCGCTTTTCGTTTCGACCTGCGGCGGCCGCACCGAGAATGTCGAGAACGTTTTTGGAGAAAGACCCGAGCCCTACTTGGTTTCCGTCGAGTGCGGAGAGCTCGAGACGACGGTGCTTCCCGGCGCTCCCCTGGAACGCGGGAAAACCGCTGGAGCTCCCCGCTCCGGACTTTCCTGGCGGGGCTATGTCCTGCGCCGTCACGCCGGAAAGCACGTGGCCATCCGTGGCGCGACGCTGAATCTGGCGCAGCAATGGGCCGGAGTTGCTTCGGCGGGAACTCCGCCCGAGCGGCTGACTCCGGCGGCGGTCTATCTTTCGATCGTGACGGCGTTTGGGCTTACCGAGGCCGGCGAGATCCACCTTCTCCCGCGCGACGAGAGGTACTACGGCGAGACTCCGCCCGCGTCGGGGCACCTTTCGGGGGCCGCGGCGCAGGCCTACGACTTTCTGATCCGTTTCCGGTTCGGCGCCGGCGAGCCTCTGCCTCCCGCCGACGCGACGGTCGCCGAGGAGGACTACGCGGGCCTCCTCTTCTCCGCGGCCCTGCGGCTGTCGGGCGTCGTCGAAGGATCGGGCCGCTTTCTGAGACGAGAGGGAGCCAACCTCTGGGTGAAGACCGCGGAGGGGCGCCTCGGGCTGCCGGTCGATCCGGAGCTGCCGTTGGCCCGGCGAATCGGCGACCGCTATCTCCCGTCGGCGACTCTGACTCTGCGCGCGGGAGATCGACTGCGGTGGTGGAAGCGTGGAAGCCAGGTGCTCGCCCTCTGGGTCGAGTGGGAGGCGGCCGGAACCTCGTTCGAGCGCGAGTCTTCCTGGACGGAGTGGGTGCGTCGGGCCTCGGCTCGGGAGCTCGCACGGCGCCTGTCGCAACGGGTCGCCGGCACCGAGGTGCGCGACCTGACCGTCGTGCGCCGGAGCCCCGCGGGCCGGGTCGTGGAGCTCGACGTCTCGACCGACGCCGGGCGCATTCGTCTGAACCGCTTCGAGGTCCGCCAGGCGCTCGAGCTCCCGGAACTTCTCTTCACCTTCGAGAAGATGCGGGGTTCTCTCGGGGAATGGGAATGGGTCTTTCTGGGCCGCGGTTGGGGGCACGGAGTCGGCCTTTGCCAGAACGGTGCTTACGGGATGGCGCTCGCCGGCGCGGCGTACGAAGATATTCTCAAGCACTACTATGTCGGGATTGACATAGTCGCCGCGAAAACGGTTTCTGGCGCCGAGCCTTCTGTGAGATAGCTTTCAGCTCTCAGCCGGGCCACTCCAGGCCGTCTTGGACGCAAAGCTGAGAGCTGACAGCTGATAGCTGATAGCTCTACAATCCATTCATGAGCACTTCGGTTTCTTCCGATCGCGAGGCGATTCTCCAGACCCTCCGGGAGTTCTGCGAGGCGGAGATCCGGCCGCACGTTCTCGAGTGGGACGAAGCGCAGCAGTTTCCGCGCGAGGTCTTCCGGAAGCTGGGCGAGCTCGGCTTCCTCGGTACGATTTTTCCCGAAGAGCTCGGCGGGGCCGGCCTTTCGACGAGGGACTACATGGCGATCGTCGAGGAGATCGCCTGTGTGGACGGTTCGGTCGCGCTGGCGCTGGCGGCGCACACGTCTCTGGGCTCCAACCACATTTATCAGTTCGGGACCGAGACGCAGCGCCGCCGCTACATGCCCAAGCTCACGTCGGGTCAATGGCTGGCCGCCTGGGGGCTGACGGAAGCCGAGGCCGGCTCGGACTCGGGCGGAACGCGGACGACGGCCGTGCGAGACGGAGACTCCTGGGTTTTGAACGGATCGAAGAACTTCATCACGAACGCTTCGGTCGGCTCGGTCGCCGTGCTCATGGCCGTGACCGACCGCTCCGCCAACCGCCACGGTATCTCTTCTTTCATCGTCGAGCTCGACAATCCGGGGATCCGCGTGGGCAAGAAAGAGAACAAGCTCGGGATGCGCGCCTCCGACACCTGCACGCTCGTGATGGAGGATTGCCGGATCCCGGCGGCCAACCTGCTCGGGCGAGAGGGAGACGGGTTCATCAACTCCATGAAGATTCTGGACGGCGGCCGCATCGGGATCGCGGCGCTCGCCATCGGGATGGCGCGCGGCGCCTTCGAGGCGGCGCTGAAGTACTCGAAGCAGCGCCGGCAGTTCGGAAAGCCCATTTGCGACTTCGAGGCGATCCGGTTCTATCTGGCGGAGATGGCGACCCAGATCGACGCCGGCCGGCTGCTCACCGAACGCGCGGCGCTCGCGAAGGACGCCGGAGAAGTCGTGACCCGCCTGTCGGCGCAGGCGAAGCTCTTCTCGTCGGAGATCGCGGTGCGCGTCTGCGATCGTGCCGTCCAGATCCACGGCGGCTACGGGTTCATCAAGGACTTTCCCGTCGAGAAGTTCTACCGGGACGTGAAGCTCTGCACGATCGGGGAAGGCACCAGCGAGATCCAGAAGCTGGTGATCGCGAAGTCGCTCCTGGAATGAGTTCAAGGTTCCAGGTTCAAAGTTCAAAGTGGCTGGCAGCTGGATAACCTTGAACTTTGAACATTGAACTTTGAACCTCTAATTCAGAGCGTTCTGGCCCGCGACAGTCGCGCGATCGGCCGGGCGATTTCCGCGGTCGAAGGCAACGGCGGGAGTCCGGAGATTCTCCGCGCTCTCTTCGAGAAGACAGGCCGGGCTCGCGTCATCGGATTGACCGGCCCGCCGGGAGCCGGCAAGTCCACGCTCGTTCAGCGCCTGGCGCAGGCGTATCGACGTCGCGGGAAGACCGTGGGAATCGTGGCTGTCGATCCTTCCTCCCCCTTTTCCGGCGGCGCCATCCTGGGAGATCGCATCCGAATGACGGAGCTCTACACGGATCCCGGAGTCTTCATCCGGTCGATGGCGACCCGCGGCACGCTGGGAGGCCTGGCCCGGGCCACCTCCGACGCCGTTGACATCCTCGACGCGGCCGGCTTCGACGTCGTGCTCATCGAAACCGTGGGCGTCGGGCAAGACGAGGTCGAAGTCGTGAAGGCCGCGGAGACGACGGCCGTCGTTCTCGTGCCGGGCCTCGGCGACGACATCCAGGCCATCAAGGCCGGAATCCTGGAGATCGCGGATGTCTTCGTGGTGAACAAGGCGGATCGCGACGGCGCGGACCGGACCTGCGCGGAGCTGTCGATGATGCTGGATCTGACTCAGGATCGCGGGTGGCGCCCTCCGATCGTACGGACCGTGGCGACCCGAGACGAAGGCACGCCCGGGCTGCTCGAAGCCCTCGAATCGCACGAGGCTTACCTCGCGTCGACCGCGGAGAGAAGCGAGCGTCGAGCCAGGCGGGCGCGCTCCCGCCTTCGGACGTTGCTCGAGGAACGCTTTCGCCGCGCCGTCGAGGCCAGGGCGCCAACCTCCGGGGGACTCGAGGAGGCGGTGGCCAGAGTGGCGGAAAGGAAAGAGGATCCTTATAGCGCCGCCGACCGGCTTTTCGAGAAGGTTGTCAAAGAACCGGTGGGACAATAGGAAGACTGAGGACTGAGGACCGAGGACTGAGGACTGAGGTGGCTGTCGCCATGTTGCGGCTTGGCTCTGAGCCGCTTGAGTCCTCAGTCCGGAGTCCTCAGTCCGCAGTCGAAGATCGCACATGACGGCCTACAAGCTCGACCACATCGGCGTCGCCGTCGTCTCCATTGACGACGCGCTCGATGTCTACCGCGCTCTCGGCCTCGAGGAAGTCCATCGGGAGGATGTCCCGACACAGAAAGTGAAGACGGCCTTTCTTCCCATCGGCGAGAGCCGGGTCGAGCTTCTGGAGCCGACATCCGAAGACTCTCCGGTCGCCCGGTTCCTGCTTCGGCGCGGCGGAGGGGTGCACCACATCTGCTTCGCCGTGGAGGACATCGACGCTGCTCTGGCAGACCTCGAGAAGCGCGGTTTCCGCCTGCTCCATTCCCGTCCGGTTGCCGGCGCGGACGGCAAGCGGGTCGCCTTTTTGCATCCGGACGCCGGCCACGGCGTCTTGATCGAGCTGTCACAGTCGGAAGGTGCGCGATGAGCCCCGGAACCTTCGTCCTGGTCCAAATGGTGAATCCTCGGGAAAAGTTCTGGGGCATCCTGAAGGAACGCGATGTCACGGGCGTCACCGTGCGCGGACTGACCCTTGAGAGCTTCGAAGGCTGGGTGCGCGAGATCTCCCACCGGGAGTCCCCTTCCGTGTTCCCCGAGACCGTGTTTTTTCCCCTTCAGCGCGTCGAAAGAATTTTCGCCGACGAGAGCCATGGAGATCTGCTCTCCTTTGCGGAGCGGTTCCTGCGCCTCGTCGGGGAGGATGCCCGCTACCATCTGACACCAGTGCCGGACACGCTCGGGGACGAAAGCGACTGAGAGCTCCCGGCCGGCCTGGCGCGGCCTCGTTGAGGACGCGCGAGGGTGGACCGCCGGCCGTTCCTGGCCCTGGCGGGCGATTCTGCTGATCTGGCTCGTTTGGGTGGGGATTCGCCACCTGGCCGATCCTCTGTACAACAGCTGGTTCGGCGGCATCACCCTGGGGATCCACGAGCTGGGGCATCTGATCTTCAGGCCGCTCGGCCAGTGGCCTGGCGTGGCGGGAGGCAGTTTCTCGCAGGTCGCCGGTCCGATCGCGGCGGCGGGGATCCTCTACCGGCAGCGCGACTATTTCGGCATCACAGTCGCGGGGGCCTGGCTCGCTTTTTCGCTCTGGAGCCTGGCGACATACATCGGCGACGCCCGGGCCCAGGAGCTGCCGCTGCTCGGTCTGACTCCCGACCCCATCCACGACTGGAACTGGATGCTCGGGCGGCTGGGACTCCTCAAC
>JBKPDV010000280.1:0-17695 GCA_046728075.1 Acidobacteriota bacterium | reverse complement strand
CACTTCGATCGTGATGAAGCGGGAGTCCGAGGACGCCCTCACTCGTTTGGCGAGCTCCTCCAGTCTTGCCGCAAGGGCTTCGCGCCGCGTCTCTCCGAACGGCTTTTCCTCGAACACGAGGCGATCGATATCGGAGATCTCCCGTCGATAGTTGTCCGCGTTCAGCGTCACCGGCGCCGGCATGGCATCGCTGAAATCGGCGTCTCCCTTGCAGGCCCAGAGGCAGAGAAGCGCCAGAGCCGCTTCCGTCGCGTGTCGAATCATCGAGAGCTGGCTGCTTCCGGGATGCCGCGCCGCGCGAGCTCCGAGCGACCGACGACCGCCATCACAGCCAGCACGACGAAGAGGACGCTGTTGTATAGCGCGCTCGCAAGGTGCAGGTGTCCAACAAAGTACTCTCTCCAGTGGATGGCGGAGATCAGCAGAGAGAAGACGAGGAGCGAGGCGTGCACTCCTCGCCGCTGTTCGTAGTTCACGATGCACCACGCCGCCATGAGGCCGAGGAACACACTGAAGGCCCCCTCCTCGCGAAGAAGGTGGGACTCTGTCATCGAGGTTGCCGCTCCGGGCAGGATGCTTTGAGGACTGACGAGAGCGATCGCTCCCAACAGGAGGGCGCCGACGGCTAACAATCCATACATCGCGATGTTGACCTTCTTCATTCGTCTCAACGCCTCCTTGCTCGTGAACTCTTCTGGAAGTTCCCCGGTCCGTTCGCGAGGGCCCGGTCAGCCCTCCTGTGGCAGCCGATGAGGGTGTCTCGACATAGGCGGGCGGCGCTCAGAGGGCCTGCGCGGCTTCCGAGCGGGAGGAAAGGCCCCGGGTCACGCCGAGATCGCGAAGCAATCCGTCTCGCAGGTCGTAGATCCAGCCATGGACGACCAGGGGAAGACCGCGCAGATGGGCGTCGACCGCGACATCCGACGACACGAGCCGCCGAACTTGGTCCGCGACGTTCATCTCGCAAAGTCTCCTCCATCGTCTTTCCGAGTCGGTGATCGACTGCAGCTCGGCGGTGCGCTCGAGAGCCAGGTGCCGGAGAGGGGCAAGCCATCTCTGCACGTGCGCCGAGAGGGAGGAAGCGTCGGGTTCCATCGCCGCGAGGACACCGCCGCAGCCGTAGTGGCCGCAGATGATGATCTGTCGGACCTGAAGCGTCTCCACGGCATATTGCACGACGGCCATGCAGTTGGGATCTCCCGGGAGGACGATGTTTGCGACGTTGCGGTGCACGAAGAGCTCGCCGGGCGCGAGGCCCACGATCTGGTTCGCAGGCACGCGGCTGTCCGAACATCCGATCCACAAATATTTCGGCTGTTGGATCCCGCAAAGCCGAGCGAAGAACTGAGGATCTGCTGCGCGGCGCTCTGCCGCCCAGGCCCTGTTTTGCTCGAAGAGAGGATTCTGGTCTTCCATGAGACCTCCTGTCTTGTCCCGGCGGCCGCCTGCGCCTCACCGGGTCGACGGTTCAGCCGCGACGGCGCGAACGCCTCTTCGTCGGCTTTCTCGCCGTTTTCTTGTCGGCTTTCCTCGACGCGACGCCCGCCCGCCTCCGGGGAGCCTTTCCGACTTTCACCGCTCTGGGGCGCGCGTGGCGCGGCTGATAGACGCCGAGCTTCCCGCCGCCGGGGAGCATCACTTCCGTAAGGAGTCCCCATCCCTGGTTGTGAACGGGCCCGCAGGCGATCTTGCGCTTGCCCATCTCCGCGATAAACGCTTCCACGTCGTCGCACATCAGGTAGAACTCGTGCACGTCGTTCTCGTCGGACGGATGCACGGCGACCTCCGCCGGAGGCAGCCCGAAGATGAGCCATCCGCCTCCCACATCGACGTTGGGCAGCTCCAGGACGTCGCGCAAAAAGGCGCGATCGGCCTCGGGCTTCGTGCTGTAGATAATCGAGTGCGCGCCGATGATCATGGCAGCCCCCCTTTTCGCCGAGTCAACGATATGCCGTGTCGGCGCGGTCTCGACCAAACAGACCTCGCAGGAAGCGCAGGCCCTCGCGGGCGAGGGTGTCCGGATCCACTTCGAGTCGGCGCCAGACCTTGACGAAATTGGCCAGATCGGCGTTGTCGGGGTTGAAGGCCTCGACGACGAGGCAGCCGTCGTAGCGAGTTTCTTTCAGCGCCGACGCGACGCCTCTCCAGTCCACGTGGCCCGATCCGGGCGTCCCGCGGTCGTTCTCGGAGGCATGCACGTGGAAGACGCGCGGCCCCGCGAGCCGGATCGCGGCGCCGAGGTTCTTTTCCTCGATGCTCATCTGGAACGTGTCGAAGAGGATCCCGACGTTGGGGTGCCCGATCTCGTCGACCAGGCGGACCGCGTCCGCCGTCGTGTTCAGGAACGCGGTGTGGAAGCGCGAGAGCGGCTCGACGGCAATCCGCACGTTCAGACGCTGCGCGTCCTCTCCGAGCGCCGACAACGCCTCCACGCAGCGAGCCCACCGATCCGTACGCTCGACGGGGGAGAGAAGAGTCGGATTCCAGACCGGGCCGAAGAAAGGGCCCGAAAGAACCGGCGACCCGAGAGTCGCGGCATGCTCCAGATATTGCCGCACGTAGTTCACACCGGTCCGCCGCACGGCCGCGTCGGGGCTCGCGAGGTCGCGCTCGGCGTTCAGCGTCGTCACGAGCGTTCCTTCGATGCCGATGTCCGCGAAGGAGCGGGCGACCGCGCGCGGATCGAAGGGGAGCGGATCGCGCCCGATGGCGAGCTCGAGGACGTCGGCTCCCAGGCTCTTCGCGCGGCGGCCGAGCTCAGCGAGAGTCTCGTTGGAGAGAGGCGGGGCCCAGATCAGATGGTAGACGCCGAACTTCATGTTTCGGCTACCTCGATCCAGGAGCCCTTTCGGCTGGACTCGAGGATCGCGTCCATCAGGCGGCAGTTGCGCCAGCCGTCGCGGAAAGTCGGAAGCGGCGACTCGACGGGAGCGCCGGAGATCGTCTTGACCAGATCGGCGGCCTGCGCCACCATCGTCTCGAGGAAGCCCACGCCTATACCGGCGATTGGTATAGCGGAAACATAGCCGGGATTTGCCGGACCGATCCGAATCGTGCGGAAGCCCTGCCGGTCGGCCGTGTCATCCGGAGAAAAATATCGCAGCTCGTTGGAGCGCTCCCAATCGAACGCGATCGAACCCTTCCTCCCGTTGACCTCGATGGAGAGCTGATTGCGCCGGCCGGCCGCGAGGCGACTGACCTCGAAGATTCCCGTCGAGCCCGAATCGAAGCGCGCGAGCCAGGCGGCGCAGTCGTCCACGTCCGACCGGACGGTCTTTTCGCCGGAACCTCTCTCTCCGTAAACGGTGCGGGCGACGGCGACGACCGACGTGATCTCTCCCGCGAGCGCGCCCGCGAGATCGAGCAGGTGCGAACCGAGGTCGCCGACGGCCCCCGAGCCCGCGCGGGCGGAGTCGTAGCGCCAGCTCGAGGGGCGCGAGGGATCAAGGCCGTGGTCTTGAAAGTAGCGGCCGCTGACGTGCAGCACCTCCCCGAGCGCGCCGTCCCGGACCATCCGGGCCGCCTGCTGAAGAGCCGGGGCCCGCCGCAGGTTGAAGCCGGCAACATGGACGACACCGGCCTTCTCGGCCGCCCGGCACATCTCTTCCGCCTCGGCCGCCGAACGGGCGAGGGGCTTCTCGCAGAAAACGTGCTTGCCGGCGCCGATGGCCGCGAGCGCGACCTCGCGATGGAGATCGGGGGGAGTCGCGATCACCACGAGATCCACGTCTGGACGCTGCACCGCCTTCTCCCAGCCCACCTCCGATTGCTCGAAATCAAGTCGGGAGGCGGCCTGGCGGGCGCGCCCCTCCTCGACCTCGCACACAACCAGGCGGCGCAGCCGTGGCAGCTCGGGAAAGAAGAGCGAAAGGACCCGCCAGGCGGCGCCGTGCGCGCCGCCGATGAAGCCTCCTCCCACCAGCGCGAGCCGAATCTCCGAGCGCACGGCGAGAGGATACGCGCGTCTTGCGCCCGGCGCCCTCAGCTCTGGCGGGAGGAGGAGGCGAGCGCGTTGGCGAGAAAAGCGGCTGCGCGGGTCAGGTCGTCGAAATCCGCCTCGAGCATCCGCCTGCCCCCGCGGTCAGCGTAGAGAAGGCCGACGAGGCCGTTCAAGTTTTCCAGCGGAAAGACCGCGCAAGGAGGAGGATCCAGGCCGAGCACCAGGGCCAGCGGCGCGGGCCAGAACTCCTCGGTCGGCCTTCCAAAGTGAGGCTCTCGACTCTCGCAGACTTTTTGGAGAATGGAGCCGTTGACGGGCGGCAGGTGGATTCGTTGGACCTCGCTGGAGAGAACGCCCTCGCCTCGTCCGTACACGCCGAAGAGATGTTTCTTGTCCGCTCCGAAAACCAGCACGCGAGGCATATCGCGCAGCAGGGCATCCAGGACCGCCTGAGCGACCTGCTCGCGACCCGGCCGCGGGAGGACCACCGGATCAGCCGGCAGCGGCGTCGGCGTTTCGATCTCCGTCAGATCCTCGAAGACAGCTGGAGTTGCAACGGGATCTTCTCGAGACTCCTCGGCAGGCGTGTCGCCCTCGAGCCAGAAGCCCCCCGCAACGTCGGATCGCTCCTCCCCTTGCCGAGCGGGGCTCGGAGGACGGCGCACGGCGATCGGCCGAGTCTGATCCGGTGAGCTCGCTTGCGGAATCGCTCGAATCGGAGGTGTTCCTGCCGCGGGAGATTCCAAAGGAGCTTCCAGGAGAGCCTCTTGCGCGCGCGTCTCAAGGATCGATTCCTCCCCCAGCTCTTCCACGGAATCGGATTCCGCGGTTTCAAGCGCAATCGGAATGACGCGGGCGGGTATCGAACGGCGAGGTGGCGCGGGCACCTTCTGTTGTGCGTCGCGAAGCTTGACCAGAATCGGCATGTGATCCGGCGGAATGCCAGTGCCGTAAAAGAGCTCCTGCGCTTGCAGGATGCGGATTTCCAGCGCGACGGCCGGGATCACTCGCCGCCGCATGACCTGAGCGACGCGATCGACCGCCGGCAGGTCCGATGGATTCGCGAAGGCGACGATCACCCCACGAAGCTCCTCTCGGAAGGGGATCGCGCGCGCCTGTTCGGCGATCTCCGACGGGAGCAGAGCCATGGTTTCCGGGGCCGCGCGGGCCAGATCCGACCAGGGCACCCCGAGACACCGGTGATGCTCGGAAAGAGCTCGCAGGAGGGTTTCCTCATCGGCCAGATTCCAGCCGACCAGGATCGTGCCCAGCCTCAGGCTTTGCCCTCCGTAGCGCTGGAACGTCAGAGCGCGGCGAAGCCCCGCGGAGGAAACCGCTCCCTCGTGAACGAGCACTTCACCGACGCGGGACATGCGAGCTCCTTGCGACCCCACGGCATTCTACAATCCGGCTGCCGGCCTGCCGGCAATATCCTCAATGAATAATGCGGGTTAACCGATGCTGAACCTTGCCACTCTCCTCGAGGGCTCCGCGGCTCGAACGCCTGACCGAACGGCCCTGACGGCCGGAGAGCGGAGGCTGACCTACCGTCAATTGAACGAAGAGGCCAACAAGATCGCGGGGGCGCTGAAAAGACGAGGCGTCGCGTCGGGAGACCGGGTCGCGCTGACGATGCCGAACACACCGGAGTTCGTCATCGCCTATTACGGAATCCTCAAAGCGGGAGCGGCCGTCGTGCCTCTGAACGTCCTGCTGAAGGCCCCGGAGATTTGCTATTACTTGAAGGACAGCGGCGCTCGAATCGCGATCGCGGCATCGTCCTTTGCCGGCGAAGTTCTCGGTGGCCGTGCCGGCGCGACGAGCTGCGCCGAGGTCTGGATTGCCGGAGATCATCCGAAAGCCGGGTCGGCTCCGGACGTGCGGGCTCTGGCGGACGTTGTCGCGGGCGAAGGCTCGTCTCGGGATTGCGAACCGACGATGCCCGACGACACCGCGGTCGTTCTCTACACGAGCGGGACGACCGGCCGGCCCAAGGGGGCGGAGCTCTCGCACTTCAACATGTTCTTCAACGCTCTCTACGTAACGGAGAAGCTCTTCCGGCTTTCTTCCGAGGACGTGCTGCTCGCCGTCCTTCCCCTGTTCCATTCCTTCGGCCAGACCTGCGTGATGAACGCCGGTCTCTGCGCGGGGGCGACCGTGGCGCTGCTTCCGCGGTTCGATCCGGCGGCCGTCCTCTCGGCGATGGGTCGGGACCGCGTCACCGTTTTCGCCGGCGTGCCGACGATGTACTGGGCTCTCTTGAACCACCCGGACCTCCCTCTTTTTCGCGACGCGATCCGGGACCGGCTGCGCCTCTGCGTCTCCGGCGGAGCCGCGATGGCTGTCGAGCTGATGTCGCGATTCGAAGAGACCTTCGGCGTGACGATTCTGGAAGGGTATGGCCTGTCCGAGACCTCGCCGGTCGCGACTTTCAACTTATCGCAGCAGGACCGAAAGCCGGGCTCGGTCGGCAAGGCCATCTGGGCCACGGACGTCAGGATCTTCGACGATTCCGACCGCGAGCTTCCCGACGGAGAGCGGGGCGAGATCGTCGTGCGCGGCCACAACGTGATGAAGGGTTATCTGGGCCGCCCCGAGGCGACCGCCGAGGCGATTCGCAACGGCTGGTTTCACACGGGCGACATCGGATATCGGGATCCCGACGGCTTCTTTTTCATCGTGGACCGGAAAAAGGACATGATTCTCCGGGGCGGGTTCAACGTTTACCCCCGGGAGCTGGAAGAAGTCCTGATGACTCACCCGGCCGTATCGCTGGTCGCCGTCGTCGGAGTTCCCGACGAAAGGTTGGGAGAAGAGATCAAGGCCTTTGTCGTGCGAAAGGCGGGGATCGAGGCGACCGGGCCGGAGATCATCGCCTGGTGCCACGAGCGGATGGGAGCCTTCAAGGTTCCCCGATCCGTCGAGTTTCGGGAGGGGTTTCCCATGACTGCGACCGGCAAGATCTTGAAGCGAGAGCTCAAGGGGGCATGAACGGATGAACGGATGACGGGCGACGCCCGGGTCGGAATCCCCAATCGGTGGGACGAGTCCGCTTGCGTCAACGGCTCCGAGCAGGATCTTCTGCTCTACCGCTCGCGCATTCTCGGATCCGACCGGCGCGTGACCAACTACGGAGGAGGGAACACCTCCGCCAAGATCTCGACCCGGGACCCCTTGAACGGCAAGCCGGTGGATGTACTCTGGGTCAAGGGATCGGGCGGGGATCTCGCGACCCTGACGCCTCATGGTTTCGCGACGCTCTATCAGGAAAAAGTGGTCGGCCTCGCGGCACTCTACACAAGCCTCCAGGACGAAGACGCGATGATGGAGAAGCTCCGCTACTGCGTCTTCGGGATCAACCCGACGGCCCCCTCGATCGACACCTTCCTCCACGCCTTCCTGCCGCACCGGCACGTCGATCACCTTCATTGCGACGCGATTCTCGCGATCGCCGCCTCGGCCGACGGTGAGACCCTCACAAAGAAAATCTTCGAAGGAGAAGTCGGCTGGATCCCGTGGCAGCGTCCGGGCTTCGACCTGGGCCGCAAGGTCGGTGAGTGGTTCGCGGGCAATCCCGGCGCGAAGGGGGTGATCCTCGCCAGCCACGGCCTGGTGGCGTGGGGCGAAACGTCGCGGCAGTGCTACGACACGAGCCTCGCCATCATCAATCAGGCAGCGGACGCGCTCGCGCAGGCGCCATCCCGTCCCGCGTTCGGGGGCGCCGTGATGGCTCCCGAAGAATCCGAGCTGCGGCGTTTCCGGGCCTCGGCGCTGATGCCCCGGCTGCGGGGAAAGCTGTCCGAGAGGGACCGGAAGATCGGGCACTTCGACGACTCGGAGCCCGTGCTCGACTTCGTCGGCTCGCGCCGGTTGCGCGAGCTCGCCGAGAAAGGCACGGCCTGCCCGGATCACTTCCTGCGGACGAAGATCCGGCCTCTCGTGCTGGAGCGTGAAGAGGATCTGGACGGCGCGGTGAACCAATACTCCCGCAGGTATACCGACACCTATGAGCGCCTGCGCGACGACACAACACCGCCGATGCGTGATCCCACGCCCGCGGTCGTGCTCGTCCCGGGGCTCGGAATCTTCACCTTCGCGCGGGACAAGGCGATGGCGCGCCAGGCAGCGGAGTACTACATCAACGCGATCGAGGTCATGCGAGGGGCCTGTTCGGTCAGCGAGTACGTGGGCCTGCCCGAGTCGGAGGCCTTTCGCATCGAGTACTGGAAGCTCGAGGAGGCAAAGCTGCGCCGCCTTCCCCAGGAAAAGGAGCTCGCGCGGCGCGTCGCCCTCATAACGGGCGCGGCCGGAGGCATCGGGCGCGCGGTGGCGGCGAGGCTGCTTTCGGCGGGAGCCTGCGTGGTGGCAACTGACATCGATCGGGACTCGCTCGACCGCACGGTCGGCGAGCTGACCGCGGACTTCGGCGCCGACAGCGTGCGGGCCGTGCCGATGGATGTCACGCGCGAGAAGTCCGTCGTCGAGGCCTGCCGCGCGACGGCTCTGGAGTATGGGGGCCTGGACATCCTGGTCGCCTGCGCGGGCCTGGCATCAGCCGCGCCGTACGAAGACACCAGCCTGGAGCTCTGGAAGAAGAACATGGACGTGCTCACGACCGGTTACTTTCTGGTCTCGCGCGAGGCTTTCCGGCTCCAGAGATCGCAGGGACTCGGCGGTTCGATCATCTTCATCGGGAGCAAGAACGCCCTGGCCGCGTCGCCTCAGGCGGCCGCCTACTCCACGGCGAAAGCCGCCGAGCTGCATCTGGCGCGCTGTCTCGCTCTCGAGGCGGCGGAGCATGGGGTTCGGGTCAACGTGGTGAATCCCGACGCGGTGCTGCAGGGCTCCAAGATCTGGGACAGCCAGTGGCGGCAGGAGCGCGCCCGCGCGTACGGCATCGCGGAAGACGAGCTCGCCGAGCATTACCGCAAGCGAAGCCTTCTCCAGAAGACGGTGACGCCGGATGACGTCGCGGAAGCCGTTCTCTTTTTCGCCTCCGACCGCTCGGCCAAATCGACGGGCAACATCCTGAACGTGGACGCGGGCTCGAGCGCCGCGTTTCCGAGGTAGGGCTTGATCACTTTGAGCGCTGGGCGTCTGTCTCTCTACGCCCCATCCCGCCGGAGCGACTGGAGCTCGTACCGGCAGGCTTCGCTGAAGGCCTTGAGCGGGTCGTGGATTTCGGCCAAAGCCATATCGCGCAGCTTCTCGATCGGAATGTTCGGCGCTCGATACGTCGCGAGGATCTCCTGGATCGTAGCTTCGGCAGCGTGAAGCACGGCATCGCTCGATGTGAGCCGGATCCGATTCACGAGTGTGTAGGCTTGCTGCAGCGTCTCAGGCCGATCGAGTGTGTGGTCCAGGGCGTCGAGGGCCAGCTTCGAGCACTCCGTAAGGAAGTCGGCATAGAGCTCCTCGCGCTTGCGCGTCTCGACTTGGACCGACACTCGCTTCGCTTGCGTTTTCTGGTTGAGCCAGGCGGTCGCAAGCGAGGCGGAAGCGCCCGCAAGGGAGCCCAGGACGGCCGCGGAGGCGCTGAGTATCGCCGGATCCATACCTAATTCCTCATCGAGCGGCCAGGCGCGCTTCCGCGAAGCCGCCGCTGGACCATTTCACACCTGCCGCGGCCAAGGAGCCTCGCAGATCGGTCTGAAACTCCGCCATGATCTCGGCCAGACCCTGGTTCCAGCCGTTGACGACGTCCTTCGCAGTCGAACGCGGAATCGGGATGTTCTTGGCGTAGGTCTTCAGAAGGATTTCCGAAGGCCCGGGTGCATCTCCCGGACTCGAGACTACGCGAAAACGAAGTGTCAGGACGGCGGAGGAACCGCCCGGGTGGAGCTCTCCCTCGAGCTTGCTGACAGCGACCTCGACCGTGGCCTGCGAGAGCGTCCCCGCTCCGGGGGCGACGACATCTCTCACGAAGTCCGCATTCGTAAGGTAGCCGCGAATCGCCGCAGTCAGCAGCCAGCCAGGCGGCGCAGCGAATCTCGCGTACGGGTCCCGCCCGAGGCCATGCTCTCCGGTGCGATAGACGAAGGACATCCCGGAGTAGGGAGGCGCGACTTCCACGCGAGCCAGGGCCAGCACGACGCCACGCGGCGAGCCCGTCGATTGCGGAGCGGGCGGGTCGATCGAGAAGGACTGCGAGACGAGGGCCGGCTTGGACAGGCAACCCGTCGCGACCAACAGCGCCGCGAGCGGCGCGAGCGCGGAAAGCCTCAGAATTGCCTTCACTTTTCGCCCTTCAACAACCCGGACACCGGCGCCGGCGCCGCTCCGAAGAGAAACCCGGACGGATGCGTCTTGAGCGCTTCGAGCGCGTCGTTCAAGTTTCTGGCAGCTTCGCGGGTGCCTGCGAGCGTGTCGTTCAAGGCCGGCACATCGACGGCATTGAGCCTGGCGATGAGGACCCGGAGCTGGCTATCCAGGTTGTTCACGAGCCGGTCCGCATCGGCCCCGACCCTTTCGAGCTTCAGGGCCTGCAGTGTCTGCCGCGCGTCGCTCGCCAACCCCTGGTACTCTCGGACCGCGGCGCTGGCATCCGTCGTGACGCGGTTGACGTCCCGGCTGAGAGCGGGCAGGTCGAGCTGTCCGAGCTTCCGTATCGTCGCGTCCGCGGAGTTGAGCGCGCGGTCGGCACTGGCTCCGATCTTCGCGAGGTCGAGCGCCGCGAGATTGGCGAGCGTTCGGTCGAGGGAGTCGAGAATCTGGCCGAACTGGCTGGGAGCGGAAGGGATGTAGAGGTCCCGAGGCTTCCACGACACCGCGAGCGGAGGATAGATTTTCGGGTCGAGAGTCTTCAGCGCCACGACGCTCGACCCGGTAATCCCTTCCGATTGAACGATCGCGCGGAACCCGTTCTCGACAGACCGGCGGATCTCCGCTTCGAGGTCGCTGCCAGGAGGGAACGGGCTGACCTTCTCTTCGATCTCGAAACGGACGACGACGCACCTGGGAGGGGTATCGCCATACAGCCTCCAGCTGAATCCGATCTCTTTGACCTTGCCCACGGCGACCCCTCGCAGCTTGACGGCGGATCCTTTCGAGAGCCCCGCGACGTCGCCCGTGACATAGGTCTCGAAGCGATACATGGGCTGTAAGGCGCCCCGAATTCCGAAGAGAAAGAGGGCGACGGCCAGGATGCCGACGCCGGCGACGACGAAGATCCCGATCCGAAACTGGTTGGCCTTCGCGCTCATGGCGCCCGCCTTTCGCTCGTGGCGGCGGCCGGCTCGGCCTGCCGCAAGAAGAACTGCCTCACGTACGGATCCTCGGAATGGTCGCGGAGGTCCGCGGGCGCGCCTTCCGCGATGATGGTCTTGCGCTGGGCGTCGAGCATGATGCAGCGATCGGCGATCGCGTAGATGCTCTGGAGCTCGTGCGTCACGACGACGAACGTGATGCCGAGCCCTCGCGAAAGACTGCGGATCGTCTGGTCGAGCCCGGCCGACATGATCGGATCGAGGCCGGCCGAAGGCTCATCCAGAAAGAGGATGCCCGGATCGAGCGCCATCGCGCGGGCGATGGCAGCTCGCTTCAGCATCCCGCCGGAGAGCTCGGAGGGCATCCGGCCCGCGGCCGCGAGGAGGCTCACCTGATTGAGCTTCGCCATGGCAATGAGGTCCTTTTCGCCGGCCTCGAGGTCCGTGAACTCGTCGAGCGGCAGGCGCACGTTCTCGAGCACCGTCATCGAGCCGAAGAGAGCTCCGCTCTGATACGTGACACCGAATTTGCGCAGGAGGCGCTGGCGATCTCCGCCTTCGGCTGTGACGATGTTCTCCCCGTCAAAAAGAATCTGCCCGGCGAGCGGTTCGATCAAGCCGATCATGGCCTTCAGCACGGAGCTCTTGCCCGTTCCCGAGCCTCCGAGTATGACGAAGACTTCTCCGCTCCGGACCTGAAAGTCGAGATTCTGCTGGATCACGCTCTCACCGTAGCCAACCGTGACGCCGCGCACGTCGATGACGACCGGGGCCGCGCTCATACGTTCAACACATGCGTCAGGACGGCGAAGAGGGCGTCGACGATGATGATCATCAGGATGCCCGAAACGACCGCTCGGGTAGCGGAGTCGCCGACGGCGCTCGGCCCCTGCTTCGTCTGCATGCCGCGCAGGCAGCCGAGGCCCGAGACGATCGCGCCGAACACGACCGCTTTGAAAGTGCCCACGAGAACGTCGGAGACGGCGACCGAGCTGGTCAAATGATTCCAGATCTGGGCGAAGGGGAAGCCCATCCCGAGCATCACGAGGACCCCGCCCGCCACGCCGGTCAGCATCGCGAAGGCGGTCAGCGCCGGCATCAGCAGGGTCCCGGCAACGATCCGCTGCACGACGAGGAACCGCATGGGATCGAGCCCCATCGTCGTCAGCGCATCGAGCTCCTCGTTGACCTTCATGGTGCCGATCTCGGCGGCGAACGCGGAGCCGGAACGCCCCGCCAGAATGATCGCCGTGAAGATGGGGCCAAATTCCCGGATCATGACGATCCCAATGATGTTCGCCGTGTAGGCCTGGGCGCCGAACATCGCCAGCGGCTGCGCCGACTCGAACGCGATGATGACGCCCGTCAGGAACGAGATGAGCGACACGATCGGCACGGCGTTGACGCCGGCCTTTTCGAAGACGACCGCGACCTCCTGCCAGCGCATCGTCCGGGGGCGGCGCAGGGCCGCGGCAAACGCCTGCACGGCGCCGCCGAGGAAGGTCAGCTGCGCTCGGAGATCCGTCAGGACCGACACCGTCTCGGCGCCGATCTCCTTCGGCAGCGACTTGCGGGCGGGCGGCGCTGCCAGCTTCTCGATCGATTCCTGTGAGGGAAACGCGGCGAGCAGCGTCGCAAACTCGGGCTTCAGTCCAGTCACTCCCGCGCGTACGCCCGGCGTAAGCCGACCCTCGGTCAGCTCGTAGAGCAACGACATTCCCGACATGTCGCCGCGATCGACACCGCTCGCGTCGACCTCAATCCTCGCCGCTCGGGCTGCCGCCAGCTCCGTCTGGATCTGCCGCCGGGCCGCCGCGGCCGTCTCCACGTCGAGAGGGCCGGAGATCGCCAGGACGGCGCCGTTGGACCCCTCACGAAGCTCGACTCGAGTCGGCATGGCCGTGACGTCATCGCCGCCCAACCGGCGACCGGCTGGATCGCGACTCTCCTTCTCGGGCCTGGATGTCATTACACGCGTTGCTTAGCAACGAAGCCGGACAATCTAAGGGCTGCGCCAGAGTTTGGCCGTCAGGGTGCTGTTGTCGTTGAGGATCATATCGACGTTCAGCACGAGATCACCCGCGCGATTTCTCAGCAGCGTTCCGGCTCCCCGCCCTTTTGCGCCCTCCACGAGGAGGCGTCCGTCGCTGACGAGGATCTTGCCGCCTCCGACGGTCGTGCCGCTCGACCCGACCAACACGACTTCGTACAAGCCGTCGTCGTGGATCACCAGCGCGACCGATTCGGACTCGAAACCGGACCGGTACACTGTCCCCTTCCACGTACCCGTCACGGACTTGACGTCCGTCACCGCGACACGGGTGGCAGGGCCGTAGCTGGCGCAGCCGAGGAGGGAGGCCGCAAACGCCACGACCAGGGCCGCGGCGAGAAGGCCGGCAAACGAGCGAAGGGCACTCCGTGTCATGGTCGGCCTCCTGGATCACCTCGGGAACAGGAGCTGGATCCGGATGCGCAGCTGCCACTTGGCCGCGTGGTCCGGGTGCGTCACGTTGTAATACGCGTCGATCGAGGTGCTGAGAGGAAGCTTCCCCAGGCGCACGATCTTCCCCACGCCGGCCCCCAGCGGGACGGTCCATCGATTGTCCTGGTCCGCCTTCCAGTCGGCGGTGATCAGCGGCGCCGATTCCACGGACCACGCGCTCGGAAAAGTGTAGATGATGAAGGGCTGGATCAACATCTGGTTGACGTCCGGGCGATCGTCGCGCCCGGCCAAGGACCAGACGTTGTTGACGAGCGCGCCGATGAGCCACGGCCCCTGTATCGTCAGCGCGACGGCTGTCGGGCCGGCGCCCCACTTACGCTGGCCGAGCGCGTCATTGGTCGAGGTCGGGAACTGCAGGACCGGCCCGACACCCCAGATCACCTTCCCGGGCTTCGCAGGGGAGAGGAAGAGCGACTCCACGATGTCCCCGAGCCCGGACACATCGCCGAATCCCGGGGCGAGCTCCGGCTGGTGGATGAAAGGCACGATCGTCCGCGAGATCAGGTTCCAGTCCCCGTTGAGCCGGAAGGGGATGACGGGCTGGGCCTGGAGGATGTATTGGAGGTCCTCACGGGGACCCACACCGAAGTTGAGGTCGTTCTCGAACGGGATGGAGATGAGGTCGGCCACCGGATTCTGGCTCTTCTGGGCGAGCTGAGTGTCGTCCTGCGCCCGGCCGACCCCCGGGAGGCACGCCACCAGCAGCAGGAACACGACGCCGACGCCAGGGCTCGCCCCCCGCGACGACCGGGCGCCAACTCGGCGTTTCTCGCGCGTTGGGAGAATCTCCGTCGTCACCGATCGCAGCGCGCGGTCAGGCGCGGCCGGGCCCACCGCTGTGTCCATGACAGCCCCTTTCTTGGGCGATCCCAGGCTCGAGGCACGTGAGACGCTGGCCGCGGCGAGCGAGGAGCCTTCAAAAGAGGTCTCGCTCCCAGTTGAGGATCAATCGGACCTGCCAGCCGAGTCTGGCTCCCTCTCGATCGAGGATGCCGCCCCGCACGCGAAGCCACCAGCCCTGGAGAAAGGCGGGCGTGCGCCAGGGCGGACGAGCGTCCACGGTGAGGTCGTACTCCCGCTGGTCCGGCGCGCTCGCCCGCTTTTTGGGATCGATGGCATCCCAGCCCGTGGCGAAGTTGAAGGTCGCGCTGAGCCCCTGCGCGACCAGCTTGGAGAAGTCGCAGGCCGCTCCCAACAGTACCGCCTTCTCGTTGGCGCGGTTGAAGTCCCGGTCCATCATCAAGAGATAGTTCGGCGAGTAGCCCCAGGGCGACTGGATGGAGTTCCCCGAGTCGGTGATCGAGAAGCCGGAGGTGAGCGTCAGGTCCTTATAGAGGGCCTGGACCCGGACGCCTTCCTGCTGCGTGCTCCAGTTCGTTTTCGCCGCGTTGGCCACGAGCCTGTCGCCCACCGCGCGCTGGTCCGTGAACTGGGCGCCGAGGCGGAGCTTCCAGCTCTGGTCGAGCCGCAGGAGGTATTCGCCTTCCAGGTACACGGTGTTGAAGGTGTTGATCCCGTACTGCTCGGCGGCGTCGAAGCGCAGCCCCGCCAAGGGTGTCGCCTGAACCCGGCCCAGGATGACGCCGTCGTCGCTCCCCGCTGCGCCGGCCTGCTTCGACATGAAGACGAAGGTGTCCTGGTTCCGAGGCTTGATCTTCCAGAGATAGCCGGCGAAGTACTGGACGACACCGGCCTTGCCGCCGCCGGTGATGCCTTCGAACGTGTTCGGGGTCATCCGGTTGTCGATGGCATTGATGTAGGGCTGGTTGACCAGCTGCCGGTAGCCCTTCACGAGCACGTACTCGTGGTACCTGACCGCGGCGTATGCCTCGCCGAAGACGGAGTAGCCTGCCTGGCCCGGCTTGAGGAGGGTCGTCCCGTCCTTGTCGTCCGGCGCGTAGAGCGGCGCCGAGCCGTAGAAGGTCGCACCGATCCCGAACGCGTTGAAGAGCCAGCCCGACTTGTAGCTGGCCCAGCCCCCGAACGCCCACGCATTGTTGTCGGTGCCTTCGGGATTTTCGCGGTCGAACCAGTAGCTCCTGAAGTGAAGCAAGAAATCGGTGTCGCGGAAGAACGGCGGGAGGTCTTTCAGCGACTCCCTCACAGGAGCGAAAAGACGCTCGATCGGGGGCCCGGGCGGGGGCGGCGGCGCGTCCTGGGCGGCCGCCGGCCTGACCGAGGTCAGAGAGGTGAACAGGAGCGCCAGGGCCAGGCAGACACTGACACGCGGAAGCCGTACCCTCCTGCTCGAGACGCTGAGAATCGACCTCTCACCCAATCGAGCCTCAGCGTCGAAGACCCGCGTGGAGCACGAAGCGCGGGAAGAAATCTTTGCCCTCGATCCTTACCTGCGCGAAAAGGCGAAAGAGCCCGGTTCTCTTCGAGCGAAAGTAGAAAGGGAGCTCAGGACCGCTCCGCGCCTCCGGATCGGTGATCAGAGGCCCGGTGGGATGCAGGTGCAGGACCGTGGCAAAGTCATCGCCAAAAGCCACGAAGTGGCCAAAGGCCCCCATGACGACGCCCAGTTTGTTGCACGGCCGGCCGTCCGGGTCGGTGACGCGGAGCTTCCCGGCGACAGTCTCGCGTTCGCGGATGTCCTTCTCGAAGGAGAGATCGAACTTGTAGCCGTCGATCTCGGCGTGCCGGTTTTCCGCCTCGTTCTCGGCCAGTCTGGCCTGGCGCGGCGTGCCGGACGGAATGTCCGCTACCGAATATTGCTGCACATGCGTTCGCACCGGCTGCAGATCAGCCCAAACGCGGTAGGTATCCGGCCGCTGCGGGGTGAAGCCAAACGCGTACTCACCATCACCGGCCGGTTCCGGGTGCTCGTGGTGGTAATCGGTTTCGGCAATATCGCTGATCAACAAATGGATTTTGCGTGTATGCGCTTCCTCCAGATCAGCGAGACGGACCGGCTGGCCGTCATCGAGAAAGAAGAGCCGGATTCGACACTCAGCCCGTTGACCCACTTTCAGTGGTCCATCGGCAATTATTACGGCGCCGATGATCGGGCCTTCCGTCAGTTGCGGCTGGGTGACATAGATCGGCTCCAGAGGCATGCCGCAGACCGGGCAATTGCCAGCGGCCGTCTCCATCAGCTCCTGATGCATGGGGCATGACCAGAGCGGTGGAAGGAGTTCCAGGGCTTCCCGTGGATACAGTGCTTTGGCGTCCGCCCACAAGCTTTGCGCGCGCGCGGCTGCTACACGCGCCGCGTATCGGGAGCCTGACTCCCACTTTTCACACGACTGGATCAGCTGCCGCAACTTCCCGTCGAGCCGATCCCGGCGACTGCCGAACACCATGACCGATTGTTCTCTCAGTCTGGCGACGTGCTGTGCCAGGCTGGCGCTCAGTTGCCGCTTCTTGCTCGATGAGCTCATGCTCAGCATCGCGGCGAGCTCACCATCTACTCTGCCGGCTAATTGAGCGACGGTCTGTTGTGCCGCGGCGTGGCTTGGCCCCAGAATTATGCACAGTAGAAGAAGCGTGCCGGCCTGATGCCGCCGTGCGGTGGGCCTTGACATAGCGGACCGCGAGTGCTGCGTCTACCGGGTGGCTTTTGCAATGACCGCGTTCACGGCGGCGGCGAACGCCGTCACCCCGCCCGGAATGTATCCGAGCCGCCCGAGTTCTCGGCCATCTGGCCCAAGTACAACTACTGTGGGAAATTCCTGGACCTTATACTTCGTGGCCAGCTCCTCATTCTGACGGACAGTCTCGGGGGATCGCTCCCGAGTCTGATAGAAGTGGATCTTGCACAGAACGAAGTCGTACTTCGGGTCGGCGAAGTCCGCCTGATC
The DNA here is from genome assembly GCA_046728075.1 of Acidobacteriota bacterium. Taxonomy (GTDB): domain Bacteria; phylum Acidobacteriota; class Thermoanaerobaculia; order UBA5066; family Gp7-AA6; genus JBKPDV01. The sequence goes on along the minus strand of JBKPDV010000280.1, from coordinate 244 downwards.
GAACACCTCGCGGTCCAGCTTGAGGCTCGAGATACTCCAGTCCGTGCCTATGAACGCCAGCAGGAGTGGCCGCCGCGTGGTCCTGGCCAACGCGGCGGCCCTGGGGAAGTTCGTATCGTCGTTCACGTCGCAGCTCAGCACCGGCTGAGCGGCGATCAGCGCCGCGAGACAGAAGACACCCGACGCCCGCGACACCGCTTTCATGAGACGACTATCAATCTATCCGTATATCGTTCTACCGATT
>JBKPDV010000279.1:0-7741 GCA_046728075.1 Acidobacteriota bacterium | reverse complement strand
AGGGGTGTAGCTCTAATTGGTAGAGCGGCGGTCTCCAAAACCGTAGGTTGGGGGTTCGAATCCCTCCACCCCTGCCATTTGGAGAGAGGCGAAAGGCGAAAGGCGTAAGGCGAATGGCGACGAAACGGAGTTACGAAACGGGATGGGAGAGCATTCTTCGGTCGCCCTTCGCCCTTCGCCGTTCGCCCTTCGCCCAAAGAACTTAAAGATGTTGCCAGTCAAAGAATGGTGGCCCACGACGCGGAGCTTCTCCCGCGACGTCTGGGCCGAAATGAAGAAAGTCAGCTGGCCGAGCCAGAACGAGGTCGTGGGAACGACGCTCGTCGTGATCGTGGCCTGCTTTCTGTTCGGGTTCTATCTGTTCGTGGTCGACGCCGGGCTCTCCTGGCTGCTCGACAAGCTGTTCCGTGCGGCAGGAGTGGTGGCATGACAACGACAAACACAGGCGGGGGGGCGGTGGGCTCTCCCGAAACTCAAAGCCAAGAGAAGGCGAAGAACTGGTACATCGTGCATACCTACTCCGGCTTCGAGGAGCGCGTGCGGCAAAACCTGCGGCAGCGGATCGAAGCGATGGGTATGGCCGACGCCTTCGGCGACATTCGTATCCCGACCGAGACTCTCGTCGAGATGAAGGGCGGGAAACGGCGGGAGATTCAGCGCAAGTTCTTCCCCGGCTACATCATCGTCGAGATGGAGATGTCCGACGAGGCATGGCACCTCGTCAAGAACACCCCGAAGGTGACGGGCTTCGTCGGATCGGGCAAGGAGCCCACCCCGCTGACGGCCGAAGAGGTCGAGCAGATTCTCCACCGCGTCACCTCGACAAAAGAGAAGCCGAAGCCCAAGCACACGTTCGAGAAGGGGGAGCACGTCCGGATCACCGATGGCCCCTTCACGAACTTCACCGGCGTCGTCGAGGAGATCAACCAGGATCGGTCCACGCTGAAGGTGATGGTCACGATCTTCGGAAGATCGACGCCGGTGGAGCTGGAGTTCCTTCAGGTCCAGAAACTTTAGGCGAAAGGCGAATGGCGAAAGGCGAAGGGCGGGAAAAGGAGAACGCATAGAGGGTGATCTGGGCAGGTCTGAGCGGCGCCGTTCGCCGTTCGCCCTTCGCCCTTCCCCCTCGCGAAGCGAGCGCAATGGCAAAAAAGATCACTGCTTACGTAAAGCTGCAGATCCCCGCTGGGGAGGCCACGCCGGCTCCGCCTGTCGGCCCCGCTTTGGGCCAGCAGGGCGTCAACATCATGGACTTCTGCAAGAACTTCAACGCCAGGACGGCGTCGCAGAAGGGTTTGATCATTCCCGTCGTCATCACCGTCTTCGCCGATCGTTCCTACTCGTTCATCACGAAAACCCCGCCGGCTTCGATTCTTCTCTTGAAGGCCGCTGGAGTCCCGAAGGGTTCCGGCACGCCCAACAAAGACAAGGTCGGCAAGGTGACGAAGAAGCAGGTCGAGGAGATCGCAAAGACGAAGATGCCGGATTTGAACGCGTCGGACCTGCCGGCGGCGGTGAAGATCGTCGAGGGTACGGCAAGGAGTATGGGAATCGAAGTGGTGTAGCTGAAAGCTTTTGAAAGTCGGAGATCGAAGCAAACTCGATCGCTGGAACGACGAAGGGGGTTAATGGCAAAGACAGGCAAAAAATACGCGGCTGCGAAGGCAAAAATCGAGGCGAAGCCTTACGGCCTCCCCGACGCGATGCGGCTCGTCCGCGAAGTGAAATACGCGAAGTTCGACGAATCGGTCGATATCGCGATGCTGCTCGGGGTCGACCCGAAGCATGCCGACCAGATGGTGCGAGGCACCGTGGTTCTGCCCCACGGGACGGGCAAGTCCAAACGAGTGGCCGTCATTGCCAGCGGAGACAAGGCCAAAGAAGCACTGGAAGCGGGCGCGGATCAGGTCGGGGCCGAGGACCTGGTCGAAAAAATACAGGGGGGCCTCCTCGATTTCGAAGCGCTCGTGGCCACGCCCGACATGATGAGGCTGGTCGGAAAGCTCGGGAAGGTCCTGGGGCCCAAGGGCCTCATGCCCAACCCGAAGGCGGGCACCGTTACGATGGACGTCGCCAAAGCGGTCAAAGAGATCAAGGGGGGCAAGGTCGAGTTCCGCGTGGACAAGACTTCGATCATCCACGCCTCGATCGGGAAGACCTCTTTCGATCAAAAGCGCCTGGAGGAGAACGCCGAGGCGTTTATCCGGGCAGTCCACAAGGCCAAGCCTCCGGCCGCAAAGGGGAAGTATTTCCAAACCGTGTCGATCTCTTCGACGATGGGCCCGGGCATCGAGATCGACACCGCGTCGATCGAGGCTCTTTAGGAGGCGGCGATGAAGCGAACCGAAAAGGAACAGGCCGTCGCGGTCCTCGAGACCGACCTGGCGAAGTCCAGGAACGCGGTGCTCGTGGGATTTGCCGGGCTGAAGGTCCCGGAGGTCACGGAGCTGCGCCGCCAGGTTCGAAACACGAGGTCCAAGTACGTCGTGGTGAAGAACACTCTCGCGCTCAAGGCGACCCAGGGGACCCCGCTCGAGGCGATGTCGAAGTACTTCGTGGGGCCGACCGCGGTCGCCTACAACGAAGACAACCCGGTGGCCCTGGCCAAGGTCCTGACCGCCTTTGCGAAGACGAACCCGAATCTCGTTTTCAAGGGAGCGATCGTCGAAGGAAGGCCCATCGAGCCGAAACAGATCGCGGCGATCGCGGAGCTGCCGACCCGTGAGGAGCTCGTCTCCCGGTTGCTGTTCCTGATCCAGTCGCCCCTGCGCCGCCTGGTGACGGTGTTGAACGGTCCGGTGCGCAATCTGGCATTGGTCATGGCCCAGATTGCCGACCAGAAGTCGAAGTCGGGAGCGGCGGGCGAAGCCGTTGCCGGTCAATGAGTTTTTTGAAGAACTGAGAGTAAAGGAGAAGGACAAATGGCGATGACGGCGGAGAATTTCGTCAAGGAAGTCGAGAGCATGACCGTGCTCGAGTTGAACGGCCTGGTCAAGGCGCTCGAGGAGAAGTTCGGGGTTTCGGCGGCGGCGATGGCGGCGCCGATGGCCGCCGCGGGCGCGGCGGCGGGTGCGGCGGCGGCCCCCGCCCTCGAGGAGCAAACCGAGTTCACGGTGGTCCTGGCAGCGGCGGGCGACAAGATCAAGACGATCAAGGTCGTACGCGAGGTCACGAGCCTGGGTCTGAAAGAGGCCAAAGACCTGGTCGACGGGGCTCCCGGCACTGTCAAGGAAGGCGTCTCGAAGGAAGAGGCGGCCAACATCAAGAAGAAGTTCGAGGAGGTCGGCGCGAAGGTGGAAATTAAGTAACTGCCTGACTTGTTAAATCTTGTTTGCCCTCGTGCTCAATTGCGGCGGCGCGCAGCGTCCGCCGCGCTTCATGGAGTATCCGAAGAATGAATGAGGTCGCCGTCTCTTCTCCCGAGAGGAAGAACTTCTCGAAGATCCGGTCCTTCATGGACCTTCCGAATCTGATCGATGTTCAGCGCCGGTCCTACGAGCGTTTCCTGCAGATGAACCTTCTGCCGGAGGAACGCGAGGACTCGGGGCTGCAAGCGGTTTTCACGAGCGTTTTCCCGTTCTCCGATTTTCGAGGCGCTTGCGAGCTCCAGTTCGTCAAGTACGCCATCGGCAACTGGGAGTGCAAGTGCGGACGGTTGAGGGGGCTGGAGCACCTGCGCATGGACTGCCGCAGCTGCGGGAAACGGATCGTGACGGCGCATCCCCACGAGGAAGTCGTCTCCTGCCCCCATTGCGGGACGGCCAACCCCAACCGGGTCACCTTGTGCGACATCTGCGGCAACCCGGTGGACCTGCAGATGAAGTATTCGGTCGCCGAGTGCCAGGAGCGGGGCATGACCTATTCCGTTCCTCTCAAGGTGACCTTCCGGCTTTTCGTCTATGACAAGGACCCGGAGACGGGCGTCAAGACGATGCGGGACGCCAAGGAAGAAGAGGTCTTTTTCGGCGACATCCCGCTGATGACCGAGCACGGCACGTTCGTCATCAACGGGACGGAACGCGTGATCGTGTCGCAGCTGCACCGCTCGCCCGGCGTGTTCTTCACGAGGGAGTCCGCCCACGGGTTCCTCGCGAAAATCATTCCTTATCGCGGTTCCTGGGTCGAGTTCGAATACGACCAGAAAGGGATCCTCTTTGTCCGGATCGACCGGAAGAGAAAGTTCCCGGCGACCATCTTCCTGCGCGCGCTGGGGCTGGAGACGGATGAGTCGATCCTGCGCCAGTTCTACTCGCCTGTGCGAACCCGCTTCGAGCGGGGCCGCGCCTACCTGACGATCGGCAAGGACGTCGTCAAGCAGGAGGAGCTCAAGGAGCGGTACGCCCGCGTTCGGCGCGAGACCAGGGTGATCTTCGCCGGCATCAAGCTGACCACTGAGGATCAGAAAGAGATCGGTCGGAAGGGCTCGATCGAGAAGGGCGTGGACGACTCCGCCGTCGAGAAGGCCTGCTTTATCGCCGACATCGTGGACCTGTCCACAGGCGAGGTGCTCTTCGAGGCGGGCCAGGAGGTCGGTCCGGACGCGATCGAGCAGTTGAAGGAGCGCGGAATCAAGGAGGTCGAGCTCTTCTTCCCCGATTGGGATCTTTCGGGAGACGTGCTCGTCAACACGATCCGGAAAGACACGCACAAGACCAAGAACGAGGCGATCCTCGAGATCTACCGCCGGCTGCGGCCGGGCGATCCTCCGACTTACGAGTCGGCCAAGAACCTGTTCGAGGGGATGTTCTTCGACCCGAAGAAATACGATTTCTCGCGCGTCGGACGTTTCAAGTTCAACATCAAGCTCGAGGCCGACTCCTCCGAAGATACGCGGACGCTCACGCCGGCGGACATCTTCCGGGTCGTGGCGTACCTGCTGCGTTTGAAGCGGGACGTCGGCCGGACGGACGATATCGACAACCTCGGAAATCGCAGGGTGCGCTCGGTCGGCGAGCTTCTGGAAAACCAGTTCCGCATCGGATTGGTCCGCATGGAGCGCGCGATCAAGGAGAAGATGTCGGTCCATCAGGACATCGACTCGGCGATGCCGCATGACCTGATCAACAGCAAGCCGGTCATCGCCTCCATCAAGGAGTTCTTCGGCTCGTCTCAGCTGTCTCAGTTCATGGATCAGACCAATCCGCTCTCGGAAGTCACGCACAAGCGGCGCCTTTCGGCCCTCGGGCCGGGAGGTCTCTCGAGGGAGCGGGCGGGGTTCGAGGTTCGCGACGTGCACCCGACTCACTACGGCCGCGTCTGCCCGATCGAAACGCCGGAAGGCCCGAACATCGGGTTGATCTCGTCGCTCTCCTGCTACGCGCGGATCAACGATTTCGGCTTCATCGAGACCCCTTACAAGCGAGTCGAGAAGGGAAGGGTCATCGACCACTTCCAGGTCACGACCGTGGGCGACGGCAACGTCAAGCTCGGGCAGATCGTCGAGAGGAAGGAGCTGGAGGAGGAGAACGAGAAGCTGAAGCGCGGCCACAAGCGCCACGTCGAGGTCGTTCCTCACGCGTTTTACCTCTCCGCCTGGGAAGAGGAGAACTTCGTCATCGCCCAGGCCAACGCGGAGATGGACGCCGCCGGACGAATCAAGGAGGAGCGGGTCATCGCCCGCTTCAACGGCGAGTTCATCACCGCCGAGCGTGACAAGGTCGACTACAAGGACATCTCACCCAAGCAGCTCGTCTCCGTCGCCACTGCTCTGATTCCGTTCCTGGAGCACGACGACGCCAACCGGGCGTTGATGGGCTCCAACATGCAGCGGCAGGCGGTGCCTCTGCTCAAGGTCGAGGCACCGCTCGTCGGAACCGGCCTGGAAGGCACGGTCGCGCGCGATTCGGGGGCCGTCGTTCTGGCCAAACGCGGAGGAATGGTGGACCAGGTCGACTCGGAGCGCATCATCGTGCGCGTCGAGGGGACCGAGGCCGGAGGCAAGGAGTTCGGAGCGGACATCTATCCGCTGACGAAGTTCCGGCGCTCGAACCAGAACACCTGCATCAACCAGAAGCCCATCGTCACCGAAGGCCAGAAGGTCGAGCGCGGACAGGTGCTGGCAGACGGGCCCTGCACGGAGGCGGGCGAGCTCGCGTTGGGGCGCAACATCTTGGTCGCGTTCATGCCGTGGCGCGGCTACAACTACGAGGACGCGATCCTGGTCTCCGAGCGTCTGGTGAAAGACGATTTCTTCACGTCGATCCACATTCAGGAGTTCGACATCGAGGCCCGGGACACCAAGCTCGGCCCCGAGGAGATCACGCGCGATATCCCCAACGTCTCCGAGACCGCCCTGCGGGATCTGGACGAGTCCGGGATCATCCGCATCGGAGCCAACGTCAAGCCGGGTGACATCCTGGTGGGCAAGGTCACTCCGAAGGGGGAGACTCAACTCACGCCGGAGGAGAAGCTGCTGCGCGCGATCTTCGGCGAGAAGGCCGGCGATGTGCGCGACGCTTCGCTCAAGTGCCCGCCGGGTATCGAGGGCACGGTCGTGGACGTCAAGATCTTTTCGCGCAAGGGAACCGAGAAAGACCTGCGCGCTCTCTCGATCGAGCAGGACCAGATCGCCAAGATCGAGAAGAACTCCAAGGACGAGATCCGCATCATCCGGGAAGAAGCGAACAAGAAGATTCGCGACCTGCTCGTCAACAAGGTCTCCAACGAGGAGATGCACGACCGGGACGGCGTCGAGCTGGTCAAGAAGGGCGGGAAGTTCACCGCGGAGGCGGTCGCCCGGCTCTCTCCCCAGCAGTTGAAGCGGTTGAAGCTCAAGGATGAAGAGGTCGGCGAGCTGGTCCAGACGATCCTGCGCCGGCAGGACTCGCAGATCGAGGTCTTGAATCGCGTCAACGCCGAGCGCATCGAGCTCCTGCAGAAGGGGGACGAGCTGCCGCCCGGAGTGATCAAGATGGTCAAGGTCTATGTCGCCATGAAGCGCAAGCTTTCGGTGGGCGACAAGATGGCCGGGCGCCACGGCAACAAGGGGGTCATCTCCCGTATCCTGGCGGAAGCGGACATGCCGTATCTGCCCGACGGCACTCCGATCGACATCGTGTTGAACCCGCTGGGGGTTCCCTCCCGGATGAACGTCGGGCAGATCCTCGAGACCCATCTCGGATGGGCCGCCCGGGCGCTCGGGATCACGGTCGCGACGCCGGTTTTCGACGGCGCGTCGGAAACGGAGATCAAGAAGCTTCTGAAGGACGGCAACCTGCCGGTGGCCGGAAAGACGGTCCTGTACGACGGAATGATGGGGGAGCCCTTCGAGCAGCAGGTGACGGTCGGTTACATCTACATGATGAAGCTCTCGCACCTGGTAGACGACAAGATTCACGCGCGCTCGATCGGTCCCTACTCGCTGATCACGCAGCAGCCTCTCGGCGGCAAGGCGCAATTTGGAGGCCAGCGCTTCGGAGAGATGGAAGTCTGGGCTCTCGAGGCATACGGAGCTTCCTACACGTTGCAGGAGCTCCTGACTGTCAAGTCCGACGACGTGGAAGGCCGCTCCCAGGTCTACGAGGCGATCGTCAAGGGCGAGGTCCCGACGGAGCCGGGGCTTCCGGAGTCGTTCAATGTCCTGGTGCGAGAGCTCCAGTCGTTGTGCCTCGATGTCGAATTGCTGAAGCGCTAATTATGAGAGTCAAACCGAGAATGGAATTTTTCTTGGGGCGGGAGAACGGCAGATCATGAGAGCGAACGGAAGATTCGTCTCACGTCTGACGTCTCACGTCTCACGCGC
>JBKPDV010000278.1:0-15352 GCA_046728075.1 Acidobacteriota bacterium | reverse complement strand
GCTCCTACGACCTGATCATTGCGTTCGACGTCCTGGAGCATTTTCCCAAGCCCGCGGCTCTCGCCTTCGTGGAGCAGGCGGCGCGTGTCCTCGCCGAAAGAGGGCGGCTCATTTTGCACGTGCCGAACGCGGAAGGAATATTCTCAGCGCGTATCTTGTACGGCGACCTGACGCACGAGACATGTTTCACGCGACAAAGTCTCGGACAGCTCCTGCGGATTGCCGGCTTTCGGCGGATCCAGTTTGCCGAGGACAGCCCCGTTCCCCATGGGCCGAGAAGCCTGGTGCGATATCTGGGATGGAGATTTGTCCGGGCCTTCTTTCGGCTGACCTATATCTTTGAAACCGGTGATGCCGACCCCGGGCTGGTGCTGAGCCAGAACATCCTGGGAATCGCGGACAGGTGAGCAGAGGAGCCACATCGGATGCGCGATAAGTCCGGCGGCTTTTCGCTCGGTCAGGGGATCGACGCACCGGCGAAGAAGGTCTTCTCTTCCAGACGAGTCGTTCTCGTCCTGACGGGTTTCTGGGCCGTTCAGGTCCTGATATCGGCCGCGGCCCAGATCTACATCGCGGCTCTTTATGGCACCGGCGTCGCGCTGGACAGCTATCTGGTCGGAATCGCGATTCCGAACACGGCTTTTCTCGTGCTCGGCTCGGGATTGGGTGTCGCGGTCATTGGTTTTTTCAACGAAACCCGAATTCGATCCGGGGAATCAGCGGCGCTCGGGAAGATTACCGTTCTCTGCGGCTGGACTGTTCTCGTCAGTGCTGTGTTGTCCGGCGTACTCGTGGTCGCCGCCGCCGACGTTGTCGATCTCATCGGTCCCGGCCTATCGGAGCAAGCGAGGTTCGCCGCGGGCCGCGTGCTTCGGCTCACCGCCTACACGGTGCCGTTTCTCGCCGTATCTACGATTGTCCAGGGCCTCCTGCAGGCGAACCAGAAGTACTACATCTGCTCGGTGGGGGCGATCCTTCAAGTGGGGTTGCTGCCAATCTTTCTGCTTCTGGGAGGCAGTCGGACACCGGAGACTCTCGGATGGGGGTTTACAGCCGGAGCGATCATCGGATGTGGCGTCCTGATTGTCTCTGCACTCCGTGCCGGACTCTTATTGCCTGGTCGGCTCTCCCGACCGGACTGGGGATCGCTGGTGCGAATCGGATTACCTCTGATGTGCGCCGGCCTTCTGACACATTTCGTCTGGGTGTTCGAGCGCTACCTGGCATCTCAAAACGGGCCAGGCGCTATCTCTGCCCTGGGCTACGCTCAACGTCTCGTCAACCTGCTTGCGGGCGGCCTGACCTTTGGGCTGAGCACTGTGTTGGTCCCTCTGCTCTCGCGCAGGCTCTCCGACCGACAGTATGAGAGCGCAGTGCGCGTCAATCGGAAGGCTCTCTCCTGGGTTCTTCCCCTTTCCATTGGTGTCATTGGCCTCGTTCTGGTCCTGGCGACACCGATCGTGCGAATCATTCTGCAGCGGGGTCACTTTACAGGAGCATCCACTGAAATGACTTCGCTCGCCTTTCGCATGTATTCCGGGGTGTTGCTAAATTACCTGGTCGGCGCTGTCGTCATCCGAGGAGCCATGGCAGCGAAGAAGGGACGTCTCATGGTCCTCGCGTCGGTCGTGCTGGTAGCCGTGTATCTCACGCTGACTCCAAGGCTTCAGAAGTCCCTTGGTTTCGGCGGTGTCCCGCTCGGAGCATCGGTCGCCTTTTCCACTAGCCTGCTGGTCTATGTCGTCGGCTTAGCGCGCGGGCGCTCGTATCTGTTTCGCCCAGAAGGGTGGACTGGGGACGGAGCGAAATCGGAAATGGTGGTCGGCCAGGTACCAAAGAACTTGACCAGCGATCCGGGACAAACGGAATGATCGCTCTGGAGAGATTCTCGGACCTCGGATTCGTATTGCTGGTCGCCAACGCGATTCTCTTCACGATCCCGTTGCTGATTCAGCGGCGCGCCCGTGTCTACGATCTGTTTCATCCGATGGTCCTCTTCTCCATTCTTTTCATCGGCCCCATGATTCTCGTTCGGGGGTCGTACCTCCTCCTGGGAGGCCAATCGGATGTTCTCGGCTTGACGAACGATCCCGTTGAAGCGTTCGAGCACGCGCTTGGCTTTGCGTTTCTCGGCGGGCTTTGTCTGATGCTCAGGTTCTACGGCATCGGGCGGGTAGTTCGATTCCCACCCAGCCCCCCGTCCGCCGTGACGCTGCGCCGACCGATTCCCTGGGATACGCTCTGGATCTTCTTCGTATGCGGCACGGCGGCAACGCTCCTTCTTGCCGCGGCCGGCGGATTCGGATCGAGCCTGGCGGGAGCCGTGGTCCTGGATTGGACGCGGATCAGTTGGCTTCGGCCCCTGAGCACCTGGAAGGATGCCGCCCTCTTCCTCATGATCTTTACTCTGGCCGAGAAGCGTCACGGCTCCCGGTTTCGACTCGTTGGCGTTTTCCTGGCGGCCGCAATCTGCCTGGGATTCGCATTCGTCTCCGGTTCCCGCTCGGCGATCTTCTTTGAGATTCTTTGGATGGCAGCGGCGTTTGCCTTCGCGCGGTATCCGATTCGACGGGCTCGGCCGATTCTCTTGGCGCTGAGCGCGGCTGGGGTCGCGCTCCTCTCGGGAGTCCTCGTCATCAGCATTTATCGGGAGAAGAGAATGCTCCGGCACGGGCCTTCCGAGTTGATCTCGCTTCAGCGCTCGCTCGACCTGACAACCGAAAGCGTGAACGAGGCGTTCGGAATCGGTGGACGCCGGAGTCTCGAGTATGTCGGCGAGAAACTGATCGAGAGGTTGTGCAACCTGGACAACCTCGCGCTCGCCGTCGGCCGCGCCGAGGAGCTCGCCCCGCAGGAACGGGTCGCGGGCACCGACATGAACATTCCCAAGGAGCTCTCCTGGGCCTTCGTTCCACGGCTTCTCTGGCCCGACAAGCCGTTGACCGGGAACTTCGGTCTCGAGTTCACTCGGATTTACCGCGAGTCGCAGGAATTCAGCTGGAACGGCCCGACGGTCATCGGCGATCTTTACCGGAACTTCCGATGGCCCGGCGTGATCCTGGGGATGATGCTGATGGGCGCCTGTCTACGATGGCTCTACACCCGCTTGATCGTGTACGGCGAGCGGCAACCTCTCGGGGCGTTGGCCTACATGACACTGGCGCAGGTCAATTGGGAGTCGACGTTTACGCCTTTCTTCACAGAAGGTACTCGCGCCCTGATCTCCCTGGCCGTGATCACGGTCGTCATCCGGTTGCGGAGTCAGTGGAGACGTCGGCCCGCGGATTCCCATTCTCATGAAATTGCCGGCGTGACATCGGCCTCGTGACTTTTCCCCGGAGGACCAGCCACGCGAATCCTCATTGATGCATTGAGCGCGCGCATCGGCGGCGGAGTGACCTACCTCAAACAGATCTTGCCGGCTCTCGCTCGAGCAGCGGACCGCCATGAGATCGGGATCGTGCTTTCGCCGCAATATCAGTGCGGCATCATCGCAGGCCTGCCCCCGAAGATTCGCTGGGAGGCAGCCGATCTTCCCGCCGGCGCTCTCGGGAAACGCTGGTGGTATCAGCAAACCGAATTGCCACGTCTGGTCCGAAACCGTCGCGCGGACGTGCTCTTCGCGGTCAGCGAGGCCGCGTATTCCCGTGTTCCGGCTCGGCTGGTCATCCTGGCCCGAAATCCGAGCATTTATGCCGGGCTCCAAGAGTCGGGCGCCGGCGCCTGGGCGACGCTCCGTCACCGGGCATTGCGACAACCAGGAGTGTTTCTCGCCCTCCAGAGGGCAGACCGGGTGGTGTTCGTCTCGGCGGCCTTCCGCGACGAGGTCGCGCCCCGCATGCGCCTCAGGCGCGAGAAGACGAGGGTCGTGCATCACGGCGTCAGCGACCGCTTTTGCGACACCGGGCCGCCCGGAACGCCCGCGGGCGAGACACCTTACATACTTGCGGTCTCGAACATCAGCGGCCACAAGAACTACGAGACGCTGCTGCGAGCTTTCTCGAGCCTGAATGCTCCGGGCGTAGAGCTCCGGATCGCCGGCGGACCGGTCGATACTCGGGCTGCGGAAAGCCTGACTCAACTCGCCCGCGAGCTGCGATTGGAGAGCCGGGTGAAATTCCTCGGACAGGTCGGATACGAGGATCTGCCGCTTCTCTATCGCCGTGCGCTGGTGTTCGTGCTGCCTTCCCGGGTGGAAACGTTCGGGCATCCGCTGGTTGAGGCGATGGCCTCCGGAACGCCGGTGATCGCTTCGAATCTTCCGGTCTGTCGCGAGATCTGCGAAAACGCGGCCCTGTTCTTCTCGGCTACGTCAGCCGAGGAGCTGAGAAGCCGTATTCAGGCGGTGATTTCGGACCCGAAGCTGAGAGCTTCCCTGGCGGCGGACGGTCTGCGCCGCGCCAAGTCGTTCTCCTGGGAGAAATCGGCCGAAGGTCTGCTGGCCGTTTTCGAGGAGTTGGCGTCCTGACATTTCTCTTCCCCAGCCAGGCCGAGGATCTCGGGTAAACAGGGATGCTATCGTAACCGCCGATGACGGAAAAATCGGAGAACGCGGACTTCATCGGGGCGAGGTGTCTCGTAACGGGAGGAGCCGGGTTCATCGGAAGCCATCTGGTCCGCCGGCTTCTTGCCGCTGACGCTCGCGTGACGGTGATCGAGGACTTCTCGGTGGGCCGGCGCGAAAACCTGCCGACCAACGCGAACCTGACCGTCGTCGAGGGGGACCTGACGGCCTTTCCCGACCTTGAGAGGCTCACCGAGTCGGCTGACTTCGTGTTCCACCTTGCCGCCCAGGTTGGAAACATCAAGTCCCTCGATGCCCCAGAGCGGGACGCCGAGACCAACGTCCTCGCGACGGTCCGGTTACTGCGGGCCTGTCGCGGCACCCGTGTTCGCAAGCTCGTCTATGCGAGCTCATCGGCGATATTCGGAGAGGCCGAGTCGATTCCCATAGTCGAGGACCATCGTCAAAGCCCGGAGAGCTTTTATGCCCTGAGCAAGTTGACCGCCGAGAAATACACCTTGCTCGCCTGGCGGCACTGGCGCGTTCCTGGGGTTTGTCTCCGCTACTTCAACGTCTTCGGTCTCCCCATGGAGGACAACGAATACACGGGCGTTATCTCGATCTTTTTCCGGAGGCTGGCTGCGGGCCTTCCGCTTCGGATCTTCGGCGACGGATCTCAGGTGAGGGACTTCGTCTACGTGGACGACGTCGCTCGCGCCAATATGCTCGCCGCAATGTTCTCGCAAAGTGGCCGTACGTATAACATCGGAACTGGTCGGGCGATATCGATCCGCGAGCTCGCAGAGATCATGCAGCGAACGACCGGCCGGGTGACGGAAATCATTCACGAGGCCTTCCGCCTCGGAGAAGTTCGCCGGAGCGTCGCCGACATTTCTCGCGCCCGGGCCGAGCTTGGCTTTGAGCCGTCGTGGGACCTCGCCCGGGGGGTGGCTGCGATGTGGCGAGCTCTGGCCGCCGAGCCCGCCGGCCCCTCTGACCGCTCGCGGGCACTGACCCCTTCATGAAGCCGGTTGCGATGCTGGCGGCCCAGCGCCAAGGCGTGAAGGCCCTCGGCACGCGGGCTCGCGGGTCGGGGCGTCAAGGTTCTTGTCGCTAGGCTTGCCGTGCCGCGGGTCGATCCGGGTCATGAAGGAGGAGTCAATCCATGAGGATTCTGGTGACTGGCGGACTCGGCGCCGTTGGAGCGCCGTTGACCGAGCGATTACGGGACAGAGGCGAAGAAGTCTGGGTTCTCGACAAGCCGCACCACCACGGTCTTCGCGGTCGCTTCTACTTTCGGGCCGACGTGGGCGAGTACCGGCAGCTGGAGAACATTTTCGATAAGGTGCCCTTTGATTTTGTCTACCACGCTGCCGCCGAGTTCGGCCGGATCAACGGCGAGGATTTCTACGAGACGATGTGGCGCACGAACGCGGTCGGGACGAAGAATCTGATTCGTTTGCAGGAGAAGCGAGGTTTTCGGATGGTGGTCTTCTCCAGCTCCGAGATCTACGGCGACTGGGACGGTCTCATGCTTGAGGATACGCCCGACCAGCATGTGATCCGCCAGATGAACGACTACGCCATTTCGAAGTGGGTCAACGAGTTACAGGTGAAGAACTCGGCCGCCGTCCACGGGACCGAAACCGTGATGGTGAGGCTCTTCAATACTTTCGGCCCTGGAGAAGCCTACAGCGAGTACCGCAGCGTCATCTGCAAGTTCGTCTATTCGGCGCTGCACGATCTGCCCTACACCGTGTTCCTCAAGCACCATCGGACCTCGTCGTACATTGACGACACGTGTCGGACGCTCGCGGCAATCTCGACGAATTTCAAGCCCGGTGCCGTCTACAACATCGCCGGCGAGACTTATCACGACATCAAGACGGTCTCGGACATGATTCTGAGGATGTGCGGCAAAACCGATCGCCTGGTTCGATACCTCGACGTGGAACTCCACAACACCCGCGACAAGCGGACGTCGGCAGAAGCGGCGAAACGGGATCTGGGCCACCGAGAAACGGTCACGCTGGAAGAAGGTATCGCCCGGACCATCGCCTGGCAGCGGGAGTACTACGGTGTCGGCCGCTGACGGGCTTCCGCTCCTGCGCTCCGTAGCCGTCATCGGCGCCGGCTACGCGGGCCTGCCGCTCTGCCTCCATCTGGCCAAGGCCGGCCTCAAGGTGACCGCCGTCGACACCGACGAGAATGTCGTCCGCCAGATCAACGAGCGGACCTCGAAGATCGAGGAGATGGAAGACTTCGAGAGGTTTTTCCGGGACCCGGACGTTCAGAAGAACCTCGATGCGCAGCAGGTTCCGACGCTGGCGGACGCCTTCGTGATCGCTGTCCCCACTCCTGTCAACCACGGCGACAAGTCGCCCAACCTGAAGGCGGTCGTCTCGGCCTGCGAGTCGCTCGTCCCGTTCGTGCGGCCCGGGAACCTTGTCATCATCGAGTCCACGGTCCCGCCGCTGACGACCGAGAAGGTCGTCAAGCCGATCCTGGAGAGGAGCGGGTACCGCGTCGGTCCGGAGATCCTTTTGGCGCATTGCCCTGAGCGGATCCTCCCCGGGAACATCATGGCCGAGGCGGTCTTCAACGCGAAGGTCATCGGCGGCATCGACGAGCGTTCGACGGCACGGGCCGCGGAGCTGTTCGGCGCCTTCGTAAAAGGCAAGCTGCTCCTCACCAACGACCGGACGGCGGAGTTCGTCAAGCTCATTGAAAACTCTTATAGGGACGTCAACGTCGCGTTCGCGAACCAGGTCGCTGTTCTCTGCGAGCGACTGGGAATCGACACCCACAAGGCAATCGAATTCGCCAACGAACATCCGCGGGTCCAGATCCTCAACCCCGGGATCGGCGTCGGCGGGCACTGCATCCCGATCGACCCCTGGTTTCTCGTCGACGCTTGTCCGGACATCACCGGCCTGCTCAAGGCGGCGCGCGTTTTGAACGATGAGATGCCGCACTGCACAGTCGAGAAGATCCTCCGGGCCGTGCAGGGCGTGGAGGATCCACGGATCGTCTGCCTCGGGGCCACGTACAAGCCGAATGTCCGTGATGTTCGGGAGAGCCCTGCCCTGGAGGTGTTCCGGCTCCTCAAACAGCGAACGTCCGCCGTTTCGATCTACGATCCGCTGCTTCGCGACTACGCTTGCGATTCGGTCCTCGCGGCGGCTCGGGGCGCGGACGTGCTGGCCATTCTCGTGCCTCACGACCTCATCGTGACGGAGCTCCGCTTCCGCAAGCAGGAGATTCTCGCCGCCATGCGGAGACCGGTCCTCCTGGCCTTCAGCCCCGGGGTTCTGTGAGGCGAACCGGGATCGAACCTGTGCGGCAAGGCGCCGCGCTCCGGCCCTGCAGAGCGTAGGGCGCTCTTTTGAGACCGATTGCAACCCGCAAGGTAGAGGAGAACAGGCTCAGACCTCTTCGCGTTCTGGTCCTTTCGCAGAACTTCTGGCCGGAGCCAATCCCGAAACCTCTGGAGTTGGCGAAGGCGCTCCGCGACGAAGGCAAGACCGTGGAGGTTCTCACGGGATTCCCGAACTACCCGGACGGAAAGCTCTATCCCGGATACAGGCTTTCTCTCCTTCGTCGGGAGACGATTGCCGGGATACGTGTTCGGCGCACCTTCGTGTATCCGTACCATGGCAGGAGTCTGGTAGGCAGGATGATCAACTACGCCTCGTTCATGCTGTCGGCGATCGTGGCGGGCGTCGTCTCCTCTCCCTTCGACGTCATGTACGTCTGGCATCCTCCGCTGTCCATCGGGATCGCGGCGGCCGTCATCGGCGCGCTGCGGCGACGCCCCTTCGTGTATGACGTTCAGGACATCTGGCCGGAGAGCGCTATCGCGTCCGGATTCCTGCGTGCCGGCCGCCTCTCACGATGGATGAGCGCTGTCGAAAAGTTCGTCTACCGGCAGGCCGACCACATCTTGGTCGTCACCGACGGCGCAAAAAGGAATCTCGTGGAAAAAGGCGTGCCGGAGGAGAAGATCACCGTAGCGCCCCACTGGTACGACGATTCGGATCTGCGCCTGACGGCGCACGAGGCGAGAGAAGAGGTCCGAGAACGGGAAGGATGGGGCGGCCGGTTCGTCGTCATGTTCGCCGGCAATCTGGGAATGATGCAGGGGCTCGATACTGTCGTCCGCGCATGCCGGGAGCTGCCTGCCAGTACCGATGTCCTCGTCTGTCTGGTCGGCGACGGCCTGGATCGGAAGAGGCTCGTCGGGCTCGCGAAGGAGCTGGACGTTGAGGATCGGCTGCGGTTCGTCGAACGGAAATCGGCTTCGGCCATGGGAGGCTACTTCGCAGCGGCGGATGCACTTCTGGTGCACCTTCGCGCCTCCCCCCTGGGTCCACTGATCATCCCGACGAAAACGATCGCCTACCTTGCCGCCGGAAAGCCGATCGTGATGGCGACCGTCGGGGCCTCGGCGGATCTCATCGAGCAGGCGCAGGCGGGCGTGGTGCTGGCCCCCGACGATGCCGCCTGCCTCGCCAGGATGATGGTGGATCTTTCCCGCACAGACGACAAGGCACGTTCCGAGATGGGAAGTCGAGGTCGGCGCTTTTTCGAAGAACACTTCACACGCGAAGCAACCTTGCCGAAATACATTGCCATCCTGACTAACTCCGCGAGCCGTGGTCGCGAGAAGTCACCAGCCTAGGGAGAGCATGATCGGCGGCAGGAGCTCCGGGAGAAAGACCGGCTGTCTCGTGACGGGCGCCGGTGGATTCGTTGACGCCGGCCTCCTGCGAATTCGCTTCGCGTCTGCCTGCGAGTATCATGGATCGAGAGCAAGGTGAGTTTCCTCGCTGACCGAGTCGATGACCGACCGTGGCAGCTTATGGTTCCGAAATGAGAGCGCTTCTCTTCCTTCTGCCGGGTCTTCTAGCGGCGTTGATCAGCTATCTGCTGACACCAGCGAGCTGCATGTTGGCCGTCAAGCTCGGTGCGATCGACAATCCGGGTCCCCGAAAGGTTCATCGGATTCCGATTCCAAGGCTCGGCGGGCTGGCTGTCGTCGGAGCCGTGGCGATGGTTCTGACTCCGGTCTGCGCGATCCATCCCCCAGTTCCAGAATGGCTTCCGAAGGGTCTTTGCGCCGGCCTGGCTCTGGGCCTGTTGCCGATCCTCTTTGTTTCTATACGAGACGACATCCGACCCCTGGGCGCACTTCCCAAGCTTGCTGCACAAATTGCGGGAGCGGGAATTGCAGTCGCGTTCGGAATCCGGCTCGGAACCGAGGTGCACGTTTTCGCTCAGCCGATCCAACTGGGATATTTCGCGATTCCCATCTCGCTCTTGTGGATCGTCGGTCTGACGAACGCGTTCAACCTGGTGGACGGGCTGGACGGGCTCTCGGCGGGGTTGGCGTTCATTTCCTCCTTGAGCCTGGCCGCGGTCTCTTTCCTCGTGGGACGCTACGGGATGGCTTGCGCGTCGCTCATCCTCTCGGGAGCGCTGATGGGATTCCTTCCCTACAACGTCTTTCCCGCCAAGGTCTTTCTCGGCGATACCGGCGCTACGGCGGTCGGTTTCGGCCTCGCGTGTCTCGCTTTGCGCGGCGGGGCGACGCTGTCCGCGGGTATGGCGGTTCTGATTCCGGTCGTCGTGCTCGGCCTACCCATTGCCGAGACCTCGGTCTCTGTGCTCCGGCGACTACTTCACGGTCGCAATGAGGGCGAGCCAAAAAAGCGGCTCCTCGAGGGCGACCGCGGTCACTTTCATCACAAACTGATTGCTCTGGGACTGGGGCACCGCGGCGCGGTCCTGATCCTGTACGGGGTTGGCCTGATCCTCACGGCAAGCGGGCTGGCGTCGATGTTCCTGACGGCCCGAAAGGCGGCGCTCCTGTTCGCGACGCTTCTCTGCGCCGCGTTCATCGGGTTGGCACGCCTGGGATACTACGAGTTCGCGGTCATCCGGCGCGGCCTGGTCCTGAAATTCTACGAGGCACCGGTCCTAAGGACGGCGCTCTTTCCCGTGTTCTTCGACCTGGCTCTCGTCGTCGCCGCGGTCTACGCAGCGATCGGCTTGAAGTACGACGACTGGTTTATTGTCGAGAACCGCATCCTGGCGCTTCGTTTGGTGAGCCTGCTCCCGGCTGTCACGGTTCTGGTGTTTTGGGCGTGCCGTCTCTACCGCGGCACGTGGCGGCAGATCAGTGTGGAGGATCTCGTCCGGTCGAGCATGGCCGTCGTTCTTTCCGCGGCAACCGGGTTCGCGCTTTATCGCCTTCTAATCGATGAAACCTTGAAGCTCTCGTTCTTGGTCATCTACGCGCTTCTCTTGCTCGCTCTCGTGAACGGTTCCCGGTCTTCCTTCCGGCTTCTTCAATACTGGAAAGAGCGAGCGAGTCCCGAAGGGGAACTGGTTCTCATGTACGGCGCCGGCCATGGCGGGACGCTTGCACTGCGCGAAGCGCTCTCGAACCGTTCGTTGGCGATTCGACCGGTTGGGTTCATCGATGATGATGCGGAGAAGACCGGGAAGTATGTCAACGGCTATCCGGTGCTGGGCTCGCTGGAGACTCTGCCCACTGTCCTTCGCGAGCGTAACGTGAAAGGGCTTGTCGTGACGACGGACAAAATTCTTCCCGAGAGTCTCCATGCCGCTCGGCGCGTATGCGAGCGGGAGCGAGTCTGGCTCATGCGGTTCACCGTGGCATTCCAAGCACTCTCGCAGTAGACTCCATCCCGGAAGCTGCCAACCTGAGAGGAAGAAGCTGCTAACCTGAGAGGAATCTGACCGCGGATGTCCCTCTATAGTGAGTGAGCCGTTGGTGATCCGTGCAAGGGGGGCTCGCGTTCCGCAGAGACCGAGCTACAAGGAGAGGCACTATCCGGAGACGCGGTTCGGAGGGTTTACCGATGTCGATGGGACGATCGCTTTCTATGCCCGCGTGCACTCCCTCTTGACGGAGTCCTCGATCGTGCTTGACGTTGGAGGCGGACGGGGAGCCTACGCCGACGACCGGGTCCCCGTCCGAAAGAATCTCCGCATCTTGAAGGGGAAGGTGGCGCGCGTCATCGGTCTGGACGTGGATCCGGCGGCTCAATCAAACCCGTTTCAGGACGAGTTTCGCCTTCTGACAGGCTCCCGCTGGCCGGTGGAGGACGACTCCATTGATCTTTGCCTCTGTGATCACGTTCTCGAACACATCGGGCAGCCGGAGAGCTTCTTCGAGAACTGCCGCCGCGTCCTAAAGAACGGTGGATACCTCTGCATCCGGACACCCAATGCGTGGAGCTATGTCGCGTGGTTGTCGAAGCTTGTCCCCGATCATCTGCATTCTCGAGTCCTGGCCCGAGTGCAAGAAGAGCGCAAGGAAGAAGACGTCTTTCCGACGCACTACCGTTGTAACTCTCTGCCGCGCTTACGCCGGATGCTCGATCGGTACGGCTTCGAACATGTTGTTTACGGCTACGAACCGGAGCCGGGATATCTCGAGTTCTCCGCTCTTGCCTACGCGCTTGGCGTTCTCCACCAACGATTCGCTCCGCGTTTCCTCCGCCCGGTCCTGCATGCCTTCGCCCGGCTCCGAAAGTTGCCCGCGACGCCGGAGACTTTGAAAAGCGATGCCTGAAACGCGCGAGTCCTGGCGGCGGGAACCGGCGGAGGAGCTCGGTTTGATGGATCTGTGGCTGGTCTTGAAGCCCCATAGGCTCTGGATTGCAGCATGTGCTGTGGCGCTGGCCGTTGCTGCTCTCGTTCTTTCTCTCAGGTCCCCCCACGTCTGGGAAGCCGCGGCGACGATTCTGCCCGCGTATGCCTGGCAACCTGGCCAGCCCACGTCCCAACCTCTCGAGTCCGGCGCGCGCGCTGCGGAGCGGCTCCGGACGCGGAGCTTCGGCGATGCGGTTCTTCGAAAATCCGGCCTTCGAACGACCGAACTCGATCCGGAAGCCCGGCTCTTCCGTGATTCGCTCAAAGTAACGCAGCCTCTGAACACCGACCTGATACACATCGTGATTCGCGCCCGCTCGGTCCGCCTGGCTGCGAGGCTACTCGAAGCAATGATCGAGGACCTCCGCTCCTTCGAGGACGAGCTTTTGAAACCGACGCTGACGCGGTTTCGTTCGGAGCTCGCCAACACGCAGGAGGACCTCGCTCGGACGCGGTCGGAGGAAGCCCGGCTCCAGTCGCTGCGCGACGCGGAGAAAGGTCTCGCGCCGGCGGACCGTTTTTCGCAGAGCGTTCAGCTGGGATTCCTCATCGCCAGCAAGAACGCCGAGATCGACAATTTGAAGCAACGCCAGTTACTCCTCGAAGAGGCTCTCAATCCCGCGAAGAGCCACGGCGTGCTGGTTATCGATGCGGTTCGAGTGGGAGAGCGGCCCGTCTCGCCCAAGCCCGTGCGCAATACCGTTCTCGGAGGCTTGTTTGGGTTGCTCCTCGGAATCTTCGGTCTTTTTCTCATCCAGTTCTTGCGGAGGAGCCCACGAGCTGGCGAGGTTTCCTCGACGCATCTCACGGCTCGGAGTGCCTCCGGCGCCGCCGATGAGCGGGGGATGAAAACGGAGAGTGGAGTCTGAGGCGCGGCTGATCGCGTATCACCCGCGTCTTGCTCGTCGCCAAAGGGAGTCAATCATTCGGCCGCTAGCCTGTTTCCGGCGATTGTGGCGCTTCCTATCAACGGCTTCGCGATCTGATGACCGCGGCGCGCAGATGACGGCTTCCCATCTCCGCACGGGTCGCCATTGAGCGAGAGAGAGCCTGGCACTCGAGACCCCGAAGACCAGACCGCGGAAGTCTGCAATGTGCGAAGAACGGCTCGGCCCGTCGCCCAGATTTCGGCTCTCACAGCAGCGGCCGTTTTGCTCGGCAGCGGCCTTCTCCTGGCGCAGTCGACGCCTGTGCTGCCGAAACCCTCCTACGACAACACTGTCCACGTGTTCTTTGACGCCCCCGGTCTGTCGGAAGACGACGCGACATTCCAGGCGACCGCCGACGCGATCAATGCCCGAGTCACCGGAGGCCCATACGGCCGCGTCGGAATGAGCGACTTCTACCCGGTCGAAATGGACTGGAACGTGGACCTGGGCAATCCCGTCCTTCAGTTTCCCACCGCCGAGGCGTTCTCGGCGATTCTCGCTCGGGCGCAGGCGCGGGGCTTCGCGGTGCATCTGGGAACGATCGCCGGCGTTTCCCGCGGCAGGTGGATTTACGACCCCGCCAAGATAGAGGACCGTCGAAATTGCCAGTGGTATCTCGACGGGTTGATCAAGACCGACCAGCAGGATTTCTCCTACTCCGTCTGGACGAGCCTCTCGCGGTATGCGCGCAAGTTCCGTCGCCATCTGGAAACCAAGGTCCGGCTCTATGCCCGGCTGCTGATCGCCTTGAGGCAGGCTTACCCGGACACTCTGATCAGCGCCAGCGGAGACGGCGAGACAGAGTTGGGCAACGTACGGCTCGACGACGCAGTGCCGTACGACCAACAGATCATCGCGGACTACGGTCCGTTCGCCATTCTGGAGTTCCGGGACTGGATTCAGCACACCGGTCTCTATGCGCCCGGACAGCCCTATGAAGGACAGGGCTACCCGCAGGGCGGCGAAATCTACCAGGGCGACGCCGGACTCGCGCGTTTCAACCTGGACTTCGGAACCTGCTTGAGGACCTGGGATCTTCAATACTTCAACTGGACGCTGTCGGATCCCGTGGATGCCGACCCGCGGGCGATCCCCCGATCGGTCTACGACTCACCCGTTTGGACGCCCCTTCCCACCGGTGGCCCGGACTACATCGCCTGCGGGTTCGACGCGCCGAGGCTCCCCGATTCTCCTGGTCGGGCCTTCTGGAATCTCTGGCAGAAGTTCCGGCGCGCGATGGTTTCCAACTACGTGCGGGACTTCGCCTCCTGGATCACCACGACCGTAGGGCCTGGCGGAAACCGCTTTCCTCCCGAGCGCTGGTACTCCCACCAGATTCCGGCCGACTACATCGAGGGAACCAATCCGTCCGGACCCAACGTGCCACGGCTGGCCACGTCGGCGAGCCCGATGTCGACGGCCGTGATTGGAAGCCTGGGAAGTCTGGGCCTGACCTGCTTCGACCTGTTCGTCGGGACGTACTACCTGCGGTGCAGCCAGTACCTTTTCGACGACATCGCCGCTCTCCGTCTGCCGAACTGGGGTCTGCCGGAGTACAACCCGGCCTTCCCGAGCCTAGGCCTCGTCGATTCCGATGTTGCCTCCATCACCGCGCAGATTCTTCGGGCTTATGCGGCCGGAGCTCACATCCTCATCTTCAACCCCTGGGAGCACTTTGCAACGACGTACAACCCGGAGGCGTTCTCGTCTTTTCTGGCGCAGGTCAAGGCACAGCCGCGCGACTCGGGCGCTGTGGAATACCTCCCGCCCCAGGTCCAAGGAGTCTCCGGGAGCTGGTTCAACTCGACGATCTCGCTGTCCTGGCAGAGTCAGGTGTTCTCGGACGTGCCGAACCTGGCGTGGGTCGATTGGCCCGCCTTCGACCACTTCGAAATCTGGCGGGGCGCAACAAGCGACTTCACTACGGCGGACGGAGAGTTCGTTCGGAGCACGAGCGCGACCGTCGCCACTGGGATCGCCCCGGACCCGGCCAAAAAGTTTTACCGCGTGCTGGCGGTCAACCGCAGCGGGCACGCCGGTGAGCTCTCCGCAGCGGTCTCGCCCCTGTCACCGGGCGGAGCCGCCTTCTACACGTTAACGCCTTGCCGGATTGTCGATACGCGGGATCCCCCCGGTCCGCTGGCGGGGCCATCGCTGGCGCCACTCGCCAGTCGGGTCTTCGCTCTGGCCGGAGCGTGCGGCATTCCCGCCTCGGTCCGGGCGATATCGGTCAATG
>JBKPDV010000277.1:0-9028 GCA_046728075.1 Acidobacteriota bacterium | reverse complement strand
CCGCACTGTTACGGGGTCGGCGAGGTAAGCGGCTCTCGGCTTTGAATAACAGCTGGAATGCTTAACGACTTACGAGATTTCCGTTACGATTAGGCTACTCAGACAATGGAAAAACGCTTCGAGTACCGGGGCGACCTCGCGGCGACGCCGCTCGCCGAGATCCTGGCGACGATCGATCGTTACCGGGTTCCGGGAACCCTCACCCTGACACGGGAAGAGCGGGTGCGGAAAATCGCGCTCGACGACGGCCAAATCGTCACCGCCGGCTCCAACGAGAGAGAGACGAGCCTCGGGATGTACCTGTTGCGACAGGGGATCCTGAAGCCCGAGGCCGCCCGCGAGGCGGAGGCGCGTCGGACACGCGACGGCCTGAGGCTCGGTCAGGTTCTGCTTCAGATGGGAATCCTGACTCCCGAGCGTTTGAACGAGATGATTCGAGAGCAGGTCCGCGGGATCCTGTGGGGGGCGTTTGATTGGACCGCCGGGGATGTCGTCTTCGAGATCGGGGCGCCGCGCACGGGAGAGCTCGTTCGCCTGGATCTTTCCATCCCGGAGGCGATTCTGGAAGGTGTTCGCCGAGCTTCGGAGGTCAAGCCTCTCGTGCAGAGACTCGGCTCCGGTCAGACGCTTCTCGAACGAGTCCGGGGTCCTTTGCTCGCCCTCTTTGCACCAGCCGAACAGGCGTTCTACCAGAAGATCGACGGCCGCACGCCTCTCCAGCTGCTCTGCACCAAGGGCCCGGGCAGCGTGCCCGAAAATGCGCGCCTCCTCTATGCCTTCTTCTGCCTCGGCCTGATTCGCCGCATTCGAAGCAGCGGCGGCGGCGCCAAGAAGATTCAGTACAAGACGGAGGGAGGAACCCTTGGGAACTAGCTGTCAGCTCTTGGCTTTCGGCTCTCAGATTTCCTTGCGGCTACAATCCGGCTGTTAGCTGATAGCTGAAAGCTCACGATGCCCATCTACGAATACGGCTGCCAGAAGTGCGGCAAGAAGACGGAAGCGATTCAGCGCATGGGGGAGAAGCCTCTGAAGATCTGTCCGCACTGCGGCGGGAACCTCAAGAAGCTCCACTCCGCACCCGCGATCCAGTTCAAAGGCAGCGGCTTCTACAAGACCGACTACCCCAGCGCGACGATGGCGAGTGGAAAAGCCGAAGGCCAATCCGCCTCCGCCAGTAAGGGCGAGTCAGGGGAGAAAGCCGAGAAGCGGGAATCCGGCGAAAAAGCCGAGAAGCGGGACTCTGCCGAGAAGGCCGAGAAAGCGGCCGACAAGCGCCCGGAGAAACCGGCAGAGAAGAAGAAGGAGAAGAAGGGTAAAGAATAGCTTTCAGCAATCAGCTGACAGCTTTCAGCCAGAAGGAGCCTCGAGCGATCCAGCTGAAAGCTGATAGCTAATCCAACTTCAGTCCCCTCAAATACTCCAGAAACTCCCCTCCCAGGTCCTCGCGCTTCAACGCGAACTCCACAGTGGCCTTCAGGAAACCGAGCTTGTCGCCGGCGTCGTAGCGTTTGCCTTCGAACAGATAACCGTCGATGGGGCGCCGGGACAGAAGTGTTCGAAGCGCCGACGTGAGCTGGATCTCGCCGCCGACATCCGACCGAGTCTCCTCGAGGATGTCGAAGATCTCCGAAGGAAGCAGGTAGCGTCCGATGATGGCCAGGTTGGAAGGGGCCTTTTCCGGTAGAGGCTTCTCAATCATGTCGGTGATGCGAACGACCCGGCCCTCGAGGCGATCCCCGGCCACGATCCCGTACTGGCGCGTCTCGGCTCGCGGGACTTCCTGCAGCGCGATCACCGGATTGCCGCGGCGCGCGTAGAGCTTCATCATCTGGCCGATACAGGGCTCTTCCGCGTCCACGATGTCGTCGCCCAGCATCACGGCGAACGCCTCCGGACCCACCAGCTCCCGCGCCTGCAGAACCGCGTGGCCGAGTCCCAACGCGATTTTCTGCCTGACATAGGAGATCGGGATCATGTCGGAGATCTCGCGCACCAGGCCGAGCAACTCGGACTTGCCTCGCTCCTCGAGCATGTGTTCCAGCTCGAAAGACGTGTCGAAATGATCTTCGATCGCATTCTTTCCGCGCCCGGTCACGATCACGATGCGCTCGATCCCCGCGGCCCGCGCCTCTTCGACGACGTACTGGACCAGCGGGCGGTCCACGAGGGGCAGCATTTCCTTGGGTTGTGCCTTGGTGGCCGGCAGGAACCGAGTCCCCAGCCCGGCGGCGGGGAAGACGGCGACTCGGATCCGAGGGGGCATAGCGGGGCGAATAGTAGCGGAAGCTGTCAGCTATCAGCTAACAGCTTTCAGCCAAACGGGATCTCCCAGGATTCTCCGCTGAAAGCTGAAAGCCAAGAGCTGAGAGCTTAGAATTGAAGCATGTCCGACGATGTCTTCTTCGGCCGACTGACGGAGGAGCTGGGCAAACGCGGTCGCCTGGCTCTGGCCTCCGTCCTCGAGACCCGGGGATCCGGCCCCTCCCGGATCGGCCGGCGTTTCCTGATCTTCGAGGACGGCACATTCTGGGGAACGATCGGAGGAGGTCCGTTCGAGGCCCTCGTCGTGGCGGACGCCGCGGTCCTGTTCCGTGAAGAGGGGAAGCCTCGGTTCACGAAGTGGTACGACTTCTTCGAGCGCGAGATCGAGGGCGGCGAGGCGCGGGAGCCGACCAACATGATCTGCGGCGGCTCGGCTCGGGTGATGGTCGAGTTGTTGAGCGCGGCGCCGAGCCTGCTGGTTCTGGGGGGCGGGCACGTCGGCCTGGCTCTTGCACGCCTCGGCCGGGAGCTGGGTTATGACGTTCTGGTCGGCGATGACCGGGAAGAGTATGCGGCGCCCGCGCGCTATCCGGAGGGAGTCCGCGTTATCCGTCTCAATCGCAACTACGAAGTCCCCCGCGAAGAGCTGCCACCCGGCAGAGACCGGTACGTCGCCGTGGTGACCCGCTGCTGGGAAACGGATCAGGCCGCGCTGCGTCCCTGGATTTCGGAAGGAGCGCCGCCGGCGAAGTACCTCGGTGTGATCGGCTCGGCTCGAAAGGTGCGGGCGGTCTTCGCCCGGTTGAAGCAAGAAGGGGTCACGGAAGCGACACTCGCGCGAGTCCACGGTCCGATCGGCATCGAGATCGGCGCGATCACCCCCGAGGAGATCGCCGTGTCGATCCTGGCGGAGATGACCTCCGTCCGCCGCGAAGCTCGTCTCTCTCCCGCCGGGTCCCGAGTCCCGAGTCCCGAGTCCCGGCATTCGGATTGATGGCTTCCATGCGATACAAGTTATATATTGTAGGCACTCTCTTGCTCGCCCTCGCGAGCGCGCCGGCTCCGGCCGCGACGTGGTGGCGGCTGCCGGTCTGGGGCGCGGAGGTTCGTCTCTTCGCGGTCGACCCGTTCGAAAGCAATCGCGTCTATTGCGGGACCTCCCGCGGGAATTTCTACGGTTCGACCGACGGAGGAGCTTCCTGGGCTCCTCTGCGGGCGGGTCCGGCCTTCCCGGGCTATGTGGTCTCGGGGCTGGTGGCGGACCCGGTGACGCCCGGCCGCCTCTGGGCGACGCTGGAAGGGCAGTACACCGGAGGGCTCGTCGTCAAGAGCGACGACCGGGGAGAGGATTGGACCATCCTGGCCCAATGGAAAAAGGTCGTCGCCACCCGAGCGCTCGCCATGATCTTTGCCCCGACCCCGCTTCTGGCGGTCGGGGGCGACGACGGCGTGCGGGTGTCCAGGGATGGCGGCGCGACATGGGTTCGGACCGGCGCCGAGACGGAGGGGCTGGCGCAAGTCGAGTCGCTCGCTTTCGACCCGTCCGACCCGAAGACGCTCTACGCCGGCACCTGGAGACAGGCCTTCCGGACGCGCGACGGGGGAGAGACCTGGACGCGAATCGCGGAAGGGATGGTGCTCGACGCCACCGTCTATACCTGGGATTTCGACCGCACCAACTCGAAGGACATCTGGGTCTCGACCTGCGGCTGGGTCTACCACACGCCCGACGGCGGAGACCATTGGACCCGTTTCAAGAACGGATTCACCAACCGGCGCTCTCATGCCGTGCGGCGCGATCCGGAACGGCCCGGCGTGATCTTCGCCGCCACGGTCGGCGGGTTGCACCGCTCGATCGACGGCGGGCAGGTCTGGTCGCGCGTCTCGCGCGAGTCCCTCGTCGTTACGGCGCTCGAGGTGGATCGGCGGACCGGCCGCCTGTACGTCGGGACAGAAGGCGAAGGTGTTTTCTACTCGGACGATGGGGGCAAGACGCTCTCCAGCGGCTCGACCGGCCTGGCGGAGGGGCGCGTCACCGACCTCGTTCCGGATCCGAACGATCCGAGCCGCGTCTTCTTCTTCCGTGCGTACGGTGGCGAGGAAAGCGGCGTCTGGGAAGCTCAGGGACTTCGGGTCCGCCGCGTCTCCCGCGATTTGTTGCCGGCGGCGGCTTCGCTGGCCGCGTTCAAAGACAGTACGGGTAAAACGGTTCTCCTGCTCTCCTCCTCTTCGGGCCTGCGCCTCTCCCGCGACGGCGGAGAGCGGTGGTCGGCCCCCGAGGCCGCTCCGCCCGGCATCCCCATCTCGCTCTTCGGCGCCCCCTTTCCGGCGCCCGTTCTCGTGACCTCGGCCGGAGTTTTTCGCGTGACGGAGAATGGCCGCGCCTTTCCTTCGGTCCAGGGCTCTCCCACCGCTCCCATCGCGGCGGAGTTGCTCTCGGATGGCTTGGGCAGCCCAGTGCTGGAGGTGCGCACGGCCGAGGGGCTTCAGCGGTGGAACGGCCAGGCATGGACGGGACGTCGGATCGGACTGTTGAAGGGGGGCGTCTTTCTCCAGGAGAGCGCCGCCGGCGCGACGGCTTCCTACAGCTCGCTCGAGGACGTCGCGGGAACTCTCGTCTGGCAGGAAGGGAGCCGGCGCCTGGAAATGACCTCGCCGCGCCCCGGTCTCGCTCTCGCCGCCGCCGCGTCCGCGCCGGGTGGACTCATATATCTCGGCACGACGGGTGACGGGCTGTTTCTCTTCCAGCCGTAACGGCGATCGAAACCAGAATTCCGAGTCCGAAGTGCGAACTCCTAAGTCCTAAGTCCTGAGTCCCAAAATCGAAGGCGATCCGGTCCCCGACCCAGGACTTCGGACCTAGGACTTAGGACTCGGAATGTCCGCGAAGCGGATCACCGACCCAACCTCCACTTTCTCCTTCTTCGCCATCCCGCCGGCGATCTCCAGGACGCTCGAGGCTGGCACCTCGGGACCGTAGTTCGGGCAGGGATCGGCCTTGCAAGGGGGCGTGTTCGCGGAGACGAAGAGAACCTTCCCTTGAGAATCCATCCAGATCATGTCCAGAGGGATCATCGTGTTCTTCATCCAGAATTTGTGCATTCCCCCCTCGGGGAAGAGAAAGATCATCCCGGAATTGGCGGGCAGGCTCTCGCGGAACATCAAGCCCTGCGCCTGCTGCTCCGGAGTCCGGGCAATCTCGGTCCGGTAGACGGCCCCATTGGGCAGAATCACTCGCGGACCGGAGACGGCGGGGGTGGGCGAAAGGGTAGGGGATGCTTTCGGCGACGCCCCGCAACCTGCAAGAAGAACGAATATCCCGGCGATCACGCTCGCCGGCAGGAGATCCGGCCGCCGCTGTCGACTGTCGACTGTCGACTGTCGACTACTCCCTCTCACGCTTCCGTGACTTCGGCCGGGCCTTCCTCTCCCTCGTACACCTCGTCTTTTCGGACCAGGTTGTACTTCTTCGCATAGTAGCGGAAGGAACGGAACGACATGCGCAGAAGCTCCGCGGCCTTTGTCTGGACCCCCTCGCTGCGGTCCAGGGCCTCGCGCATGAGCCGCTTTCCCACGGCCTCCAGGTACGCCTCGAGATTGATCCCTTCGGCGGGCAGGCTTTCGAAATCGGGAACGCGCGTGCGCACTCCAAGCGCGATCGCCTCCGGGAGCGAGGAGACGGTGATGACCGGTCCGGGCTCCAGGGCCACGGTGCGCTCGAGCGTGTTCTCGAGCTCCCGGACGTTGCCGGGCCACGGATAGGCTTCCAGCAGGCGCATGGCCTCCGTCGAGATCTTCTTTTCCGGGATGCGCTGCTCCTTGCAGATCGTGCCGATGAAGTGCTGGGTCAGCGGCGGGATGTCCTCCAGACGGGCCCGCATGGGAGGCAGCACAATCGGGATCACGTTGATGCGGTAGAAGAGATCTTCCCGGAACTTCCCCTCGGTCACCAGCGCGGCGAGATCTTTGTTGGTGGCGGCGATGATCCGCACGTCCACGCTCGTCTCCTCGTTTCCGCCGACCTTGCGGATCACCTTCTCCTGGATCGCCCGCAACAGCTTGACCTGCATCGTCGGGGTCGTCTCGGAGATCTCGTCCAGAAAGAGGGTGCCGCCGTCGGCCTCGGAGAAGAGCCCTCGCTTGTCCTTGATGGCGCCCGTGAAGGCGCCCCGCTCATGGCCGAAGAGCTCCGATTCCAGGAGCGACTCGGGAAGCGCTCCGCAATTGATCGAGACGAACTTCTTGTTTTGCCGGACGGACGTGTAGTGGATCGCGCGGGCGATGAGCTCCTTGCCCGTTCCGCTCTCTCCCGTGATCAGGACCGTCGTCGAGACTTTTCCGATCCGCTCGATCGTCCGGAAGATCTCCTGCATCCGGGAGCCCTTGCCGATAATGTTGGCGAAGGTGTATTTGGCCGCAAGCTCCTGTTTGAGGTAGACGTTCTCGTCGATCAGGTTCTTCTCGCCGAGCGCCCGATCGACGATCATCGCGAGCTCTTCGACGTTGAACGGCTTGGCGATGTAGTCGACCGCGCCCGCCTTCATCGCCTCGATCGCGTCCTGGGTCGAGGTGTGGGCGGTGATCATGATGACCGGGGTCTTGGGGCTCTCCCCCTTGACCTTGCGCAGCAGGTCCAGACCGTTTCCGTCCGGCATCTTGATGTCGGAGAGGATGAGATCCGGATTGAACCGGGCCGCCGCCGCGACCCCCTCCGTGAAGGAGGAAGCCGTCATGGCCTCGAAGCCCCGCTTGTGGAAGAAGAACGCGAGCATGTCGCGGATCGAAGCCTCGTCATCGACGATCAGGATCCGTGCCCCGGCACTCATGCGACTCCCGTCAATTGCGCCGCGGCGGCCGGTTGCGAGGCCGGCTCGGTCCGGGGCAGCAGGACCGTCACGGTCGTGCCTTCTCCCGGCCGCGACTCCGCGTCGATCGCGCCTCCATGGTCCTGAACGATCCGCCGTACGATCGCCATCCCCAGCCCCGTTCCGCCGTCGAAGGCGGTCGAGAAGGGGGTGAAGAGTCGGGTCAGCTGATCCGGATTCATTCCGTGCCCCGTGTCGATGAATCGGATGCTATACCAGGCCTCCTCTTCGCGCCCGGCGACCGTCAGCCGGCCGCCCGCCGACATCGCCCGAACCGCGTTCTTGGCCACGTTGTAGATGATCTGGCGGATCTGATCGCGATCGCCCGAAAGCATCGAGGACGGAGGCGACACTTCCACGAGGATCTCGTGCGCGTCGGAGACCTCATCGGACAACCGGAAGAGATCCATGACCTCCATGATGGTGCCCCCCACGTCGAAGACGGCCACCTGACGCTCCTGAGGCCGGACGAACCGGAGAAACTCTTCGATGATGCGGGACAGGCGCTGCGACTCCGACACGATGATCTCCATCAGCCGCTTCTCCGCGGGGCCGATGGCGAGCTCGCTCGAAAGGACCTGGACGGAGCCCGAGATCGAGGCGAGCGGGTTGCGGATCTCGTGAGCAATACCGGCCGCGAGCTCGCCGACGGCCGCGAGCTGTTCGGAAAAGCGCGCCCGCCTCTCGAGCTTCTTCACTTCCGTCAAGTCTTGAAAAAGGATGAGCGTGCCCTCCTCCTCCACGTCCTTCAAAGCGCGGAGCGAGAAGCCCACGAGCCGGCGGGAGCTCCCCCGGTCGATCTCGATCTCGCCCCGGTACGTTTCGCGGCCGCGCGAGCGTTCGAGGATCGTGCCCCAATCGTCAGGAAACACGAACCCGAGGTCGGCGATCGGCCGTCCCGAGACCCCGGATGGGTCGATCCCGAGCAGATCGCCCCCCGCCCGATTCATGAAGGTGATCTTGTGAGACGAGTCCGTTGTCAGCAACCCGGAGGACATCGTCGCAATCACTTTCCCGTGGAGGTTCTGGAGGCGTTGGAGCGCTCTCTGCCGCAATTCCAATTCGGAGCGCGCCGTGGCGAGCTTCTCGGAGAGATAGGAAACCATGAAGGCGACGCCGTAAAACCCCGCGACCGTGATGATCAGGTTGTAGTGGATCCTGGACGACTCCTCGATCGCCTGAGCCAGCGGCGGCTTCGGAAGAATCCCGTAGGCCAGCAACTGGACGACAGACCCGTACAGAATCGCACTCACCGTGGCGATCAGAATCGCTCCCGTCCGGTACAGCAGAAAGGCGGACGCTCCAATGACGACGAGGTAGAGGAAGTTGAACACCGAGTCCGGCCCACCGGAGGAGTAGACCAGGATCGTGACGAGCCCGACATCGGCCAGTATCTGGAGGTACGCGGAAAAGCGAGGGGGGAGCTTTCGTCCGACCGTCCAGTGGAAGAGAGCGAGGAAGATCGCCGCGACGTTCAGGGCATAAAGAAACGAGATCTCGATCTGGACCCCGGATCCCACCTGAACGAGAACCGCCGTGAGGAGGATCAGCAGGAGGACGACGATGCGGATCGTCGTCAGCCAGCCGAGGGAGCGCTTGAGCGATTCCTGTCCTTGCTCGGTCTCGTTTACGGTCATTGGCTGCCCGGCGCGAGGAGGAATCGGATCATCGGATCATCGGATCATCGGGTCAACACGGCTTGACGTGAGGCAGATGAATCGATGAACCGATCCCCCGATGGACCGATTCTTCCTTTATCCGATCTTGTTGATCAGCGTGAACATCGGCAGGTACATGGCGATGACGATGCCCCCGATGATCGTTCCGAGAATGAAGATCATGACCGGCTCGAGCAGTTTGACGAGCCCTGCGACGGCCGCGTCGACTTCGTCCTCATAGAA
>JBKPDV010000276.1:0-9539 GCA_046728075.1 Acidobacteriota bacterium | reverse complement strand
CGCGGATCGATTCGGTCCGCTCCCGCCGGCTGTCCTCCGTCTGGTCGAATACCAGCGGCTGCGCGGATCGAGCGAACGCCTCGGCGTCACCTCGATCACGCGTCAGCGGGGCCAGGTCCACCTGCGCTTCGCGGAGGACGCCCGCCTCGACCAGGACCGCCTGATCGAATTCGTTCGAAGGACTCGCGGCGCGAAGCTCTCTCCCGCGCGAATCCTCTCCGTGCCTTCGCCGCAGGGCGAAGCCGTGTTGGCGGAGCTCGCCGCCTGGCTCGCGGAGTTCGGCCGAAAAGAGGCAGCCTAGAACCCAGTCCCGAGTCCGTAGCCCCTGTCCTTAGCCGGCGTCCGCACCGGGCCCGCACCAAGGGCTCAGGACCAAGGAAGAAGGACTGGCCAGGGAATTCCGATAGAGTCCCTGCGTTAGGGGATTTCATATGAAAAAGCTCTCTCTGCTCTTTGGCGCAGCCCTCGTGTGGAGCGGCTCCGCTACGGCCGGCGAGCTGGTCGAAAAGATCGTCGCGCGCGTCAATGACCGGTTGATCACCAACTCGGAGTTTCAGAAGAGGCTCGAAACGGCTTCGCACGCGCCGCAACCGGTGGCGGACAAGTCGGCCTTGAAGAAGGACGTCCTGGATGACCTGATCAAGGAGAAACTGATCGAGGAACGCGCCAAGGATCTGCCCGGCAGCGGGGCGACGGACGCCGAGGTGGAAGAGGCCGTCGAGCGGGTCAAGCGCCAGTACAACCTGGCCACCGACGCCGAGTTCGACGCCGCGCTGGCGCAGTCGAATCTCAACCGCGAAGAGCTGAAGCGGCAGATGCGGCAGACGATCACGATCCAGAAAGTCATCGGGCGAGACGTAACCTCCAAGCTCGACATCAGCGACGACATGCTGCGCCTCGAGTACGAGCGCCAGAAGGACAAGCTCTACAAAGTCGTCGAGCAGGCGCGCGTGTTCGAGATCGTGCTGCGGTTCCCGCCCAACGATCCCGCCGCGCGGGAAAAGGCCGTTGGACGCCTCGAAGAGGCCCGCGCGAAGATCGCTTCGGGGACACCCTTCGCGGATGTGGCCAAGGAGATCTCCGAAGGCAACGCCCGCAACCGAGGAGGGGACCTCGGCATGGTCTCCAAAGGAGAGCTCCTGCCCGCCCTCGACGCCACCGTCTTTTCCGACGCTCCGAAAGACGATCCTCCGCCGGTGCTGCTGCCGGGCTCAATCCACCTCTTTCACGTGACCGACCGCAAGCCCGCCGGCTACCGCGCATTCGCCGACGTTTCCGAGGACCTGAAGAAGCGCATCGGCGAAAACCTCTACGACAAGCGCTTTGCCGAGTACATCGAGAAGCTCCGCCGCGAGGCTTACGTCAAGATCTACGACGCGGAGCTGGCCAAGCTGGAGGAGAAGAAAACGTGACAGGGGGACGTGGCGACGGGGGGACGGGGTGATGAGCGCAGACCCCCCGTCTCCCAGTCCCCCAGTCTCCCCGTCGTGATTCGCCTTCCCGTTCCTCCCAACTTCTCCTTCGACGCCGTCGTGCGCTCGCACGGGTGGTACAACCTGCCTCCCTTCGAATACGACCGGGAAAGAGGAGAGCTGCGGACGATCGTCGAGCCTCTCCCTCTCCACCCGGGAGAGGGCCGGGGTGAGGGGAGAACCCGAGCCGCAAAAGCTGCCTCGATCTCGTTTCGAATGCGCAACGGCCGGCTCGAAGCCAGCTCTGACGGCCTCGGCCGGGAAGAGTTGCGCCGGACCGCGCGCCGTGTGTTCTCGCTCGATCTGGACCTGGACCCTTTCGTCGCGGCGCTCGCGGGGGAGCCCCTGGTCGCAAGAGCCCTCGCCCGCAGAGGCGGCCGGATTCTTCGGGCCCCGACGCTGTTCGAGGATGCGGTGAAGATTCTTTTCACAACGAACTGCTCCTGGGCGGCGACGCGAGGCATGGTCACCCGCCTGATCGCGCAAGCCGGCGTCGATAGGCGGGCGTTTCCCACCGCCCGGAGAGTGGCGCGCCTGAGCGTCCCCACGCTGAAGAAGAGAGTCCGTTGCGGCTACCGGGCCGAGGCGCTCGCGCAGTTCGCGCGGCGCGTGGCATCGGGGCGACTCGATCTGTCCGCGTGGGAGCGTTTAGACCGTCCCGCGGAAGAGATTCGCGCGGAGATCCTTGCAGAGCGAGGCTTCGGTCCCTACGCCGCGGAAGGTCTTCTTCGGATTTTGGGACGCCACGACTTCCTCGCGCTCGATTCCTGGACCCGCCAGAAGTACCGCCAGCTCCATCCGGGTCCGTTGCGCTCGACCGACCGCGCGATCGCACGCCGGTACGCGCGCTTCGGAGCCTTTCGCGGTCTCGCTCTCTGGTTGGAGTTGACCGAGGACTGGCATGCGGCGGAAGAGCAGGTGTGGCCATAGGCCCGGACGGGGGGGCCGGGGCGACGGGGTGACGGGGGGACTGAGCAAATCTTTTCTCCCCGTCTCCCCGTCCCCCCGTCCCTCAGTCAGCGACTTGCTGGCGCGGTCGCCGCGAAGCGCAGCAATCGATCGAAGCGCACCATCGGTATTACGCCCAA
The DNA here is from genome assembly GCA_046728075.1 of Acidobacteriota bacterium. GTDB lineage: Bacteria > Acidobacteriota > Thermoanaerobaculia > UBA5066 > Gp7-AA6 > JBKPDV01. The sequence continues at coordinate 6,979 of JBKPDV010000276.1, read as the reverse complement.
CTAGCGCCCCGAATTTTTTCAGGCGAAACCTTTTCCTTGACTAACAATACTCGGCGAACCTAACATCCCGGCCAGTGGCTTAATCTGGAAAAAAGTGGGAGAAAGTGGTCCCGTCTTTGAAGATTGGGACGACAGAACGAACGAATGGATCGCTTTCGCGGCAGCGCTCCGGCCCGCCTCGACGAGAAGGGCCGCCTGAAAGTGCCGAATCTTTTTCGGCAGCAGATCGAGGAAGCATTCGGCCCGGAGATGTTCGTGACGTCTCTGCATGGCAGGGACGTGCTTCTCTACCCGCTCGCGATCTGGCGCGCTCTGGAAGAAAAGCTCGCTTCGCTGCCCGCCATTCATCGCGCGAAGACGAAATTTCTCGAGCGGGTCAACTACTACGGTCAGGACGGAACGATCGACGGCCAGGGACGCGTGCTCGTGCCGCAGATTCTTCGGGACTCGGCGAAGCTCCCCGCGGACGTCGTCGTCACGGGAAACATCGATCACCTGGTGGTCTCCGATCGCGCCGGGCTTGCCAAGCGCCTCGCCTCCGAAGACTTCACGCCGGAGGACTACGACGAGCTTTCGAAGTTGCTGTCATGAAGAGAAGTCGACAGTCATGAAGAGAAGTCGACAGTCGACAGTCGACAGTCGACAGGGATGAGAACGCAAGAGGGGAGACGGGACGATTGAGAAACGCGAGCATCTGCCAGTCCTCCTCAACGAGGTCGTGGAAAACCTCGAGCCCGAGCGCGGCGGTCTCTTCGTGGACGCGACGCTCGGCGCCGGCGGACATGCCGAGGCGCTTCTCGAGCGAGGACCGGGAATTCGTTTGCTGGGCATCGACCGCGATCCCAACGCGCTCGATCTCGCGCATAAGCGTCTCGCGCGCTTCGCGGATCGAATCGAGCTCGCGGAAGAGGACTTCGGGAATCTCGATCTCATTCTGGAGCGCGTCGGCGACGCCGACGGGATTCTGGCGGATCTGGGAGTTTCCTCGATGCAACTGGACCGGCCCGAGCGTGGCTTCTCGTTTCGCCGCGACGGGCCGCTCGACATGCGAATGGGACGAACCGGCAGAACAGCCGCCGACATCGTGTCGACGGCTTCGGCCGAAGAACTAACACGCATCCTGCGTGATTACGGGGAGGAATGGATGGCGGCAAAGATCGTGCGGGGAATCGTCGCGGAACGCTCCCGGGGCCCGATTACCTCGACCCGGCAGCTGGCGAGGATCGTGGCCGGCGCCAAGGGAGGCGCCCGCGGCAAGATCGATCCGGCTACGCGCGTGTTCCAGGCCCTGCGCATCGAGGTCAATCAAGAGCTTCTCTCGCTGACGCGCTTTCTGTCGGCTGCGGTACGCCACTTGAATGCCGGCGGCCGGATCGCCGTGATCTCCTACCACTCTCTGGAAGACCGGATGGTCAAGGAAGCCTTCCGGCGGGATTCCGGCGTCTGCCTCTGTCCCCCTCGGCTGCCCCGGTGCGTCTGCGGCTCGCGGCAGCTCTTGAAGGTGTTGACGCGACGTCCGATCAGGCCTTCGGAAAAGGAAGTCAGCGCCAATCCCCGCTCGCGGAGCGCTCGACTGCGCGTCGCCCAACGGTTGGAGGGCTGACAGCCTGACAACTAACAGCTGACAACTATTCCCATGAGCTCCCTCCACTACGTCCAGTCCAAGCGCATCGAGAACCTCCACTTGACGCGAGAACGCGACCGGCGTCGCGGGCGGGAGCTGGCGACCTTCCTTCTGATCGGGCTGCCCATCGCGACGGCCCTGGTGATCTACGCGGCGCTTCACATCGAGACCGTACGAGTGGGATATATCCGGGAGGCGCGGTCCAAGGTCGTGGCTCAATTGAACGAGCAGAACCGGCGTCTGCGCGCCGAATTCCTGGTGGCTTCCTCGCCCGCGCGAGTGGCAGCGGCCGCCGCGCGAAAGAACCTTCAACCGCCCCGTCCCGGACAGGTCCAATTCGTGGACTCTCCGGCGGCCGGAGGACGAGAGCGGTGATCGCTTTTTCCTCCCGCCGTCTCCGGTTCTTCGGCCTTGCGCTGGCCGTTTGGGCTCTCGTCGTCGTCGGCCGGCTGGCCCAGATCCAGATCGCACAGGCCGCGAAGTACCGGGCGCGCGCGCAGCGGCAACAGGAGCGGCGCATCGAAGTCCCTCCGCGTCGAGGACCGATTCTGGACCGGGAAGGCAGGGAGCTCGCGATCTCGGTCGAAGCCTCGTCGGTCTACGTCCTGCTCGAAGAGATCGAGCGGCCGGAGAAGACGGCCGCGGCCCTGGCCTCCCTGATCGACCAGCCCGCCTCCGTGATTGCCGCGCGCATTCACCAGAAGATCGAGCAGAAAAAAGTCTTCGCGCGCGTCGCCCGCCAGATCGACTCCGCGGTTGCGGACGTCATTCGGGCGCGCAAGATTCCAGGCGTGCAGCTCGTGCCCGAGCCCAAGCGCTACTACCCGAAGGGATCCCTTGCGGCCTCGGTGCTGGGATACGTCGGAACGGAGGATGTCGGCCTGGCCGGGCTCGAGTACTTCTACGACTCGACCGTTCGCGGGAAGCCCGGCGAGATCGTGGCGCTGACCGACGCCCGCCGATCGGCCTACGGCGAGGCGGAATCGGCGGAAGGCTCCCGCGGGCAGGAGGGCGCGACCCTCGTGCTCTCGCTCGATTCCGGGGTCCAGTTCCTCGCCGAACGGGAGCTCTCGGCAGTCGTCGCCGAGACGCGTGCGAAATCCGGCAGCGTGATCCTGCTCGATCCCAACAGCGGCGAAATCCTGGCGATGGCAAACGCGCCCGCGTTCGACCCGAATCAGTACGGCCGGTATCCGGCGGAGGCGCGCCGCAATCACGCGGCCGCCGACGCGTACGAGCCGGGCTCGACCTTCAAGATCGTGACCGGGGCGACGGCGCTGGACCAGCGGGTCGTCTCGATGAACGACGTCTTCTCGACTGACGGCGCAATTCGAATCGGGAACGTCACCATCAACGAGGACAAGCATCACGACTATGGGGATCTGACGCTGTCGGGAATCTTCGAGCGCTCCTCCAACGTCGGCATCATTCGCGTCGGCCTGCGTCTGGGGCCGGAGCGCCTGTACCAGGGCGCCTCGGCCTTCGGGGTCGGTCGGTCCACGGGAGTCGACCTGCCGGGTGAAAACACCGGCATCTTTCGCCCTCTTGCCCGCTGGTCGTTTCTGTCCAATGCATCGATCTCGATGGGACAGGAAGTTTCCGTGACGGCCCTGCAGCTCGCGCGGGTGGCCGCGGTCGTGGCCAACGGGGGACGGCTCGTCACCCCGCATCTGGTGACGCGAGTGATCGCCTCCGACGGACGTGTCCGGGTACCTCCGCTCGCGCCGCCGACCCGGGTGATCTCGGAAGACACCGCGGCCAAGCTTCGCGAGATCTTGGTCGGCGTCGTCGAGCGCGGAACCGGGAGCAAAGCGGCGATTCCCGGCTTCACGGTGGCGGGCAAGACGGGAACCGCGCAAAAAGCGGGAGTGGGCGGGTATCAGGCCGGCCGTCACGTTCCCAACTTCGTCGGATTCGTGCCGGCCGAGAGACCGCGGTTAGTCGGCGTTGTTGTCCTGGAGGAGCCGGAAGGGAAATACTACGCGGCGGAAGTGGCGTGTCCCCTCTTTTCCCGAATCGTCGGGCAGGCGCTGGGCATCTTGCGGATCGCGCCGGAGAGCCAGAGAGTCCCGCAGACCGTGTTGGCCTATTCGACACAACCCTCGTACCCGGCCGGGGTCGTTCCCGCGGCGCTGAGAGGGACGGAGCGGACAGAAGTCCCGGCGCGGGAAGAGTCGCCCGACCGCGTGCCCGACGCCGTGGGACTCTCGGCTCGGCAGGCCCTCTCTCTCTTTGCTAGATTGGGCGTCACGGCTCGATTGGCCGGAACGGGCTTTGTCGCATCGCAGACTCCTCCTTCCGGCAGCCTCCTGCGTCCGGGACAGACGGTGACGCTGCGACTCTCGGAAACCGCGCCGGGGAACCGCGGTCTTCGGGGCCGCGAGGAGACGAGTTCCTCGCCGCCTTCTCCGTGAACCTCATGGAAGTCCTGTCGGTTCTTCCCGAGACGGAAATTCCCCGGCAGGCGCGTGCTGCCAATCCGGCGATTCTCCGCGTCGTACACGACTCGCGCGAAGTCGAGCCGGGGGACCTCTTCGTGGCGCTGGCCGGCCGGAGAACCGACGGGCTCGAGCATGCGGCGGAGGCCGTCGCTCGCGGCGCCGCCGTCGTGATCTCGGACCGGCCCGCGCCGCCAGGCCTGGGCAACGCGGTCCCCTGGATTCTCGTGCCCTCGCCCCGCCGCGCTCTGGGCAAGCTGGCCGCACAGATCGCGGGCAACCCGGCTGAGAAGCTGGTTCTCGCCGCGGTCACCGGGACCAACGGCAAGACGACGACAACGATGCTGCTCGAGGCGCTGCTCACGCGGCGGCACGGTCTGTCCGGATTTCTCGGAACCGTCGCTTATCGCACCGGGCGGCGGCAAGCGTCCGCCCTTCGCACCACTCCCGAGGCGCCGGTCGTGCAGGCATGGCTGGCCGAGATGGTGGACGAGGGGGTCGAAGCGGCCGCGATGGAAGTCTCCTCTCATGCTCTGGCTCTGGACCGGGTCGAAGGTTGCCGTTTCGACCTGACGATCTTCACGAACCTGACACACGAGCATCTGGACTTTCACGGCGACATGGAAAGCTACTTTGCCGCCAAGAAACGACTCTTCCAGATGCGCAAGCCCGATGCGCCGGCGGTCGTGAACGTGGACGACCCTTGGGGCGCGCGCCTCGCGCGGGAGATCGACCCCCCCGTCTGGACGTTCTCCGCCCTCGGGAACCAAAGCGACGTCCGGGCGGCCGGCATCGAATCGAACCTGAATCGGACCGCGCTGCACGTGATCGCAGGCGGGAAATCCTTCCGTGTCCTGTCTCCGCTTCTAGGCCGCTTCCAGGTGGAGAACCTCCTCGCGGCGGCCGCGGCGGGCCTGGCGCTGGAGATGCCGGAAGCCGAGATCGCCTCGGCCCTCGCTTCCGTCGAGCGCGTGCCCGGCCGCTTCGAGCCGGTCGCGGCGGGGCAGTCGTATCCGATCCTCGTCGACTATGCCCACACGCCCGACGCTCTGGAGCGGTTGCTCTCTTCGGTGCGCGGTGTGACGGACCGCAAGATCGTCCTCGTCTTCGGGTGCGGCGGCGACCGCGACAGGGGAAAACGTTTCCCGATGGGAGAGATCGCCGGGCGTCTGGCGGATCTGCCCATCGCGACGTCCGACAATCCGCGCACGGAAGACCCGGAGGCGATCCTCTCGGAGGTCGAGCGCGGCTTGAGGGCCTCCGGCTCGACAACCTTTCGCCGGATCACGGACCGCCGAGAGGCGATCCGCGAGGCGATCGAGATGGCAGATCCGAACGGGGTCGTCGTGATTGCCGGCAAGGGGCACGAGACGACACAGGTCATCGGGGATCGGGAGTTCCCTTTCGACGACCGCGTCGTCGCAAAGGAGCTGGCAGGCAAGTAGCCGAACTTCGATGAACTTCACCCTCTCCAAGCTGGCCTCGATCCTCGGGGTGGAGGCCAGCGGCGAAGCTTTGCTGTCCGGCGTCGCGGTCGACTCGCGCCGTGTGCGTCCCGGCGACCTCTTCGTGGCGCTTCGCGGCGCCCGATTGGACGGCCACACCTTCGCGCGGGACGCCGCCGCTGCCGGTGCCCGAGCCGTTCTGGCGGAACGGGTGCCGGACAACCTTCCTCCCGGCTACCCGGTTGTCCGCGTGCCCGACTCGCGCCGCGCGCTGCTCCAGCTCGCGGGCGTGATGAAGAAAGAAGCGGGCTTCCGGCTCGCGGCGGTCGGCGGTTCGGCCGGCAAGACGACGACCAAGGAGTTCGCGGCGGCCATCCTGTCGGGGCGTTTTGCGGTCGAAAAGACTCCCGGGAATCAAAACAGCGCGGTCGGATTTCCCATGTCGATCGTGAACCTGACTCGATGGCCGGAATGGATGGTCGGCGAGATGGGAATGAGCGCCGTCGGCGAGATCTCGCTTCTTTCGCGAACGTTCGAGCCCGACGTCGCCCTGCTGACGCTGATCGCCGCCGAGCATCTGGAGTTCCTGGGCACGCTGGACAACGTTGCGAAGGCCAACGCGGAAATCCTCGAGGGCCTCAAACCCTCCGGGACGTTCGTCGTCAACGCCGACGACGCGCGCATCGCGGCGATCGCGGGAAAATTTCGAGGACAGACCCTTCGATTCGGGCGCGGGGCCTCCGCTGAAGTCGTGATCGAAGGGGTCGAGCTCAAAGACGGGGGATCGAAGTTTCACCTGCGGGCGCCCGAGGGCCGGGTGCCCATCGCCCTTCCGCTTCCGGGAATGCACCAGGCCTCCAACTTTCTCGCCGCCTCGGCGCTGGCGATCGCATGCGGAGCGAGCGTGGAAGACTGCGCCGCGACCGCGCCGAACTTGAAGCCCGCCCCCCATCGAGGAGAAATGCATCGCCATCCGTCGGGGGCGATCCTCTATGACGACGCTTACAACGCGAGTCCTCCCTCCATGCGCGCGGCGCTGGACTTGCTGTACCAGATGCCCGGCACGCGAAAGATCGCAGTGCTCGGGGACATGCTCGAGCTGGGGTCGGAGGATGCCTGGTTTCACCGGGAGACGGGTGGATACGCGGCGGCCCGGGCCGACGAGATTCTCTGCGTGGGGCCCCGCGCGCGCGCCTTTGGCGAGGGAGCGCGGGAGGAAGGTTTTCCCGCCGACCGGGTGCGCACCGTCGAGAGCGCGGAAGAAGCTGCGGCGCTTTTGGCCGGAAGCCTCGGGCCGGGGGACGTCGTCCTCTTCAAGGCCTCCCGCGGGGTGGGGCTCGAGCGCGCGGTCAAGACGCTGATGGGGCGGCCGTCGAGGGACGGACGACGCGAGCCGTGAGGAGCCGAGTGGCGGTGAGGAGCGGAGGGGGAGAGGGGGAAAAGACGTGAGGAGCGGAGAGGGGGAGTGGGAG
>JBKPDV010000275.1:0-10861 GCA_046728075.1 Acidobacteriota bacterium | reverse complement strand
GGTGAGACCGCGATCCGGCCGATGACCGTCGAGGAGCGCGAGGGGCTCCAGGCCACCCACGTCGCGCGCTATGACGGATTCACGCCGCAGCCGGAGATCCCGGCGATGAAAGCGCGGCGCTTCGACCGGGGCAGCCAGTTCGCGATTCTCGCGTGCTCGCAGGCGATCGCCGAGTCCGGCTACGACGTCGCCGCCGCGCCCGAATCGATCGGGATCGCCATGGGCACGGGATCGGCGGGAGCGGGGGCGCTGACGGAGTTCCTCCGCGTTCTGTTCGTCGAGTCTCCCGAGGCGGCGCCTCCTTTCCACTTCCCCAACACCGTCGCCAACGCCCCCGCTTCTCAGGCGTCGATCGAGCTGAAGATCTACGGGCCAAACGTCACCATTACGCAGAAAGATCCCTCCGGGTTGAACGCGCTGCTCTTTGCCGCGCTCGCGATCGGCTCGGGCCGCGCCCAGGCGATGGTTGCCGGGGCTGTGGACGAGTGGAATCGGGTCTACGCGATGGGGTTCGACCGCGTCGGCGCGTTGAAGGGGGGCAAGCGCGAATCCGGGATCGTTCAGGGGGAGGGCGCGTTCGCGCTCCTGCTCGAGAAGGAAGAGAGCGCGGCCGCACGCGGAGCCCGCCCACTCGCCCGCTTGACCGGGCTCGCCGCCTGCGGAGTTCCCTCCGAGCCGTATCGGTTCGTGCCCAGTACGAGCGCGATCTCGCGCTCCATCCTCGGAGCCCTTGCGGACGCCGCGATCTCGCCGGCCGACATCAATCTGTGGCTTCCCTCCCGAAACGGCGTTGTGGAAATGGATCGCGCGGAAGAAGCCGCCGCGCGCGAGATCTTCGGCGGGCTGCCGCCGGCGATTGCCGTCAAGGACGCGATCGGCGAAATGGCCGCGGCGGGGGGCGGACAACTCGTCGCCGCTTGCCGAGCGCTGGCGGATCCCGCCGGACCCTTCGATGGGAAGCCGGGACGCCGGCGGGCCCTGGTCGACTCGTTTGGAGCAGGAGGCAATTTTCTCGCCGCCGTTCTGGAGCAAGCGTGACGCCGCCAGGCCGCAAACCCCTACCGGCGCTCTCCGGCTGCACGGTGGAGGTCCCGGTTCGTTTCGCCGAATGCGACCCGTACGGTGTGGTCTGGCACGGCCGCTACGCGCTCTACTTGGAGTGCGCGCGCGAGGCCATGACCGGTCGTTTTGGCTTCACCGCCACCCGGTCGCAGGCGATGGGCTATCGCGTTCCGATCACCCGAATGGAAATCCGCTACCGCCGGCCGATTCTCGCCGACACGACCGTGCGGGTGACGGCGCGTCTGCGGCCGCCCGAGGCGGCCCGGCTGGTCGTGGATTACGAAATTCGAGATGACGCGGGAGAGCTGCTCGCCTCCGGCGAGACCGAGCAGGTGGTGGTCAAAGACGACGGAGAGCTGCTGCTGACGCTACCGGCCGCGCTTGCGGAGCTCGTGCGGAGAATTCTCGAGGATCAGGACGGCTAACAGCTGACAGCTGAGAGCTGACAGCTTTCTTATCGCTTCCGATCCCGCCGCAGATATCGGTAGTCCGGGATCCCGTACTCCTTCAGCTTCGCGATGAGCGACCCTCGGGAAATGTTCAGAATCTCGGCGCCCCGGCTCTGGTTGCCTTCGACACGGCGCATCGCGCGATCGATCACTTCCCGTTCAACAGTTTCGATGATCTTTTTCAGGTCGTCAGTCTGGTGCAGGATCGTGTCGGCCTCGGAGTCGGCGCGCGTCGCGGGAGCAGACGGAGGCGGAGGCGATGCAGCGGCCTCGGCTTCGGGTTGGCGCGCCCGGATCGCCTCGCGGACGAGACCGCCGATCCGTACGATCTCCTCGAGCAAGAGGATGCCACGGGCGGGAAGCCGCGGGCTCTCTCGGACGAGCAGCGCGAAGACGCTCGAATCGGGGGCGCCGGGCTCCGTCACGAGAGTGAGGACGCCGGTGACCGTCTCCGTGCGCGCCACCCTCTCCCCCGCGCGAGACTCTTCCACGAGACGCGGCGGGAGCGCCGGAGGCTCGAGAAAGGTCGAGGCCAGCGCCCGGAATCCGGAAGACGAGACTTCACCGGCCGCCCACTCCGTCGGCTCGAAATTTCGGTCGAGAAAATCCGTCAGGCGTGTCGCGAGGTCTTCCAGAGACACCGCCTCGCGGCAGATTCCGTAGGTCTCCAGCCGCATGGCGCGGTATTCGATTTCCGTGGTCGGGGGCGCGATCACCGGAACCGGAATCGCCATGTCCGAAATAGGAACGTCGTGGATCGGCGTCTGCCGCAGCTGCGATCGGGACTGGAGGACGGTGATGGTCGCTTCTCCGATCGTGATGCGATCTCCCGGAGCGATCGGGCCGCCCGCGAACTCGTGCCCATTGACGTTGACGATGTCCACCCCTTTGTAGAGACCGAGGTGGTAGTGGCCGTTTTTTTCGAAGATGCGGACGTGACGCCCGGCGACGCCGCGCGCTCGCACGACGACTTCGTTCCCGGACGAAGCTCCGACCGTGAAGGCCTCGCCACTGAGGCGATGCACTTCGGCCCCACCCGCTCGCTTACGGACCTCGAGGCTCAACATAGTTCTATTGTCGATTCGACGCGGAATCTACCACTCTCGATGACGGGCGTGCAAAGAAGATTGTTGAACCATCGACTGAGGACTGAGGACTGCGGACCGAGGACTCCAGTCGCAGCCGCCCCAGTGCGAATCGGTTAGTGTGACTCAAGCCACTCGAGTCCTCAGTCCTCGGTCCTCAGTCCTCAGTCGCCACGTAGGCCGTGCATCCCTTCGATCAGGTCCGCGAGCGGGAGCCAACAGCCCTACCCAGATCTAGGGGTACGGACCCTCCGGCACCCCAACAAATAGTGGCAGGTAAAGGACTTCTCTGCTACATTGCCTCAAAAGAATGCTCAAACTCGAACGGGTCGAAATCCAGGGATTCAAGTCCTTCTACGAAAAGGTGGATCTGGCTTTTCCGGGCAGTGTCACCGCCGTCGTCGGACCCAACGGCTGCGGCAAGTCGAACATCTGTGACGCCGTGGCCTGGGCCCTGGGCGAGCAGAGCGCGAGGATTCTGCGCGGCGAGCGGATGGACGACGTCATTTTCAACGGTTCCGCCAAGCGCCGGCCGCTCGGCATGGCAGAGGTCACTCTGACGCTCTCGCGCCGCGGCGGGCCGTCCGGATCGGGCCAGGAGAACGGGGAAAACGGCGGGAACGGCAACGGCTCTGGGAACGGAAACGGCCACGGCCCCGACAACGGGAACGGTTCGCACGAAACTGGCTTCGAGATGGACACGCTGCGGATCGGGCGCCGCGTCTACCGCGAGGGGCAGGGCGAGTATTTCCTGAACGACAAGCAAGTCCGACTCAAGGACATCCAGGACCAGCTGCTCGGAACGGGCCTGGGTGTGCGCGCCTATTCCGTGATCGAACAGGGCCGCATCGATCAGGTTCTCTCCACCAAGCCGCAGGACCGGCGGCGGCTGATTGAAGAGGCCGCCGGGATCACGCGCTACAAACTCAAAAAGCGTCTCGCGGAGACCAAGCTCGAGGAAACGCGCGGAAATCTGCTGCGCCTCTCCGACATCCTGTCGGAGATCGAGCGCAACGTCACCTCTCTCAAGCGACAGGCCTCGCGGGCCGCCCGCTATAAGGAAAAGTCAGCGGAGCTGCGCCAAAAGCGCGCCGCCCTCGTCCGCGCGAGCCACGACCGCCTGTCCGCGGCTGAGGCACAAGCCCGCCGGGAAAGCGGCGCACGCCGCGACCGCGAAGCGGAGGCCTCCGCGGCGCTGGCTCGCGCGGAAGCGGAGCTCGTGTCGGCGCGCCTGGCTGCCTCGGAAGCGGTCGGTGAAAGAGACCGCCTGCGTGAGCTGGTCCTGTCTCTCGAATCGGCGATCCAGCGGGACGACGCTCTCCTGGAAGGCAATCGCCGAGCGGTCCAGGATCTGTCTTCGCGCCGCGCCGCCCTCGAGCGGGAAGGAAGAGACGTCACCTCCGAACGGGAGAGGAACGAGAGGGAGCTCGCCGAGTTGAACGAGCGTCTCGAGCGGGCGGTCGCGGACGCCCGCTCCCGTTCCCTCGCGCGCGAGGAAGCGGACCGCAGGGCGACGGCCGCCGGCGCCGCGCTCGCCGCCCTCGAACGCGACCTGGAAGCGATCCGAGCGGATGCACTGACGGCGGCAGGCGACAGCGTCGCGGCCCGCAATGCCCGACATGAGGTGGACTTACAGGCCTCGCGCGTCGCGGCGTCCCTCTCCCGGCTGCGAGAGGCGTTGGAGAAAGTCGGCGCTGAGATTAGGGATCGGCACGAGGAAGTCGCGCAAGCCGAAAAGGAAGCGGCCGACGCGAGCAGCCACGAGCTGGAGGCGCGGGCGGCCGTCGCGAGCGACGAGGCGGAGCTCGAGCGTCTGGCGGCACTCCTGGAAGAGAAGCAGTCGCAGCGCGAGGCGGCGCGCGAGAGGCTTGGAGAAGCCGAGCACCGGCAGGGAGCCCTGTCGGAAGTCCTCCGCCGGCGCGAAAGCAACGTCCAGTCTGTGCGTGATTCCTTCGCGCGAGCAGGCGTGCCCGAGCGGGGACGGCTCTCCGACCGTCTCCGGCCTCGACGCGGATGGGAAGAAGCCGTGGATGTTCTCCTCGGGGACGAGCTCGACGCCCTTCTCGCCGCGGGAGACCCGCGAACGGCGGCCGCGGCTGCCCGGGATCTTCCCTCCGCGACCTTCGTCCGAGCCGATTGGAGCGCGGGGAGCGCCTCCTCACAGGAAGGCCTCAAGGGATGGGAAGTCGCGCTGGAAAACTTTCGCGAGCTCGGCGCGGCTGAGAGGGCGGCTCTTCCGGCGGCCGCCTTTCTCGACTCTCTCGACGAAGCGCTTCTTCTCGCGGAACGATTCCCGACGGTTCCGATCGTCACGCGCAGCCGGGAGCTGGTGCGAGGATCACTGGTCCGGGTTTTCCGAATGGCGCCGGAGGCGGAAGGCCTCTTCGCTCTGCGCCGCGAGCTCGAGGATCTGGAAGGGCGCGTCGGACAGGAGCGCGAGGACGTCGCGGGCTTCGACCACTCGCTCGAGGACCTCCGGCGGCAGAAGACCGAGCGGGAAGGACGGCTCCCCGAGCTGCGTGAGCGCGAGAGGCGTGCGAACACGGCTCTTTCTGGCGTCTCCGCGCGGGCCGAGGAACGGCGCGCCGAGAGCGTGCGGCTGGCCCGGGAGCGCGACACGCTTTCCGCCGAGTCCGCCACCCTGGCCGACGAGGCGGCGAGGCTTGCCTCGCTCCGCAACGAAATCGAGGGGGAGGAGCGCCGCCACGCCGAGCGGGAAGAACAGGTTCGCGCTCGGGCGGATCAGCTGGCCGCCGCGTTGCCGGAAGCCCGATCTTTCGCCGCGGCCGCGGGAGACGACCTCGCTCACCGGCGCACCGAGGCGGAGGTCGCCGCCGAGCGCCGCCGCTCGCTCGACGCCGCGCGGGAGAGAGTCCTCGAGATGAGCGCCCAGCTCGATCGCCGGGTCGGTGAGGGCGCGGAGGAAGAACGGCGGCTGGCCGAGCGCGGCCAGGAGCTCGCTCGAGAGGAAACGGAAGCTCGGGAGCGGCAGGAAACAAACCTGCGCGCTCGCGAGCAACACGCCGTCGAGCGGGAGGCTGCCGCGGCCGCGGCCGCGGAGGCGATCGCGCGCGCCGAGGGCGGCGAGGAAGGAACCCGCGCGGCGCGTTCCGTGCTGGACGCGGCCAGAGAGGCGCGCTTCGAGGCCGAGATGGCCGAGACGAAGGTCCACTCCGACCTGGAACACTTGACGACCCAGGCCCGCGAGGAGTTCGGTGTCGAGCCGGGCGAACTGCCTCCTCCAGCCGACGTGTCCGACGAGGCCCTCGCGCTGCTCGAGGCCGAGACGGCAGAGCTCTCCGCGGCGATCGAGCGGATCGGCCCGGTCAACGTGCTCGCGTTCGAGGAGTACGAGGAGGAGACCAGGCGGTCGACGTTCCTGACCGCCCAGCGAGACGACCTCCTGCGCTCGATCGCCGAGCTGCAGGATTCGATCCGCAAGATCAACGCCACTTCTTCCGAACGATTTCGCGAAGCCTTCCAGGCCATCAACGAGAACTTCGTCGCGATGTTCAGCCGCCTGTTCCAGGGGGGAACCGCCCAGATGCGGCTTCTGGACGAGAACGATCTGCTGGAATCCGGCGTCGAGATCAGCGCGCAGCCGCCCGGCAAGAGGAACCAATCCATCCTTTTGCTCTCCGGCGGCGAAAAGGCGCTGACGGCGATCGCCCTCCTCATGGCGATCTTCCGCTACAAGCCCTCCCCCTTCTGCATCCTCGACGAAGTCGACGCCCCGCTGGATGAAGTCAACATCGATCGCTTCACCCGACTGCTGCGCGACATGACGGAAGAGACGCAGTTCATCGCGATCACCCACAACAAGCGCACGATGGAAACGGCCGACGTCATGTACGGCGTGACGATGGAAGAGCCCGGGTGCTCGAAGATCGTTTCAGTGAGGTTCGACTAGTCGACTGCCCCGGCATTGAGCGCAACGAGCCGGCCGTGGGCTAGCCGGCGGTTGCTCGGGGCTTCCTACTTCTCCTTCCAGTCCTTGACAGTCGTGCGCGTGCCTCCGGGAATCGGCACGATCGACACCGTATTGTCAGACGTGTAGAAGATGTGCCCCTGGCGGTCCTCCGACGTGTAGAAGATCGGGTTCGTGAGAAAAGTCGCGTTCGGCTGCGTCTGCCCCCGGTCGGAGCCCGAGTACGGATCGCCGCTGGAGTACAGGACGCTGTAGAAGCGAGCGGTTCCTCCGGAGCCTCCGCAGCGGAGCGCGTTTCCGCAGTTGCCCAGCGGAGTCCCCGCGGAGTTTGGGTTGAACGTCGAGAAATAGATGACTCCCTTGATGGCGAGCGAGTCGGTGATCACGCGTTCTCCGGGGGCCAGATCCAGGAACCAGCCGTTGGGAGCGGGCGAGGACGCCTTGGGCGCCGTGGAGGAGGGAATCTCCAAAAGGCTCGCTTCGGTTCTCGTCGTCAAGTTGGCGTTGTCCAGGACGTAGTAGAAGCGCTGGCTGTAGGAGAGGCTCGAGGGGTCCGTCGTCGCCAGGATGTCGTCCCGGTCTCCGGTGCCGAAGGCCAGACCGATGATCGGTTTGTTCGCGCTCGTGTAGCCGAGCGAAACGGCGGTCGGGCGGAAGAAGATCGGATAGAACGGGGAGACGGCAGGGGCAGCCGGCTGGGGAGCCTGGAAGAGCAGGAAGGGCTTTCCGGAGCCGGAAGCGAGGTCCAGCTGGTTCGCGAAGGGGCCGCTCGGAGGAGTTGCCGACATTCGGAGGTCGGTCAGATCCACTCGCCAGAGCTGACCCCTGGCGTCTCCCACGTACAGAAAGTCGAGGTAACCATCGCCGTTCATGTCGAGCGCGGCCGGTTCGGACGGGATCGACCCGAAGTAGACCGGCGTGCAGGAGCCGGTGCCCGTGTTGATCCCGCAGCTCGAGTTGGCGCGATAGAGAACGCGGCCGGTCTCGATGTCGACCATGTAGAGCCAGTTGCCTCGGCGATTGAGACGCTCCCGGTCAAAACCGCCGCCGAAGATCGCCACGAAGCGGTCCTCGAACACCGGAGGCGGACTCGTCCCGCCGCAGCCGCTCACGCAAAGGCGGACTCTCCCCATCGCCGGCTTCGACCAGCTCTCCCCCATGTCGCGGTACCCGGCTCCGGGCGAGCCGGACAGGTCCGCGTCTCCCGCGTCGGTGATCTCCCAGAGAACAGTCGGCCAGGCTCGGGCTGGCTGCGTCCCGCGCACCGTGGCATCGGCGGCGTCTTTGCCACAGCTCGCGTCTCCCGAAGCGTTCAAGCATTTGGGCGCGGCGAAGGTCGGAGGACTCGAGGGTGGACCGACGACGCCGGACCCGTCCGTGACCAGCTCGTCGGGTTGCGTGATATCGAGCGCGTAATAACTCCCCTGGGATTCGCGCGGTGACGCTCCGCCGATCCCCTCGAATGCCGACCCTTCGCGCATTCCTCCGACGAGCACCGTCCGCCAGGCGCGCCGGGCCGGATTAGGGGTGCCTGAATGACTCGCGTCGACGAAGACGTCGGCGGCCGACGGCCCGCCGTCCACCGTCCATTCGTCCTGTTTGGTCTGCGGTCCGGCCGCGTCTTTCAACCGTTTGAGGTTCTGGAAGATGGACCTCGGCGCGTAAGCGAAAAGTTCCGCTCCCGTTCCGAGGTCGTAACACGGTGGCGTGCTCCCGTCGGATAGCGGGCGGCAGACAGAGGGATCGCGCCCGAAGGCGCCGGCGTCGAAGGCGTGCAGCAGCCCGTCGTTCGCGCCGACGAACAGGACTCGCCGGCGCTGCCGGTACGTCTGGAAGAACGTCTGGTACCCCTGCAGGTTTCCGACGTAGTACGCGTAGTCCCCGGGGCGGCCGACGATCGCCGGAGTCGAATGAAAGATGTCTCCGAGCTTCAATCCCAGATACCGCTGGCTCGCCTCGGTCGTCGTCATGACGGCGTCCCGATCTCCCCAGAGGAACCGCAGCGAGTTGCCGGCGTCCGCGTCGCTCAACGACGGCCAGAGCACAGCGGGAGGAGCCGTCTGAGGACCCAGGAGCGCCTTGACCGCGGGCCACCAGCTCGCCGCGGGCGTGTTGGTCAGGTCATAGCGGTTCTCGGGCACCCCGCCCGCCGAGGAGAGGGGCAGGATCGACAGCGGATTGGGTGTCGAAAGCGGCAACGAGAAGACGATCTTGCGGCCCGGATAGAAATGCGTCGGGATCGTCGTGACGGTGTCATTGGAGTTGTCCAGATAGGTGCCGGAGGCGAGCGAAGCTCCGGGATTCAGGACGGCCCCGGGGTTGGTCGCGCCCGTTCCCGGCGTCTGTGCGAGGTTCTGACCCGCGTTCCAGATCAGAGAGGTCGGATCGTTGGACGGAGCCGGCAGAGTCAAGCCGTGATTGGGGTCGTTGGGATCCGAGATCGTCTTCGACCCGAGTTGCAACGCGCCCCGAGAGTCGAGTCGATAGCCGTTGATTCGGCCGTTCCAGATCGATCGGTTCTTGGCGGCGTTAAAGGTCGCCAGGTAGACCATCTGGTCCGCGCCGGCCTGGACCGACGACACCGTGGCGGCAGCGAAGTCCTTGGTCCCCTCATTGACGATCGAGAAGATGTCGGAGAGGGCCTGGTAGAGGCCGTCGGCGGAGGAGACCGGAAAGTACCCGACGCTGCCGTCCGAGAGAATCGCGCCGCTGTTCTGGGCGATGCACACGCCCGTCGAAGAATTCGCCACGGCGCCCGCGCCGAATCCGATGACGAACACCGGCGCGCCGATCTTCTTCAAGTCGGTCAAGACGAAGTTCGTCAGGTAGGAGCAGTTGTCGTTCTGGCATCCGTTGAAGTTGTCGTAGATCAGGATGACGGCGGAGGTCCGGCATTTCGCGTCCGGATCGTCCAGCCGCCGCCCGTTCTGGAATCCGTCGATGGCCGGGGTGTTGAAGTAGTCGTACACGTTCTTGAGCAAGTCCTTGATCGGGGCCTGGGATCCGTTGCGCGTGGTCAGGATGGCCTGGTTCTCCGTCACATTCAGGCCTGCGTCGACCGCTCCCAGGAGCCCCGCGTCGCATCCGTCGGCGTACTGGCTTCCGGTCCCGCCGTAACCCGGGTTGTCGTGGTCGATCGTGGAAAAGGTCCCGGTCGAGGGATCGTAGCTCGTCAGGACCGCCTGAGGCCTCATGAGCCGCGCGAGGCAAGGATAGGAATCTTGCGGAGGAAGACAGCTCGCGCCCCATTTGTAATCGCGCGGGATCTTGATGAGCGGGAGCGGAGCGCTGTTGGTCTGAAACTCCCAGCCGGAACAATTGGCGCCCACCGCGAAATCCGCCTTCGGATCGTTCAGGAATCCGATCTCGTCCCCGGCGTCCGGCGCGGTCGAGAAGAAGGAATCCCCGCTCAAAGAGGCCGGAGGCGCGTAGAAGACAGTGACCGTGCCCGGATCGCCGCGCGGTGTCGTGCTCTTGGTCGACCAGCTATTGCCGCTCTTTTCCTGGTATTCCTTCCTGACCTCGAGCGAGTGCGGAGGCGGCCCCGGCAGCAGGTAGGCCGAAAGTGTGCCGTCGGAAAATGCGTCGCCGTAACGGCCGGCCGTGAGAGTCGAGCGCACCCGCTGCGAGGCGGAGCTGGCGTTTCCGTTCAAGTAGACGTAAGCCACGCCGGCGCCCGTGTTCCCGAAGAAGGGCCCCGCGACAGTGGCGTTGTTGGCGAGCGTCACGAAGCTGGGCGATGTGCCCGTACAGGAAGGAGAAACCAGATTCGTACAAGGCCCCTCCCCAGCGGAGCCCCATCGTTCGATGGTTCCGGCAGGCTCTCTCCAGGACTCCGACGGGAAATCCGCCGTCAGAGGCGCATACAGCCAGTGCTTGCCGTAGATCGTGATGCTGCCGGCGTTGGGGTTGTGGGCAAAACTGGTCAGACCAACATTGAAGGAAGCGCGCTTGTCGGCGACGAACCGTCGGATCACACGTTTGGCGGCGCCGAGCTTGCTCGACGGAGAATCCGCGTCGCCGTCCCAGCTGCTCGCGTTGCCGAGGATCGGCTGGTTGGTGGTCTGCGAGTTGCCAAAGACGATCAGGACATTCGGCGGTACCGATCCGCGCTTCAAGAGATCCTTGTCGTCGGCGCGCGCGGCCGGCGAGAGCTCGACTAACGCGAAGAGCCCGATCGTCCAGAGGACTCGTTGGATCTTCATTGCGGAATCACCAGCAACTGTGGATAGATCCCGACGGCTGTCGTGACGGTCTTCTCCGACTGGATCGAAGTGGACTGGGCCGTGGAGGCTGTCTCTTATACACATCTGACGCTGCCGACGACTCCGTATTAG